>NZ_CTDZ01000009.1:3007178-3310767 GCF_001375555.1 Numidum massiliense | reverse complement strand
CCGCCGCAATCCCTAAAAAAACACCTACTAGCAAAAAAAGGGGTTGCGTCCCGAGCACACGATCCAGCGAGCGACCGCCAAAGAGCCCACCTAGGACCCATATCGTAAAGTTAATGCCTATCGCGCCTAACAGGCTTAGTTCACGCCAAGGATTCGGTTTTGGATTTGGCAACGGAAGCACCTCATGAGAAGTTCGCACCCAGCACTAACAGGCTTTTTATGCGCAAACGACCACACTTGTACTTAGGATACTTTATCAATTAATAAAGCTACCCTTCGCTATGTTACAATAGGCGTTATTGTTTGTCAAACAAATCACAAATATAGGATGAGGTATGGCTCCGTATCTCTTTATTGTAAGTAATTCGCGTGCGCACTACAAAAATATTTGTGACGTTTCCGTGAACGGACAGGTGTTATTTTGTACCAAATAACCGGTCGCCGGCGTCGCCCAGTCCGGGCACGATATACCGCTTTTCGTTTAAGTGTTCGTCGACGGCGCCGATGTAAATCGGGATGTCCGGATGCTCACTTTGCACGCGAGACACGCCTTCATTCGCGGCGATTAAACACATCAGTTTGATGTTTCGCGCCCCTTTTTCTTTGAGCAACTGAATCGCTGCCGCAGCCGAACCGCCGGTGGCGAGCATCGGGTCGATGACGATTAATTCGCGTTCTTCGATGTCTGACGGCAGTTTACAGTAGTACTCGACCGGTTCGTGCGTCTCTGGATCGCGGTACAAACCGATGTGCCCGACTTTCGCCGTCGGGATCAGCTTTAAAATACCTTCGACCATTCCGAGTCCGGCGCGCAAGATCGGCACGAGACCGAGTTTTTTTCCCGCGATGACCTGGCACGTCGCCTCGGCGACAGGCGTTTCTACCGTCACCTCTTCGAGCGGCATGTCGCGCGTAATTTCGTAAGCCATGAGCGTCGCGACTTCGTCGACGAGCTCGCGGAATTCTTTCGTCCCGGTCCGTTTGTCGCGAATGTACGTCAATTTGTGCTGAATGAGCGGGTGGTCCAATATGTACAGTTTACTCATAAAAAAAGTCATCCCCTCTAGTTCTTCTAAAACATTTTACCGGGGAACTCTCCGCTTGTCCAATGCTTGCATCTAACGATTTTTTTTACAGATAGCTGCCCCCTTGACTGCACGCGTACCGCTGCCCACGAGCTGCCACACAAGAACTTTGTCGCGAGTTTCGTTTGCGCGGCGACGGGGTGCCTAAGGTGCGACAGACCCCGCCGTCGCCGTCAATGGTTATCATAAGCGAAGACGGGCTGGCGTCTGTTTACGCACACTTACTGTTCACAACCTATTAATACGTTAAATCCGTATACAGTGGGTATTTTTTGCAAAGAACGTTAATTTTATGCTTTGCGACGCGCTGTGCCTCTTCACTTTCCGGTTGTTTTAACGTTAAGCCTATAATAGCAGCAATCTCCCGCATCGCTTCGCGGTCAAAACCGCGCGTCGTCACCGCCGGCGTGCCGATGCGCAACCCACTCGTAACGAACGGTTTTTCCGGATCGAACGGGATGCCGTTTTTATTGGCAGTAATACCGACATCGTCCAGCAGCTTTTCCGCCACTTTTCCGGTTAAACCGAGATTGCGGACGTCGATTAGCACTAAGTGGTTATCGGTGCCGCCAGAGACGAGGTCAAACCCTTCTTCGATTAAGGCGTCGGCCAAAGCTGCCGCATTTGCGATGACGTCGGCCGAATACTGTTTAAAAGGGTCTTGCAGCGCTTCACCGAACGCAATTGCCTTCGCCGCAATGATGTGCATGAGCGGACCGCCTTGAATACCGGGGAAGATCACTTTGTCAACTGCTTTCGCGTATTCTTCTTTACACAAGATTAACCCGCCGCGCGGTCCGCGCAACGTCTTGTGCGTCGTACTCGTCACAAAGTCGGCGTACGGCACCGGGTTCATATGGTGCCCGGTGGCGACGAGACCGGCAATGTGCGCCATATCGACCATGAAGTAGGCGCCGACTTCTTTCGCAATGTCGGCGAGTACGGCGAAGTCGATCTTGCGCGGATAAGCACTCGCGCCGGCGACGAGCATTTTCGGTTGCTGTTCGCGGGCGATCCGGCGCACGTCGTCGTAGTCGATGAGATGTGTCTCCCGATCGACCCCGTAAGCGATAAAATCGTAAGTCTTGCCGGAAAAATTAACCGGGCTCCCGTGGGTCAAGTGACCGCCGTGCGCTAAATTCATCCCGAGCACTTTATCGCCCGGCTGCAGCACAGCTGAATAGACTGCCATGTTCGCCTGCGATCCCGAGTGGGGCTGCACGTTTGCGTGGTCTGCACCAAACAACTGCTTCGCCCGTTCGCGCGCTAAATTTTCGACGACGTCGACGTATTCACAGCCGCCGTAGTATCGCCTTCCCGGATAACCCTCTGCATATTTATTCGTCAACACCGAACCCATCGCCTCGAGCACGGCTTCGCTGACGAAGTTTTCCGAGGCAATCAATTCAATTTTCTCCTGTTGCCGTTTTAATTCTTGAGCCATCGCGTCCGCTACTTGCGGATCTTTTTGCCGAACGTGTTGCAACCACATCTCCTCCTAAGAAGCAAATTGCTTATAGTCTAGCATCTTACGCGTATACGGCCCGCGCGCCGCCGATAAGTTTCGGGCGCGTGCGCGCCATCGTCACATGTGCGCGGCCAATCGTCTGAAGGGTCGGGCGCACCGGTACGACGACTGGCCTTAAGTGCATGCCGATCAGTGTGTCCCCAATGTCGATCCCCGCGTGGGCTTGTACACTTTCGACGACAGCGGCGTCCGGCAAATGGCGGTAGGCATGAGCAGCCATCGCCCCGCCGGCATTCGGAACGGGTACGACAGATACTTCAGTAAGAGCAAACTGTTCGAGTGTCCGCCGCTCGACGACGAGGGCGCGGTTCAAATGTTCGCAGCATTGCACCGCGAGGTGGAACGGGTGCTGCTTGCGCACGTTCTCCACGCCTTGCAAAATAGCCGCAGCTACTTCACCGCTGCTAGACGTGCCAATGTGTGCACCACCCACTTCACTCGTACTTACACCTAACACGAGTAAGTCGTTCGCCGTAAGCTTAGCGACTGCACGGAGCTCGCCCAGCACTTGTGCCACTTGCTCCGCCAACCCGGTTGTCATGCTTCGTCACCGCCGTCTACCGCCTCGATATCGCTTATTTTACAGAGTCTACGCTCGTGTCGCCCGGCGGCGAACGGCGTTTCCATCCACGTTTTAACGATGTCGTGAGCGAGTCCCGGACCGACGACGCGTTCACCGAGCGCGAGCACGTTCGCATCGTTATGTTCGCGGCTCATGCGCGCCGAATACGGATCGGAAACGACCGCACAGCGAATGCCTTTCACTTTGTTCGCGCTAATCGACATGCCGATCCCCGTACCGCAGACGAGAATGCCGCGATCCGCTTCTCCAGCTGCCACTTTTTGCGCGACCGGAAGGGCGAAATCCGGGTAGTCGACCGAATCGGTACAGTCGCAGCCGACGTCTTCTACCTCTACTTCCAAATCAGCTAAAACCGCCTTAATTTCTTGTTTCAAGTGGTATCCGCCGTGATCAGAACCGATAACGACTTTCATGCGTAATGAACCTCCTTACGGTTTTACGTACACGTCAATTATTATAACGAATTTAGCTGTGAAGTTATATAGCGTCATTTTTTAACTGTCGGGCAAATCGCCTCAGGAGCGTCTCCAATTGTTCACCGCACGCGCGATACTCATCTAGCGTGCCACCGAACGGATCGACGATGTCGAAGTCGGGTAGCTCCCTTTCGATTTGGCGAATCTTTTCCTCCTCTGGTCGGGTCAACTCGTACAAGCGCTCCCGCCAGCGGGCTAATTGCTGCTCGAACGATTCGCCTGTTGGCGCATCGAGTTGATCACTGGCATGTTGCTCAGCATCGTCGTCCGTTTGGTTCCCAGATTGGTCATTAGAGGGATTATTTTCCAGTTGTTCGCCACTTTTCGCTTGCTGTTGTTTGAACCGTCGCTCCAACTGTTCGAGGTGCCGTTTGTTCTCCGCGAAAAACTGCGCTCGTTTTAGCTCTGCTGCAGCATACAACTCATCTAGTTGCCGGAGCTTGTCGGCGATTTCGCCGCGCATTTCTACGTATTCCTTCAATAGATACACTTTGTCGACGTATGCCGGATAACGCTCTAATAGAACGACCTTGTGTGCTTTCGTCATGACGAGGACGAGATCGGCCCAAGTGAGTAACGGATCGTCCAACCACGTCGCCTTTCCTTTAAAGGAAGCGCCTTTCTCCTTAAGCACTGTTCGCGCATGGAGGGCAAAAGCAGTACCCGGAGTGACGGCGACCCCCGCCGACTTCACCTCAATCTCCAGACCCTCTTCTGCCGCGATTTTTCGCAGCAACCCTTCCGCCATTGGGCTGCGGCAAGTATTACCCGTACAAACAAATAACACGCGCACAGCTCATCCTCCTTCTGTCAATCGCTCTCAACTTATAGTAAAAATTTTACCCCGAAGCCACACAAAATTGCCCCCCCGATTAATTCACCATAATCCCCTAACCATTTGTTAGCGTAGCGCCCGAGCAGTAACCCTAATCCCGCCATGAGTGCGCCGCCGCTGCCGAGTAATATAACCGCCAATAACACATTAGCCGAAAACAAACCGAACGATAGGCCAGCGGATAGTGTATCGACACTGACACTAAGCGCTAATACAATCGTCGCCCCGACAGAAGACACGTTCAACGACGCCTGTTCCCGGTCGTTTTTTAAGCCCGACCAGATCATATTGATCCCCAATATACACAACAAGGCACCGCCAATGTTTGTGGCGACCGTACGCGTCACCACACTTAGTACGTGCCCGATCAGCATCCCGAGTAAAGGCATAAAAAAGTGAAAAAAGCCGATTAATATGCTTATGACATACACCTTGCGCATCGTGACCCCGCGGATGCCGATACTTAAACCGAGAGAAAAAGCGTCCATCCCGAGTGCGACAGCAATGAGGAGCAACGTAAAAAATTGACCCCAGTATTCCGGTCCTTGAAACATGTCATCCCTCCGGCACACATGTCTCGTACAACATATGTCCGGAGGGGACAAATCATGCGACGACGTGGACAATCCACCGAGCCAACTAGCGGCGACTTGCGGTCGCCTACGCGAACTGTTAAATGATTCGTCCGCCGGCCGCCTTGCGCAGGCGATTCATAATCGTTGCGCCGTCGCCAACTTCCGGAAACGTCTCTGCTAACACCCGCTCGACACCGACTTCGTCAAACTCCCGCAAGGCGCGGTACAGTCCGTGGGCAACTGTCGACAACTCGCTCCGCTGGCCACAGGCGATGACGACGTCAGCCTCGTAAGCGTTGCGGTGCTCCGCTGTCGTCAACACGCCGACTTTCCACCCTTCCCGCTGGTACTGTTCCGTTAACGCGCGAATACGCGTTACCATCTCTCGTTCCTTCCCTTTAACTAATGTCATTTCTCCGCGCGGGGCGTAATGGCGGTACTTTAGCCCCGGCGAACGCGGTGTGCCGCTTTGCTGCTGCAAAAACGGATCGACCTGAACGTCTCCTAACGCGTCCCGCAGCTCTTCTAAAGTAATCCCACCCGGCCGCAAAACGACAGGCGTTGACTCGGTCACATCGAGCACTGTCGATTCTAAGCCGTAACCCGTTTCGCCCCCATCGAGCGCGACATAAATACGTCCAGCCAAATCGTCGAGCACGTGCTGGACATCGGTCGGACTCGGTCGGCCGGAGCGGTTGGCGCTCGGCGCCGCGACCGGACACCCCGTTTGTTGCAAGAGCGCGCGCGCAATCGGACTCGGTCGGCCGGAGCGGTTGGCGCTCGGCGCCGCGACCGGACACCCCGTTTGTTGCAAGAGCGCGCGCGCAATCGGGTGGCTCGGCATGCGTACGGCGACTGTCGCCAGGCCCGCGGTTACTTTACGCGACACCGTCCCTGCCGAAGGGAGGACGAGTGTCAGAGGACCGGGCCAAAACCGCTCGATCAACCGTTCGGCCACGGGCGGCACACTGGAAACAACTGTTTCCAGTTGGGCGTGTGAACCGATGTGCGCGATGAGCGGATTGTCGCTAGGCCGTCCCTTGGCTGCAAAAATAGCTGCTACTGCGTCGTCGTTCGTCGCATCGGCACCTAGCCCGTACACTGTTTCTGTCGGGAAGGCCACCAGTTCCCCTCTCCTTAGCGCTGCGGCAGCCTGTTCGATGTAACGGTGTTGCAGTAACTGTTGCACACCGTCTTCAGCCGATAACTTCCAAACTATTGTCTCCATTCGTATACCCCGATCTACTGATTTTACTCTTAGTTCGATCGTATCACAAGTAACTGTGTGCGCAAAATCGCCCTGTCGCTACTCCGCTGTTGTCGCCGCTGTTCAAGGGAACCTCAACTGTGTCAATCTAAACGCACTAACGCAGGTGTTGCCCCCAAATCCCTAATTTTCTACGATTGCACCGCTTCGGCTCCGAATCTTTAGAGTCGATGCAGTTAAAAAAGAGAAACCCTTGAAATATCAAGGGTTTCGGTAGCGGACAGGTACTGTAAACGCCGACGAGATGCGTATGTCGGCTGCTGTCAGGCGAAGGTCGCTATTAAACGGTCAAACAAACTGAGTAACCAATCGATGAGGAAAAAACGGACCTCTACTTGATCGCTGTCGGTGCTGAGTGACGACTGTTCGCCCGCTTTTACCTCTCGTTTTTCCTCCGTCTGCTGCGCAGCGGCTACAGCGTCGGCATTGCTCATGTCGACGAAACAGAGAGGTGGAAAGAGGACGCACCACCAGTTGGCGCCGCTTCCCTCACCGATCGCGATGCGCACCGCTTCATAGTCGCCAGCCGGGTAAACCGTTTGGCCGTATAATTTCGTCGGAAAAGGGACCTGGCCAAAATCGACGTCAACGCGGTAAGGGAAACCGTGCTTGCGCACGATGCGCTCCGCCAGCTGTTTGATTTCGGGGAGCCGTTCGACGATCACTCTTCGCGCAGTGGCAAGGTCGTCCAACTGTCCTGTCCACTGCCCGATGGACTCTACGACCTCGTCCCGTATTTGCCGTTTCAACCATTGGTCTTGCGGATCGTCGCTGTTAGCTAAGATGCGCAGCCGAATGGCTTCATCCGGAATCGTCCCCTCCGCGGCGACGACTGCCTCATTTTTTTGCCCTTCCCAACTGATCATTAATATTAAAATTGCAAAAACGATGTAAACGTATTTTTTATACATGCCGCTCTCCTCGCTTTCCCTCTCTCGCTAACAGTATGGCCAGAGAAGGAAAGCGATAAACGGACGACTTACGAATGAAGCTGCCACGAAGCGAGGACGACGCGCGCGATGCCTTGTAAATCCGACATCGTACGCACCGTGCTAAACGGCAACGCCTGCTGTAGCAAGCGTGCGACGTGTCCGCTCTGAAAAATTCCGACTTCGAAGGCGACCAAGCCTTTTTTCTCTTTCACAACCGAAGGTAACATCGCCGTCAGTCGGCGGTACACGGCTAGCCCGTCCGTACCGCCGTCGAGGGCGAGGCGGGGCTCGTGTTCCCGTACTTCTACAGCTAGATCGACAATGTCGCCAGTGGGAATATACGGCGGGTTGGAGACGACGATGTCAAACTGTTCGCCGTCTGCAACTAATGACGTCAGCAAATCGTCTTCCAAGAACCGCATGCGTTCGCCCACCCCGTGTGCCGCGGCATTATGTGTCGCAACACGTAACGCCGCGGGCGATAGATCGACTGCAGCTACTTGCCACGACGGCTGTTCGGCCGCCAATGTCACGGCAATTGCCCCGCTCCCTGTGCCGACGTCGACGACGGCACAAGGCTGTTCCCCCCAAATGAAACGCGCCGTTTGCAGGACTTCCTCCACGAGCACTTCCGTCTCGGGACGGGGGATAAGCACGTCTGGTGACACGCGAAAGTCGCGCCCGTAAAACTCTTGATACTTTACGAGATGTTGTAACGGCGCGCCCGCCGCCCGTTCCATAATTAAGCGTTCATACTTAGGCCACAACTTCGGGGGCAGTTGTGTCTCGCGATACGCAAAAAAGCGGGCCCGCTCCCACTGCAATAAATGCCGCAACAACCGCTCTGCCGCAAATTGCGACTCCCTTTCGCTAATGCCGGCACGCTGTAAAAAGGAAGAAGCCCACCTGCGGGCTTCTTCAACCGTTTGACACATAGACGTTACTCCACTTTCTGCAGCAACTCGGTTTGCTCGGCCAAAATAAGATTGTCGACGATTTCGTCGAGCCCGCCGTCGAGAATGCTTTCTAATTTGTGTAACGTTAACCCGATGCGGTGATCAGTCACACGCGATTGCGGGAAATTGTACGTGCGAATGCGCTCGCTGCGATCCCCGGTACCGACTTGCGTCTTGCGCGCATCTGCTAATTTTTCTTGTTCTTCTTGGCGATATTTATCTAGCACGCGTGCGCGTAAGACGCGCATCGCCTTTTCGCGGTTTTTAATTTGTGACTTTTCGTCTTGGCATGAGACGACGATCCCCGTCGGCAAGTGTGTCACACGCACTGCCGACTGCGTCGTGTTCACGCTCTGTCCACCAGGACCACTAGAACAAAACGTATCGACGCGCAAATCTTTTTCCGCAATGTCGATTTCGACTTCTTCAACTTCCGGCAACACAGCGACTGTCGACGTCGACGTATGAATGCGCCCGCCGGACTCAGTCGTCGGTACGCGCTGGACGCGGTGCGCACCGCTCTCGTATTTCAGCCGACTGTACGCCCCTTTGCCTTGTACGGAAAAAATAACTTCTTTAAAGCCGCCTAACTCAGTGTAGTTTGCTTCCAAGATTTCCGTTTTCCACCGTCGGTCTTCGGCATAACGCGTATACATGCGGTACAAGTCGGCGGCAAACAAGGCCGCTTCCTCCCCACCCGCTGCACCGCGAATTTCCACGATGACGTTTTTGTCGTCGTTCGGGTCTTTCGGCAGGAGCAACATGCGGATCGAATCCGATAATTCCTCTAGCCGCGCAGACAGTTCGTCAATTTCCATCTTCACCATGTCGCGCATGTCCGCTTCCAGTTTCTCATCCAACATCGACTTGGCGTCGTCTAATTGTTCGCAAACGGATTTATATTGTTTATACGCTTCGTACGTCTCTAGCAAGTCAGATTGCTCTTTCGAGTACTGCCGCAATTTTTGCGGATCGCTGACAACGTCTGCATCACACAGTAACGCAGTTAATTCCTCATAACGGTCAGCAACTGCTTTTAATTGATCGAGCACGCTTTGTTCACCTCGTGATTCCACTGTACACGGTTAAAGGATAACATCCTTTAATTATAGTACACTTTTGAGGAGAAAAAAAGCGTGCGCTGTACGCCTCGCGCCACGGGCTTGTCCACCTTCTCGACGTAGTTAAAATGACAGCATAGGTTGCACCCAAAGGGCACCTGGATGTCATTTTTAGCGAAGAAGCTTGCTCGACGTAGTTAAAATGACAGCATAGGTTGCGGGCCGCCGCCGGGGTGTGGGGCGGGTTTGCGCTTCGTATCAGATGATTTTGCCACCGCTTTCACCTCCCGCACGTTTAGTTTCGCTGTTCCCCGCATACTAGTATTTCCTCCATTGGGCAATTGTAAAAGTCCGCAAGGCGTTTTAATGTGTAATAGCTGCCGACACGGTGCCCCAGTTCAATCATCGCGTACATGCTGCGTGAAATTCCGACCGAGGCAGCCACTTCTACTTGGGTCATTCCCCTTGCCTCGCGCAAAGCGATTAATTTTGTTTGCTTCACGCAGAGTCTCCCCCCTTCTAACGTTTTCCACGATCCGCATTAGTCTTCACTAATTAGTTTATCACATGTCGTGACATAATAAAACGTTTTCAGACACTATAGGTGACGAGCAAAGCAGCTCTTTATTTTTGTCACTATGCGTGATACGCTGTTAGTAGGAGGGACGATTATGAGCGGAGAAAAAAGTTTAGGAAATCGCTTGCGGACCCTCCGCAAGTTACGCAGTATTTCACAAACTGAGCTAGCTAACCAAATGCGCGTCAGTCGTAGCACGATCGCTATGTGGGAGACCGACCGCCGCGTACCTGACTTGTTAATGGTGCAGCGGTTAGCCGATTTTTTCCAAATGACAGTTGACGACTTTTTAGATTGTAAGCGAGAAGCGGAAGGGTATGATCCACTTACAGAAAGCTTTGTAAGCGAATTTCGCGACGCACCCGCTGAACAACAAAAAGAGCTTATTCGCATTTGGTACATCATAAGGGAGCGTAAATAAAAAGCTGGCAAACCAATCGGGAATCGCCAGCTTCCTTTTTTACGTATTTTCTTTTCGCTCTGTCACCTAAAGTTGCCACGCATCATTAAAAACGAGCGCGCACTTGAGGTGACATAAACAGCATAGCGCGGCATGAGCGCCCGCAACTGTCGCCGTACGTCATCTTCAATTGCTAACGCCCGCGCTCTGCTTTCACTGCGATCAATCGTTAAGCCGATTAATGCGTTTCCCCCAACGATATACACGTTTGCCTTCGCTACCCCGTCAACGCTCTCCGCTGCTAGTTTCATCCTGCGACCATCGTTGTTTAATGTCGTTGGCGTCGGATTACCGACGCGAATATTCGGATTTTGTCGCGCATAATTGTTGTCCCCATCGTTCCAGCGATAACTTACCCGTTTGGAGGTCCGTTCGCCGATCTGTTCTGTCTCGGGGCCAACGCTACACGCCGCGAGGGAAAAACAGAGCAAAAAGGTGCACAGTCCAATGACTCGCCGTTTTTTCACGTAGCCACCTCCTCGGCTTTAGTGTATCCATAGAGGCAACCATCATAACGGGGGAAAATGGAATAAAAAAAGAAGGCGACCTCGTCACAATAAGCGTTCAAAGGGTCGTCTTCTTGTGTTTGTCGTGTCAGCGCCCACGCTGCGGTACTTCGTGACAGTGTCGACAGCGGGCTTCGTACGACTCAGAAGCCCCGACTAAAATGACCGGATCGTCGCGATAAGCGGGTTTTCCATCGATTAATCGTTGCGTGCGATTAGCTGGTTGCCCGCACTTAATGCAAATCGCCTGTAGCTTGGTGACGTATTCCGCGGTCGCCATGACGAGCGGGGTCGGCCCGAACGGTTCGCCCCGAAAGTCGGTGTCCAGGCCGGCACAGATGACCCGAACCCCGCGACGTGCTAACGTCGTGCATACATCGACGATGGAGTCGTCGAAAAATTGCACCTCGTCGATCGCTAGGACGTCAGTATCCGCGTCGACGACTTTTAAAATGTCCTTCGCCGATGCGAGTGGCTCACAGTCTGCCTGAATGCCCGTGTGTGAAACGACCGCTCGCTCGCTGTAGCGATTATCGACCATCGGTTTAACGACTTGAACGTTTTGTTTGGCGATTTTCGCCCGGTTAATACGGCGGATCAGTTCTTCTGTCTTCCCCGAAAACATGCTGCCGCAAATGATTTCAACCCATCCCTCTCGCGATACAAACAACATAGCCATGTCTCCCCGTATGTATAAGCAAACAGGCAAGCGGGAATAAGGCCGCTTGCCTGCCACTCGTTGTCATCGTTATTTTTTCAAGTTGTACTTTCTGTTAAACCGATCAACCCGACCACCGGTATCGACAAATTTTTGTTTTCCGGTAAAGAACGGATGACATGCTGAGCAAATTTCCACGCGCAAATTTTCCTTAGTAGAACCTGTCTCGAACGTATTGCCGCAAGCACAGGTAACTTTCGTCAGTTTGTATTCAGGATGAATAGCTGTGCGCATCGTTCTTTCACCTCTTTCCGTGTAATTTGACATATATAAGGGTCGCATGATTACCGATCCTAACTATTTGCACAGAGTCGATTATAGCACGATAGACAAACGGTGCGCAAGCGGTCGGCACAAGACTCTAAGGCAACATCGTCAAGGGGTCTAAATGAGTGCCGTTTAAACGCACTTCGAAGTGTAGGTGATAGCCCGTGCTGTCTCCGGTCGTCCCCATAAAGCCCAGTTGCTCTCCCTTAGCGAGCGACTGCCCGTTACTGACGTGAATGGCCCGCAAGTGTGCGTAATATGTAGACCAGCCCGATCCGTGGTCGATAATGACGAGATTGCCATAACCGTTGTTAACGCCTGCAAACGTTACCGTACCAGGCGCTGCCGCCCGAATCGGCGCTTGCCCTTCCGCGCTATTCCAAATGTCGATGCCCACGTGCCCCCTACCGTCACCGAACGGGCTCGTGATTTGTCCCCCCACAGGCCAGCTGAACGTCCCGTTAAACGAGCGATTTGAAGCTGGTACCTGAGCGGTGTCCCGCCTTTCGTCGACCGTAGACGTCCGTTCTTGCTGCCGATCTCCTGTGCGCGTCGCCAACTGTAAACTGCCGGTTTTGACCATTAGCTGCTCTCTCGCCAATGGTGGCGGCTCGATGTCAATCCGCTTAGGGACTTTTATCACTTGCCCGGCATACAAATTACCGTCCGACCACTTCAAATCCGGATTCAACTTGTCCATTAGTGCTTTAGAGACGTTGTACTGTTTAGCGACTTCAGTGAGAAGTTGTGCCTTCTTGATCCGTACTTCTTTAGCGTGGTAAGGGATCTTAATTTTTTTCCCGACCTCGATGACATTTGTATCGACAATACCGTTTAACACCGCCAACTGCTCGGCGGTCGTCTCGTACTTCTTAGCAATCTCCCCAAGCGTATCCCCGTTTTGTACTTCGTATACGAGCGGATGTTTCGACGTTTTTAACGGTCTGACCTCAGCGAGAGAAGACAGTGGATGATAGTAGCGGTATAACGCTTCTTCCGCAATATGCGCCTTCGCCGCATGCGCGTCTTCAGCTGGCACCTCTGTTGAAGCGACAGCTACGTTTCCGTGTACGGGAAACAACCAAGAAGCTGTATAAATCCCTAACGAAGAAAGAAACAGTTTATTTCGCTTCGGGGTCATCACATCACCTCTTTGCAAATTGTGCCGGCTTTGGTACAACAGTATGCAGCGCCGTTGTCCCAATATGAATAGATGACCCAAAAAAAAGAGACAGCCGTCAAGCGGTTGGCGTACGGGAAGACTTGGCAGAAGGAGAGCTATCTAGCGTTGCTAAAAATTCCTCATTCGTTTTTGTCTGCTTTAATTTCCGTAAAAAGCCTTCGGTGAAATCTGGGTGGTCAGACATATTTTTACGCAGTGTCCACAGTTTGTCCAATTGTTCGCGCGTCAAAAGCAATTCTTCGCGGCGCGTGCCAGAACGGCGGATGTCGATCGCCGGGAAAATGCGCCTCTCAGCCATTTTGCGGTCGAGGTGTAACTCCATGTTGCCCGTACCTTTAAATTCTTCGTAGATGACATCGTCCATGCGACTCCCAGTTTCGACGAGAGCCGTAGCGAGAATCGTTAGACTACCGCCCTCTTCAATGTTGCGTGCCGAACCAAAAAAGCGCTTCGGGCGGTGAAAGGCAGCCGGGTCAATCCCGCCGGACAACGTCCGTCCGCTCGGCGGAATGACGAGGTTGTACGCGCGGGCTAACCGCGTAATACTGTCGAGCAAAATGACGACGTCTTTCTTGTGTTCGACGAGCCGCTGCGCGCGCTCGAGCACGAGTTCAGCCACTTTAATATGGTTTTCCGGCAATTCGTCAAACGTCGAGGCGACGACCTCACCTTTAATCGAGCGTTGCATGTCGGTCACTTCTTCCGGCCGTTCGTCGATGAGTAAGACAAATAGCTCGACCTCCGGCACGTTTGCGACTAAACTGTTAGCAATTTCTTTCAGTAAGATCGTTTTACCAGCTTTAGGTGGGGCGACGATTAAGCCGCGCTGCCCGAAACCGATTGGGGATACTAAATCGACGATGCGTGCCGAGAGGCGTTCCGCACTCGTCTCGAGATTAATTTTCCGGTCAGGGTGCAACGGAGTTAACGTAGGAAAGTGTAATCGCTGAGCAGCAGTGTCGGGGTCTTGACCGTTTACCGCTTCGACGTGCAGCAATCCGAAATACCGCTCATTTTCTTTAGGCGGCCGCGCCTTCCCCGACACTAAATCGCCGGTGCGCAAGTCGAAGCGCCGTATTTGCGAAGCGGAAATATAAATATCTTCGGCGGAAGGAAGATAATTAATCGGCCGCAAGAAACCAAAGCCCTCCGGCAAAACTTCGAGCACGCCTTCCATAAACGTCAGACCGTCACGCTCCGATTGCGCTTTTAAAATCGCGAAAATAAGTTCTTTCTTTTTTAGCTGTGCATAAGAGGGGATCTGATATTCTTTGGCTAATTTATATAATTCAGTTAATTTTTTACTCTCAAGATCACCCAAGTGCATTTCCAAAGCGAATCCACCACATTTCCATAAACATTTTTTCTCCTCCAGCATTTCCAATGATGCTTAAATCTATTCCAAAACGAAATTTGGTTTCTTTTCTAAACGGTGTTTCCCGTCGACAAATCTAACTGTCCCAGTCCTCGCCCGCATGACGAGTGACTGCGTCGTCGCCATCGTGCCGCGGTAGCGGACGCCTTTGAGCAATTCACCGTCCGTGACGCCAGTCGCAGCAAAAATAGCATCGTCGCCTTTGACGAGATCATCCATCCGCAGCACTTTTCCCGGATCGCTAATACCCATGCGCTTACACCGTTCGGTTTCTGCTTCGTTTTGCGGCAAGAGGCGGCCTTGAATTTCTCCCCCGAGACATTTTAAACCGACGGCTGCGAGGACACCTTCCGGTGCGCCACCGGCCCCAAATACGATGTCGACACCTGTGTCGGGAAAGGCTGTATTAATGGCAGCAGCAACATCGCCATCCGGAATGAGTTTAATTCGCGCACCGGCTGCACGCACTTCTTCGATCAGTTGACTGTGGCGAGGACGATCGAGAATGACGGCGACGAGGTCTCCGACGTCGCGCCCTAACGCCTTGGCGACAGCATCTAAATTATCAGCGACAGAAGCGTTTATGTCAATATGTCCGACCGCTTTTGGCCCGACTGCTATTTTCTCCATGTACATGTCGGGGGCGTGTAATAAACAGCCGCGGTCCGCCACCGCGACGACTGAAATCGCATTCCACAAACCTTTTGCCACGATGTTCGTACCCTCTAACGGATCGACCGCGACGTCCACTTCTGGTAAGTAGCCGAGCCCTAACCGCTCACCGATATAGAGCATCGGCGCTTCGTCCATCTCGCCTTCGCCGATGACGACTGTACCGCGCATCGGAATCGTATCAAATACGGTCCGCATCGCTTCTGTCGCTGCTTGATCGGCTTCGTTCTTCTTTCCGCACCCCATCCAACGTCCGGAAGCCAGCGCTGCCGCTTCCGTCACGCGCACTAATTCCAAGGTCAAACTACGCTCCACAAAACTCATCCTCTCATCCGGAATAATATAACCTAATTTAGTATATATGTTATACTATTTCAAGTGCAACCCGGATGACCGCTTTTTTTCGCTTTAATCTTCTTTCAGTTCGCGCCACGATTCCGCTCCAAGCGCTTGTAATTTCGCTTCTAAATGCTCGTAGCCGCGATCGATGTGTTCGACACTCGTAATTTCGGTCACACCTTGCGCCATCAATCCAGCAATGACGAGCGCTGCTCCGGCGCGCAAGTCAGTCGCTTTCACGCGTGCCCCCTGCAGCTCTGTCACGCCTTCCACGACAGCTGAGCGCCCTTCCACTTTAATGTTCGCTCCCATCCGCCGCAGTTCATCGACGTGTTTGAAACGCGACGAATAAATGTTATCGGTGACGATACTCGTGCCGCGCCCGCGGATTAACAGTGTTGTGACCGGTTGTTGCAAATCAGTTGGGAAACCTGGGTAAGGGAGGGTTTTAATGTCAACGGATTCAACTTCTTCCACGCCAGTGACGCGTAAAGAGTCTTCCGCTTCTAGAACAGTAACGCCCATCTCTCGCAATTTCGCTGAGATCGGCTCTAAATGCTTCGGGATGACGTTGTCAATGACGACGTCGCCCTTCGTTGCAGCAGCGGCAATCATGTACGTGCCCGCTTCGATGCGGTCAGGAATGATCGCATGGCGGCAACCCGTCAGTCGCGGCGTGCCGTAAATGCGAATCACATCCGTGCCGGCTCCTTTAATTTTCGCCCCCATCGCGTTCAACAACGTCGCTACGTCAATAATTTCCGGCTCTTTCGCTGCGTTCTCGATGACCGTTTGCCCTTCCGCGCGCGCTGCGGCCAACATGATGTTGATCGTCGCGCCGACACTGACGACGTCTAAATAAATGCGGCAGCCGATTAAACGGTCGGCGGAAAGGTGCACGGCACCTTGTTCATACGTCACTTGTGCGCCTAATGCTTCAAATCCTTTAATGTGCTGGTCGATCGGCCGCGGGCCTAAGTTACAACCGCCAGGTAACCCGATCACCGCTTCTTTAAACCTTCCGAGCATCGCGCCCATTAAATAATACGAAGCTCGCAATTGTTTCACATGCCCATTCGGCAACGGCATATTCGCAATGTCGGAAGTGTCGACCCGCATGAGCGGCCCTTCGTGTGTCACGTGTGCACCTAGCTCTTCGAGTAGATGACGATAAATGCGTACATCGCTTATATCTGGCAAGTTTTCGATTGTCGTTGGCGTTTCCGCAAGGAGCGTCGCCGGAATTAAGGCGACAGCACTATTTTTCGCGCCGCTGACGTGAACCGCGCCGCGCAATGCCCGTCCGCCTTTTATCTTTAAAACTTCCATTACGAAAAAGCCTCCCTATCTACCCGGTGTTTCTTTCGGGAAAAAATAATCGCTACAAACGCGACAATCGACGCGACTGCCGCGTTTGTAGCAACCGTCACTTTTTGTTCGCCTGTTCCCAGTCGGCGAGGAATCGTTCGATTCCTTGATCGGTTAGTGGGTGCTTCGCTATTTTTTCGATGACGTTAAACGGCAGCGTACCGATATCGGCGCCGAGCTTTGCCGCTTCCGTCACGTGTACGGGGTGGCGGATGCTAGCGGCGATGATTTCCGTCGGAATGCCGTGTACCTCAAAAATTTCCGCAATATCGTCGATTAATTGCATGCCGTCGTGGCTAATATCGTCGAGGCGGCCGATAAACGGACTGACGTACGTCGCCCCTGCCCGCGCGGCGAGCAGCGCCTGGTTAGCGGAAAAGACGAGCGTGACGTTCGTCTTAATCCCTTGTTGCGCAAAACGGTGCACCGCTTTTAACCCTTCGGTCGTCATCGGCACTTTAATAACGACGTTGTCGGCCACAGCGGCCAACTTTTCACCTTCAGCGACCATGCCGTCGGCATCCAAACTGAGCACTTCGGCGCTAACCGGTAAATCGCCGACGATCTCGACGATTTCCCGCAACACTTCTTCAAAGTCGCGGCCTTCCTTCGCTACGAGCGACGGGTTCGTCGTCACCCCGTCTAACACACCCCACGCATACGCTTCGCGGATGTGGTCGACATTGGCCGTGTCGATAAAAATCTTCATGAACTAACCTCCCTACAGTTCACTCGTAAAACTAGCTAAGTGCGCTGTCAACTGACTGTATGGCTGTCTAAAGTGTCACACATCGCTTAGGCTTTGTTCGAGCTGCCGAACAATTTAATTTTGTCTACGACGACCGCTTTAATCGCCTCGCGCGCTGGACCTAAGTATTTCCGCGGGTCGATCATCGCCCCATCGGCCGCTAATAACTCGCGCACCTTCTCCGTACAGGCCACTTGGCTTTCCGTATTGACGTTTATTTTGCCGACGCCTTGGGAAATGGCTTCCTCGATCGCTTCGTCGGGAACGCCTGATCCACCGTGCAGCACGATCGGCACGTCGATTTTGCTACTCACTTCTTTAATGATGTCGAAGTGGATCTTCGGTTCACCCGCGTACATCCCGTGCGCCGTTCCGACCGCGATCGCAAGGGCGTCGACACCCGTCTCTTCGTAAAAGCGAATCGCTTCTTCCGGCTTAGCGAGCGCTGCCTCACTCTCATCGACGCTAACGTCGTCTTCGACCCCGCCGATCGTCCCGAGTTCTCCTTCGACGGACACGCCGACTGCGTGTGCTGCTTTTACGACTTCTTTTGTTAGCCGGATATTCTCTTCGAACGGATAGTGGGAGCCGTCAAACATAACTGAGGAAAAACCAGCGCGGATACATTTCATGACGACGTCAAAACTGCTGCCGTGGTCTAAGTGAAGGGCTATAGGTAACGCGGACTGTTCTGCTGCAACTTTAGCCATCGCGACGACGTAATCGATCCCCATGTAGCGCATGGCGCCTTCGCTGACTCCAAAAATGAGCGGGGATTTTTCTTGCATACCTGCTTCGGTGATCGCTTGGGTAAATTCTAAGTTGTTAATATTGAACTGGCCGACCGCAAATCCTTGCTCTTTCGCTTGCGGTAAAAAATGTGTCATCGGCACGAGCGGCATAATAGTTCCCCCTTAAAGTAAACACTCTGTCTCACGATGGACATTATATCAATAATATAGTTAGATCGCTAGTTCTGCAGCTGTTTGTTAACTACCTGACACAACTCATCGATATCGAACGGCTTTGTAAAATAAGACAGTGCGCCGAGTGAGGCCGCTTCTTTGATCATTTCTAGCTCTCCGTACGCCGTCATCATGATGACGCGTACGTCCGGCTCGACTTGTTTCATCCGCTTTAAAATCTGTATGCCGTCCATCCCCGGGATTTTCATGTCGAGCAAGACGAGGTGAGGCCTTTCGCGCTGCACGATGTCAATCGCAGCGCGTCCGTTATCCACCTCGAAAGTCACGTAGTTTTCCCTGCGAAACACTTCTTTAAGCAGCATGCGAATGCCGTACTGGTCATCAACGATTAACAGTCTTTTCCTGCGTATTGCCAATTTAAGCAACTCCTTCCTTTTCCCTCACTACCGCCTCTTTCTCTCTTTCGCTTAAACGGGCAATATTCCTTCTAAATGATTATTCATTATGGGTAAAGCTTCGTAAAAAAATGCTTATAGATTATTTTTGTACGCTAATGCAGCATCGACAAATCCTTCAAACAACGGATGCGGTCGGTTGGGACGTGACGTAAACTCTGGGTGAAACTGGCATCCGACAAACCAAGGGTGGCCGGCAAGCTCGACAATTTCCACTAAATTTCCGTCGGTAGACGTACCCGTGACGCGCATCCCCGCCTGTTCCAGCTGCTCCCGGAAGGCGTTATTAAATTCGTAGCGATGGCGGTGGCGTTCTTTGATCACTTCCTGCCCGTACGCGGCATGCGCCAAACTTCCCGGCTTGAGCTGACAATCGTACGCACCGAGGCGCATCGTCCCGCCCGGAATTTCGACCTCGCGTTGCTCAGGCAATAAATGGATCACCGGATGCTGCGTCGCAGTGTCCATTTCTGAGCTGTTTGCTCCAACGAGGCCAAGCTCGTGACGCGCAAATTCGACACAAGCCATCTGCATCCCTAAACAAATACCGAAAAACGGAATTTGTTTCTCGCGCGCATGGCGGATGGCGGCAATCTTTCCTTCAATGCCACGGTCGCCGAACCCTCCAGGCACTAAAATTCCGGCGACGCCTGCGAGTCGCGCCGCGACGTTGTCGCTGTCGATTTCATCTGCTTGGATCCAGCGGATGTCCACCTCTGTATCGTGCGTAAAACCAGCGTGGTTTAACGCTTCGAGCACACTTAAATACGCATCGCGCAAGGCGACGTACTTGCCGATCACCGCGATCGTCACCGTTTTTGACAAATTGTTCACCCGCTCAATCAGGCGGTGCCATCCCTCCATTTGCGGTTCGCCGGCAGGCAAGTTGAGGTGGCGGATGACGATGTCGTCAAACTTTTGCTCTTGCAGCATCACCGGCACTTCGTACGGGTTGTCCACGTCGAGGTTTTCGATGACGGCATCGCGGTCAATGTCGCAAAACAGGGCGATCTTATTTTTCATTTCTTGCGTGAGCGGCTGCTGGGAACGGCAGACAATCACTTGCGGCTGAATCCCGATGCTGCGTAACTCTTTGACACTATGTTGAGTCGGCTTCGTCTTTAATTCGGCAGCCGCGCCTAAATATGGAATGAGGGTACAGTGAATGTATATGACATTGTCCCGCCCTACTTCACTTTTAATTTGCCGGATCGCCTCGAGGAACGGCAAACTTTCGATGTCCCCGACCGTACCGCCAATTTCCGTTATGACGACATCACTGTCCCCCACTTTGCCCGCCCGATACACGCGCTCTTTGATTTCATTCGTAATGTGGGGAATAACTTGCACCGTCGCACCCATATAGTCGCCGCGCCGTTCTTTAGAAATGACGGACGAATAAACTTTACCTGTCGTCACGTTGGAATTGCAGTTCAAATTGCTATCGATAAACCGCTCGTAGTGGCCGAGATCTAAATCCGTCTCTGCTCCGTCTTCAGTCACGTACACTTCCCCGTGCTGGTAAGGACTCATCGTGCCGGGATCGACGTTTAAATAAGGGTCAAATTTTTGCATCGTCACTTTGAGACCGCGGTTTTTCAATAGGCGTCCGAGAGAGGCGGCGGTAATGCCTTTCCCTAAGGAAGAAACAACTCCTCCGGTAATAAAAATGTACTTAGCCATATTGTATAATCTCCTTTCGCTATCCATAGCCTGAACGGGAAGGGGAAAAAATAATACAAAAAAAACGTGCCACCCTTAAAATAAGGGGGCACGCTTGTGTGCGTAGCTTCCGATTTCTCAATGGCGTATTTAGCGCCCAACGATAAGTTTACTCTTGGCAGCACACATTGTCAAGCGCGTTAAAACGACTCGTCGTCTAGTTCGGCGTCGTCAAGATCTTTCTCCTCGAACAGGTCGTCGTCCTCAGCGATCTCCTCTTCTTCGTCCTCGGCTACCTGTTTATCCCCATCGACCGCTTTCTCTTCGTCGAGGAAATAGTCGTCATCATCGTCTTTCACGTTTTGCGCGACTGCTGCATCACTACCCTGTTCGACAGTGTACCATGTTTTCAGTCCCCACAAACTGCGGCCGACACAAATGAAACGCCCGTCGATGTTAATCTCCGTGTACAGTTGTGGCATGTAGCCTCGCATTTCCCCTTCACTCAATCCTTTTATTTCGGCAACGCGCTTCACCAAATCCGCAAAATTAAGGGGATCGCCTGTATTGTGCAAAAACTCATACACGAGGTCGATCATCGGCGTTTCTCGCGCTTCTTCCGGCGAAAGTTCCAAGGCAGCTTCTCCGGTCATGGTGACACTTCCCTTCTGTCCGTGATCCTTCACCTTGATTGGCAACATCACTATTGTAACCAAAAGGAGGTCGATGTCAAACAGTTTTTTTTTACATATTTATACTCTTATTTTAAGACGTGTTTAGCTATGACGAGGCGCTGTATTTCGTTCGTCCCTTCGTATATTTGCGTAATTTTTGCATCGCGCATCATCCGCTCGACCGGGTACTCGCGCGAATAACCGTACCCGCCAAATATTTGTACTGCTTCCGTCGTCACTTCCATCGCGCTATCGCCGGCGAATAACTTGGCCATCGCCGACTCTTTACCGTACGGTGCCCCGACACTTTCTAACCAGGCGGCTTGGTATGTCAAAAGCCGGGACGCTTCAACCTTCGTCGCCATGTCGGCCAGTTTAAACTGAATCGCTTGCAAACTGGCGAGCGGCCGCCCAAACTGTAGCCGATCTTTCGCATACGCAGTCGCCTCATCTAACGCCCCTTGGGCAATGCCGACGGCTTGTGCAGCGATGCCGTTTCGCCCGCCGTCGAGGGTCATCATTGCGATTTTAAACCCTTGCCCTTCCTCTCCGAGCCGGTTAGCGGCCGGTATGCGGCAATTGTCGAAAACGAGTTCCAGTGTCGGCGAGGAACGAATCCCTAACTTTTTCTCCTTCTTGCCAAAGGAAAAACCAGGAGTGCCTTTTTCGACGATAAAAGCAGTAATGCCGCGATGTTTTTCCTCCTTGTCGGTTACGGCGAACACGATGTACGTTTCGGCTGCTTCCCCGTTCGTCGTAAATATTTTCGTGCCGTCAAGGATGTAGTCGTCGCCGTCGCGCACCGCCGTCGTCTTCATCGCTGCAGCGTCTGAACCGGAGCTCGGCTCGGTCAACGCATACGCCCCGAGTTTCTTTCCTTCGGCAAGGGGTCGCAAATACTTTTGCTTTTGCGCGTCTGTCCCGAACTTAAATAGCGGCCAACTAGCGAGCGAAATGTGCGCCGACAACGTCACGCCGGTCGACGCATCGACGCGCGACAGTTCCTCGACGGCGATAACGTAACTTAAAAAATCGGCGCCGCCGCCACCGACTTCTTCCGGCCACGGAATGCCCGCCAAGCCGAGTTGCCCCAACTTGTCAAAAATGGAACGGTCGAACCGTTCCGCCTCATCGCGTTCCGCCGCGGTCGGAGCCACCTCCTCAAGGGCAAATTCACGCACCATTTTTCGCATCATCTCGTGTTCTTCGCTTAAGTGAAAATCCATTCCTCTCCACCTCGTTGTCTTTGTTTTATACCGCTAGTCCTTTAGCAACGACTTGCTAATAACGATGCGCTGAATTTCGTTCGTCCCTTCATATATTTGCGTCACCTTCGCATCGCGAAACAACCGTTCCACCGGATAGTCGCGCGTGTAGCCGTACCCGCCGAACAGTTGCACTGCCTCGGTCGCCACGCGCATCGCCGTATCGGAAGCGAACATTTTAGCCATTCCTGCTTCTTTTGCACACGTGCGACCTTCGGCGCGCAACCAAGCCGCACGGTAAACGAAAAGGCGAGCCGCTTCGACTGCCGTGGCCATATCAGCCAACTTACTCTGGATGGTCGGCAGTTCCGCGAGCGGTTTGCCAAATTGCCGTCGCTCTTGAACGTACGACCGCGCCTGTTCGAGGGCGGCGGTAGCAATCCCGAGCGCTTGCGCCCCAATGCCGATGCGCCCGCCGGTCAAGTTGGAAAGTGCCACCTTCAGCCCTTGCCCTTCTTCGCCGAGCCGGTTGGCGACGGGGACGCACATATTTTCAAATGTAAGGGCACGCGTATTGGAGCCGCCGAGCCCCATCTTTTTTTCTTGCTTTCCGACGATGAGCCCGGGGGTGTCCTTTTCGACCACGAAGGCGGTAATACCCCGTTCAGCGACGGCAAACGTCACGTACGTGTCCGCTGCCCCAGCGTTCGTAATGAACATCTTCGTTCCGTTCAACACGTAAGAGTCGCCGTCGCGCACAGCGCGCGTCTTGATGTGTTTCACGTCAGAACCAGCATTTGGCTCCGTCAACGCAAACGCGCCGATATAGTTCCCTCGGGCCAGTTTCGGGACGAAACGCGCTTTTTGTTCCTCGCTCCCGAAGGAGACGATCGGCATCGTGCCGACGGAAGTATGAACGGCGAGGATCACACCGACAGTGGCGCTGACGCGAGATATTTCTTCAATGACCATCGTGTACGTCACGAAGTCACTACCAGCCCCACCCCACTTTTCGGCAATCGGAATGCCGAGTAATCCGTGTGCGCCCATGTCGCGAATGAGCGCGGTCGGAAAGACGTCGCCCTCGTCCATTTCTCGCACGAGCGGCGCAATTTTTTCTTGTGCAAAATCACGTATCGTACGCCGCATCATTTGTTGCTCTTCCGTAAACTGTAGATGCACAAACGTCCCCCCTAACCGTACTGGTAAAAGCCGCGGCCGCTCTTTTTGCCCAACCAGCCGGCGCGCACGTATTTACGCAGTAGCGGACAGGGGCGGTACTTCGAGTCGCCAAAGCCTTCGTACAGCGTTTCCATAATGTACAAACACGTGTCGAGACCGATAAAGTCGGCCAGTTGCAGGGGCCCCATCGGATGGTTCATTCCGAGCTTCATCACTTCGTCGACCGCCTCCGGCGCCGCCACCCCTTCGTATACGGTGTAAATCGCCTCATTGATCATCGGCATTAACACCCGGTTGGCGACGAACCCGGGAAAGTCTTGCACCTCGACTGGTGTCTTACCAAGTTCCCGCGCCAGTCCTTCAACCGTCTCATACACGGCGTCAGACGTCTGTAAGCCGCGAATAATTTCCACTAATTTCATTACCGGTACCGGGTTCATAAAATGCATGCCGATGACGCGGTCCGGCCGTCCGGTCGCTGCCGCCATTTCCGTAATCGGCAGCGATGACGTGTTACTTGCTAAAATGACGTGTGAAGGAGCCGCGTCATCGAGCTTGCGCAACACGTCGCACTTGACATCCAGTCGTTCGACGATTGCTTCAATGACAAAATCAGCTTGCCGCGCACTATCTAGTTCAGTCGAAAGGCGTATACGCGAGAGAACGCCTGCCTTTTCTTCCCGCGTGAGCCGTTCTTTAGCGACGAGGCGTTCTAACCGCGCGGTAATCGCTTCACGCCCACCTTCGACTACTTCTGTACTTATATCGTTTAAAATGACACTGTAACCACTCTGAGCGGCTACTTGGGCGATGCCGTTGCCCATTTGCCCCGCACCGACGACCATGATCGTCTCGATTGCCATTTGTCGTAACATCCTCCTTTTTCCAGTGACCTATCCTGCAACGCGCACGAGAATCGCATCCCCTTGCGCCGCGCCACTACAAATCGCAGCGACGCCTAATCCGCCGCCGCGCCGCCTAAGCTCATAAACGAGAGTTAGCAAAATGCGCGCTCCGCTCGCTCCGATCGGATGGCCGAGCGCTACCGCACCGCCATTGACGTTCACTTTAGCGGACTCCACGCCAAGCATTTGCATACTTGTCAACGTCACCGCCGCAAATGCTTCGTTAATTTCGAACAAGTCAATATCCTGAACGTTGTATCCTGTCTTGTATAGGAGCTTTTGTGTCGCTAGCGCGGGTACAGTCGCTAAATATGGTGCCTCCGCACCGACTGACGCGTGGCCGACAATTTCCGCCAGCGGCTTAACGCCGAGCTCGGCTGCCTTTTCTGCCGAAGCTAACACGAACGTTCCGGCGCCGTCGTTAACCCCTGGCGCGTTGCCCGCTGTCACCGTCCCGTCTGCCAGAAAGATCGGGGATAGCGCAGACAGCTTTTTAAGTGACGTATCCGGACGAGGGCCTTCGTCGGTCACAACGCGCCGCTCCCCTTTGCGCTCCGGTACAATCACTTCAGTAATTTCTTCACCCATGCGCCCGTCGGCAATGGCTGCGAGCGCTAACTCGTGACTTCGTAGCGCCCACTCATCTTGCCGCTGACGATCGATCCCGTACTCAGCGGCGACGTTGCTGCCGTGCACGGCCATGTGTACATTTTCAAAGGCGCACCACAAACCGTCGTGAATCATTAAGTCACGCATCTCGCCGTGCCCCATCCGCTGCCCAAAACGCGCCGCCGGCAAGGCGTAAGGCGCCCCACTCATGCTCTCCATCCCGCCGGCGACGACGACGTCCGCATCGCCACAGCGTATCATTTGCTCCGCCATCGTGACACTCCGCAAACCGGAAGCACACACTTTATTGATCGTCTCCGCTCCGACATCCCAAGCGAGACCCGCCTTCCGCGCCGCTTGCCGCGCCGGAATCTGTCCCGCCCCGCCTTGCAATACCATTCCCATCATGACGTGTTCTACTGCTTCTTGGGGCACGCGTGCCCGCTGTAGTGCCGCGCGCATCGCAGCCGCACCTAAATCGACCGCTGGTAAAGCACTCAGGCCTCCGCCCAACTTACCGAACGGAGTCCGTGCGCCCTCGACAATAACTGTCTGTCGCATCGACGTCCCTCTCTCCTCATAAAAAATTAGAGCATAGGACGGCATCCGCTCGCCACAGTGACGAGCGGTGCCGCCTACTGACTACGAAAGTTACATGAATTAACGATGATCATACTGTAATTCCACTATTGCACCATTTCGGTTGCGGGCACCCCACCATCACTGTCGGGGCCGAATACGGACTCCGCCAAGATTTCGGCGACATCTTTCGTCTGCACGCGCTCTTCAACCTCTTTCGCTTTCGTGCCATCACTAATCATCGTCAAGCAATACGGACAAGCACTCGCAATCGTGCTCGGGCTCACCGCCAGCGCCTGCTCGGTGCGCGCGACGTTCACGCGGACGCCTTCCGTCTCTTCCATCCACATCATGCCGCCGCCAGCGCCACAACACATCCCGTTCTCGCGGCTCCGCGCCATCTCGACGAGCTCGGTGCCAGGAATATGCTTAATAATGTCGCGCGGCGCATCGTACTGGTCGTTGTACCGCCCCAAGTAGCACGAATCGTGGTACGTAATGCGCTCCTTCACTTCGTGCTGTGGCTGCAAACGCCCTTCGCGCAACAATTCCGCTAGTAAATCGGTATGGTGCAGCACTTCTACGCCCTCGAGGCCGAAGTCGGCGTACTCGTGTTTGAACGTGTTGTACGCGTGCGGGTCACAGGTGACAATTTTTTTCACACCGTATTTTTCAAACAGCGCGACGTTTTCCGCAGCAAGCTCCTGGAACAAGAAGTCGTTCCCCATCCGCCGTGCCACATCGCCGGAGTTTTTCTCCTCGTTGCCCAAAATGGCGAACTTCACACCTGCTTCGTGCATCAGGCGCACGAACGCTTCCGACACTTTCGTCGAGCGGTTGTCAAACGAACCCATCGAGCCAACCCAGAACAAGTAGTCAAACTCGTCCACTTGCTTCACTGTCGGCACAGTGAGCGCTTCCCGCTCCTCTACCCACTTAATGCGGTCTTTGCGGTTAATCCCCCACGGGTTGCTTTGCCGCTCGATGTTTTGGAATGTGCGGCTCGCCTCGGGGCTCATTTTCCCTTCCGTCAACACTAAATAGCGGCGCATATCGATAATTTTTCCGACGTGTTCGTTGCTGACTGGGCACGCATCTTCACAGTTGCGGCACGTCGTACACGCCCACAGCTCTTGCTCGGTAATGACGTCGCCGATCAGTTCGACTGGGTAGTCGTATTCCGGGTGCACCCCTTCGACCCCTTCATTCGACTGGGTCGCCGCCGTCTGTAAAATCGCTTCGTTCGCTCCAGAAAAAGCGAACGCTGGCATCCACGGTGTGCGCGACGTAACCGCCGCTCCTTTTTCCGTCAGGTGGTCGCGCATTTTCACGATTAAGTCCATCGGCGACAACATTTTGCCTGTTCCGGCAGCCGGACATACGTCCGTACAGCGGCCGCACTCGACGCAGGCGTACAAATCTAGCAAGTTGTTTTGGTCAAACTGCTCAATTTTATTCTTCCCGAAGGACTCCGCATTTTCATCGGCAAAGTCGACGTTAGACAGTTTCCCCGGCGGGTCGAGTCGCTTGAAAAACGTGTTGACGACCGCGGCAATTAAGTGCGCGTGCTTCGATTGCGGTACGTACACTAAAAAGGAGAACACGACGAGCGCGTGAATCCACCAAAACACGTAAAACCCGACCATCGCCGCCGTTTCCGACAAACCGAAGAGCGGATATGCTAAGAGGGAGACCACCGGATGCGCCCAACCGAGCGGTTCGCCGTACCACACCATTTCGAACGCCGCCGAGAAGAGAATCGACAACATGAGCGACGTCAAGAACCAAATGACGAGCCCTGCCTTCCAGTTCTGCTTCAGGCGAGGCAACTTCTCGCCGAAGCGACGGTAAGCGGCGTACAACGTCGCTAGTAGAACGAGCAACGTCGTGATTTCCTGGATAAACGTAAACGCCCCGTAGGCGGGAACCGGTAGATGCTTCCCGGGCGCCAACCCTTTAATAAATAAGTCGATGGCGCCAAATTGGATGACGATAAAGCCGTAAAACATGATGACGTGCATCCAACCGCTCTTTTTATCCTTTAACAATTTCTTCTGCCCAAATACGTTCACCCACACTTGCCGCATGCGCGCGTCAAATTGCTTTTTGAAGGGCGCCTTTTCTCCCAGCCTGATAAACATATAACGGCTGTACACGATGTAAGCGAACAAATAGAAGGCATAAGTTGCTACTGCTAAAAAGATGAGTAAATTGACAATTTGCCACACATTCATTCGAGCCACTCCTTATCTGATGTACTCGTGTGCATTTTGTTGTAAGCCTATTCATTTATCAGCTATTGTACCATAAAATGAGTGGCCATTCATTCACTTTTTTATTTCTGCCAAAAAAATCAGGCCGGAAATCTTGACAGCCCTTACAAGTTACATTATACACAATTATGTTTTGTTTTTCATACACAATCTCGCTATCGCGGCGGAAGGCACCTACTGCGAATTTTTACAGCGCGACGGCAAAACGTACGATATGTACTCGTACGGCATGTTAGCACACGAATGGGCAGCGCGAAGCAATGAAGTTTGAAAGGTTGATTGGCAGAACAAAAAATTGATTGAATGATTCGGTTCGCATGTCCAACACGAGTGGAATAAGTGGTAAACGAAGAGGGAGAAAGGGGGCGATTAGCCCCCTCCGATAAAGACGTTACATCAAACGCTACATCGAACGTTACATCTATCGTATGCAGGTGTATGGCATCCATCCGTATAGCGTTTAAATTACATCCGTTCCGGCGCGGACACGCCGATGAGCGCCAAGCCGTTCTTAATGACGGTGGCAACTGCTTGCAGCAAGTGAAGCCGCGCGCGGGTAAGTTCGGCATCGTCGGAAAGCACGCGCTCTGCGTTGTAATAACTGTGTAGCAGTGTCGCCAAGTCAAACAAGTAGTTGACGACACGGTGCGGCGCGAGCTGCTCAGCAGCCACTGCAACCTCCTGCGGAAAGTCGCCAATTTTCATTAATAGCTCACTTTCCCGCTCGTGGACGAGGCGCGGCAGCACTTGCTCGTCGCGCGTGACATCGATCCCTTTCTCCCGCGCTTGTCTGAGCACGCTATGAATGCGGGCGTGCGCATATTGCACGTAATACACCGGGTTGTCCGTCGACTTCGACACAGCCAGATCCATGTCGAAGTCGAGGTGCGTGTCCGAGCTGCGCATCGCGAAGAAATAGCGCGCCGCGTCGACGCCAACTTCGTCCATCAATTCTTCCAGCGTCACCGCTTTGCCGGTCCGCTTCGACATCTTCACCTCAGCGCCGTCTTTGTACAGTCGCACCATTTGCGTCACGATCACTTGCAACTGCTCCGGACGGTAGTCGAACGCCTCCATCGCCGCTTTCATCCGCGGAATGTACCCGTGGTGGTCTGCCCCCCAAATGTTAATCAAACGGGTAAAGCCGCGGGCGTACTTGTTGCGGTGGTAGGCGATGTCCGGGGTCAAATACGTGTATGACCCGTCCGACTTTACGAGTACACGGTCTTTGTCGTCGCCGAACGCCGTCGTCTTTAACCACGTCGCCCCGTCCTGTTCGTACAAGTGCCCGAGTTCTCGCAATTCGTCTAACGTCTCTTGCACGTCCCCCGACGTGTACAGCGACGTCTCGGAAAACCATTTGTCGAACGCGACGCCATACCGTTTCAAGTCCGCCTTAATTTTCGCCAGTTCCCGCTTTAACCCGTACTCGCGGAAGAAGTCACGCCGCTCTTCTTCAGAGACGTTAACGAAGCGATCGCCGTACTCTGAAGCTATTTCTTGGCCTAGCGCGACAATTTCTTGCCCGTGGTAGCCGTCGGCGGGAAGCTCTTTGTCGCGACCAAGTGCCTGTAAATAGCGCGCTTCGACGGACAGGGCGAGCATGTCCATTTGGTTACCCGCATCGTTAATGTAGTACTCCCTACCGACGTCGTAACCGGCAGCTTCCAATATATTGCATAATGAATCGCCGATGGCTGCGCCCCGCGCGTGACCTAAATGTAAGTGACCCGTCGGATTGGCACTGACAAATTCGACGTTAACGCGTTCCCCGCCCCCGTGCGCACTTTGCCCGTAGGCGTCGCCTTGTGTAAGTACGGTGGAAACAACTTCAGTTAACACCGATTTCTGTAGGAAGAAATTAATAAATCCTGGCCCGGCAATTTCAATGTTTTCGATACTAGCCGCTTGTTGATCGATATGTGCCACGAGTAAGCTAGCTATTTCCCGTGGATTGCGCCGTGCGATGCGCGTAAGCTGCATGGCCATGTTTGTCGCCAAGTCGCCGTGCGCCTTATCTTTCGGCGTCTCTAAGACGACGGCTGGCACGTTGTCCGCGGTCGCCAATCCGGCAGCGACGACAGCCTTCGCAATTTCTTTTTTTAATGTCTCTTGTAGTTGTTCTAAAATGTTCACTCGCTTGTTCACTCCACATATGCATATTGTTACGATCGAATCACTCAATTTTAGCATCGCCTACTGCTGTGGTTGCACGGTTAGCGTCATCGCAAATGTACCGGCGTCGGCACCGTTTAAAGTCAAGCGATAGCGCCACGCAACGTACCAGTTCCCCTTCGCCGTAGAGTCGCTCTCTTCAGGCGCCGTCGTCTTCTGCGCGAGGTGCTCTGTCGCTGTCACCATGTGCATCGCCCCGTACGGGGTCACATATGACCCACTCGTCTCTACTCCCGGACGAAACAGTTGACGCATCGCCACCGCGCCGCGGCGAATGACGAGTAGTTCATCCGCTTTTACTTTCACCGTCGTGTGCACTTCTGACCGCTCTCGCTCGCGATCATCCGCCTGAGCTTGTTCGACATAGCGGACGACCCACTGCTTGCTACCGATCCACGCCGTGCCCGTGTAACGGTGCTCTTGCACAGCTTGCTGCTCCTGCCCCTCGCGCTGGAACGCTTGCTCCCCAGGCAGTTGCTGTGCCACTGTCATGACGACGGCGACTGGTATCCCTTTTTTCGTCACCGCACCTGCCTCCTGTCTCGCCAATTCTCCGTTATCTTATCACTTGTGTCGCCGTCATGCCAAGAAGGAAACGTCAGGCGTCTTCACCCGACGTTTCCCCCTTATGTGTGTCCGTTTTATATCTTCCCGCTTTGCGGGCATTCATTTTTAGCAAGTACTCGATTTGCGCGTTCACACTGCGAAACTCGTCGGCAGCCCACTTCTCTAACGCGTTGTACAGCTCGGGGTCGATGCGCAGTAGAAAGCGCTTTTTGCTACTCATGTGTATAACGAACCAGTGTTGATCACCGGCTGGGCATCCCCGTCCGCGACGAGCGATACCATTAAGTTATTAATCATTGCTGCTTTGCGCTCGTCATCCATTTTGATTAGCTGCTGGTCCTCGAACCGCTGCAAGGCCATTTCGACCATGCCGACCGCACCTTCAACAATTTTTTCCCGGGCAGCGATGACGGCGTCAGCTTGCTGGCGGCGCAACATTACTTGCGCAATCTCCTTCGCATAAGACAGGTGGTTGAGACGCGCTTCGAGCACTTCGACCCCGACCGCTTGTAACCGCTCTTGCACTTGCCGCTTCATCGATTCTGCGATTTCTTCGGGAATGCCGCGCAGTGACGGGACAGAATCGTCGGGGCTGTCGTACGGGTAACTGCTCGCCAAGGCGCGGATCGCCGTCTCCGATTGAATGGCGACAAATTCCTCGTAATCGTCCACGTCGAACGTCGCCCGCGCTGTGTCGACGACGCGCCAGACGACGACCGAGCCGATCTCGATCGGGTTGCCGTGTGCATCGTTCACTTTTAACGTCCCACTGTTAAAATTGCGCACCCGAAGAGAGACTCGCGTTTTAATCGCTAACGGGTTCACCCAGTAAAAACCTGCATCGCGAACCGTTCCGCTATAGTTCCCGAAAAAAATGAGTACCCGCGATTCGTTCGGCTGCACCATCGTAAAACCGAGCGCCAAAAAGAGGGCTGCTGCGACGAGCACACCTCCCGTCACGCCTGCCGCTACGACCGGTTCCGGGGCCAGTACGATACCGTCCACAAACAAATAGATCCCAGCTGCTAAAAGCAGTAACACAACACCGATCATGTGAAAACCGTTCATCCGCCACGCACGCGTTTCTACTGTCTTGCTCATAAGTACGCCCCTTTATCGTTTTGTTATTAATATGATATCACTTTAATACTAAAGATGCAAGAAAAAACCGCCCCCTTACGGGGCGGTGAATCTGTATCGGTACAGTTATTTCAATTCCTGGCACGGCGCTAACCCTAACAACATTTCGCGCACGAGCTTCGCCGCGGTAATTTGCGTTTGCTCAGACGGGTCGTACACGGGGGCGACTTCGACGAGGTCGGCACCGACGACGCGTACGTCGGAGGCAGCGATGGCGTGAATAGCGGCCAGCAGTTCGCGCGACGTAATGCCCCCCGCTTCCGCTGTCCCCGTCCCCGGGGCACACGACGGGTCTAACACGTCTATGTCGACCGTCACGTAAACGTCGCACCCGGCCAGTTGCGGTAAGACGCGTTTTAGCGGCGCTAACACGTCAAACGGATACATATTTACATTAGCCTGTGCCGCATAAGCGAATTCACTTTTGTCGCCGGAACGAATCCCGAACTGGTACACGTTTTGTGGCCCGATCAGTTCCGCTATTTTACGCACTGGCGTCGCATGGGACAACGCTTCTCCTTCGTACGCGGTACGCAAGTCGGCGTGGGCGTCGATATGGATCAGTTTCAACTGTGGGTAGTGAACGACCATCGCTTGTACGACCGGCCACGTGACGAGGTGTTCTCCGCCTAATCCGAGGGGCCACTTCCCTTCGCCCAAGAGCTTAGCGACAAAGCGGCGAATCGCCGCGACACTACCGGCAGCGTTGCCGAACGGCAATGGAATGTCCCCGGCATCAAAGTAACAAAGATCGGTCAAATCTTTTTTCAAGTACGGACTGTATTCCTCTAACCCGATGGACACCTCGCGAATTTTTGCCGGTCCGAAACGACTGCCAGGACGAAAACTAACCGTCCAATCCATCGGCATCCCGTAGAGCACGGCGCGGGCAGAGGTGAACTCGGCACAGCTGCCGATAAACACCTTCCCCGAATACGCTTCGCAAAACCGCATTAGGCGTCACCTTCGCGCGTCAGCGCAGCGACGAATTCCGGCAACTGGAAGCAAGCGCGGTGCAAAGCTGGCGTGTAGTATTTCGTGTCGAGCAGCGGCAAGCTCTCCGGGTCGACCGCGAGCGGATCGTACGTTTTTGAACCGATCGTAAACGTCCACAGACCGCTCGGGTACGTCGGCACATTGGCCGCGTACAGGCGCGCCAATGGAAATACTTCGCTGACACGACGGTACACACCCCTAATTAAGTCGCGGTTAAACCACGGCGACTCCGTTTGCGCGGCCATGATGCCATCCGCTTTTAACGCGCGAAACACCCCTTCGTAAAACGGTTTTTGAAACAGCCCGACGGCCGCCCCGACCGGTTCCGTCGAATCGATAATAATGACATCGTATGCATTTGCATATTCCTCAATATGGCGTACCCCGTCCACAAACTGAACCGTCACCCGCTCGTCGCTTAGCCCGCTGGAGATTTGAGGTAAATATTGCCGAGACAACTCGACGACGCGGCGGTCGATCTCCGCGAGCGTCGCCCGCTTCACGCCCGGGTGCTTAATCACTTCGCGGATGACACCGCCGTCCCCACCGCCGACGACGAGCACGTTTTCCGGATGCGGGTGCGTATGTAGAGCGACGTGAGCGATCATTTCGTGGTACACAAATTCGTCTACTTCCGTCGTCATGACCATGCCGTCTAACACGAGCATGCGCCCGAACTGCTCCGTTTCTAAGATGTCGATCTGTTGGTACGCACTTTTTTCCGTGTGCAGTGTCTGCGCCACTTTCATCGTAATGCCGAGCTGCGGCGTCTGTTTTTCCGTATACCAAAGTTCCATTGACGTTCCCTCGCTTATGTCCTAAATCGAATCTTTGCTCATTATATCAAAAACACGCCCGGAAACCCGAAAAAAGTGGCGGGCGTTTTCAGGCGCCGCACGCGTATACAAACAGACGTTAGCAGCAATACTGGTAAAAAAAGTCGCATAACCGCACCGTACATTTTCGCACGCATCAAATCGCTTACATTTTTGAGAAAGGAACGATCCGTATGGGAGACGAGATGCAAAAAACGAATCCTCGCCCGCGTGCAGACTGGACGCCGCTCAGCGACACGAAGTTTTTTCGTGCTGGCAAACGTTTTTTACGCTGGTGTGGCCTCTTCGTCCTCGGCAGCTGTGCTGCGCTTTTTTTAGGGTATGTCATCTTGAAATCCCAGCCGTTACCTGAACCGAAACAACCGTTGACAACAAAAATATACAGCGACGACGGCGCCATCATCGGCGAGCTCCACCGCGGGGAAAAACGGGACTACGTACCGCTGGAGCAAATGCCTTCCGCCCTCATCAACGCCGTGTTAGCTATCGAGGACCGCCACTTTTATAGCCACTTCGGCATTTCGCCGCGCGGCATCGCCCGCGCCTTGTGGACGGATCTTAAACAGCGAGCGATCGTCGAAGGGGCGAGTACGATCACGCAGCAACTGGCGCGCAACCTTTACTTAGGGCAAGATCGCACGTGGACACGCAAACTGAAGGAAATGAAATATGCGCTACAACTCGAAATTCATTTTGACAAAGATAAAATATTGGAAATGTATCTGAATGAAATATACTTCGGTGAGCAAGCGTACGGTGTCGCCGAAGCGGCAAATATGTATTTCGATAAGCCGCTGCGCAAGCTAAGCGTCGCCGAGTGCGCGCTACTCGCCGGCATTCCAAAAGGGGCAGGCGTCTATTCTCCGTATTTACACCCGGACAATGCAAAAAAGCGCCAACTCGTTGTATTAGAGGCGATGCGTGACGTCGGCTATTTGACGGCCGAGGAAGTCGCCGCCGCCAAACGGGAGCCGCTCGCGTACAAACCGCCGCGCGCCGTCAAAGTGAGGGCACCGTACTTTCGCGACTACGTGCGCCAGCTAGCCATTAACCGCTACAACTTGCCGCCCGAGCAAGTTGACGCCGGAGGCCTACGCATTTATACGACACTCGACATGAAGCAACAAACGGCGGCAGAGCAAGCGGTGCAAAAGCACATCGCAAAAAAAGCCGACATTCAAGCGGCGGTCGTCGCCGTCGACCCGCGTACCGGGTACATTCGCGCCATGGTCGGCGGGACCGATTACGAGCAGTCGCAATACAACCGCGTCACGGCGGCGCGGCAACCGGGGTCGTCGTTTAAACCTTTTCTGTATTTAGCAGCGTTGGAACAAGGTATGACACCAACGACTAAAATAAAAAGTGAACCGACGACATTCAAATACGACGGCCAGACGTACAAGCCGCACAACTACAACGACGTCTATCCGAACAAAAAAATAACGATGCGCGAAGCACTCGCTACCTCTGATAACATTTACGCCGTCAAAACACACTTCCGCTTAGGCCTTACGCCCCTTGCGGAAACGGCGACAAAACTCGGCATCGGTGACAAACTCGAGCCTTACCCTTCGCTCGCACTCGGCGCGACCCCAGTCACGCCGCTGGCGATGAGCGAAGCGTATACGACACTCGCCAGATACGGCGAACACATCCCGCTTGTCGCGATTAAGCGGATTGAAGACAGTGCAGGTAACGTCTTAGTCGAGGAAGACCCGCTCGCCGCACGCGAACGGGTCGCCTCAGCTGCCTCGTCGTTCGTGCTCACCCATATGATGCAAGGCGTCTTTACTGACGAGGCGGGTACCGCGCACATCGTGCGGCAAATGGTCAATTTCCCCGTCGCCGGAAAAACCGGCTCCACCGATTGGGACAGCTGGCTCGTCGGCTTCACCCCGGAACTCGTCGCCACCGTGTGGGTCGGTTACGACGAAAATAACGAGTTGTCTAGCGACGAAGAGCGGCTGTCGAAGTGGATCTGGGGCACATTTATGCAGCGGGCCGCCGGCGATCGACCCGGGCGCACATTCCCGGTGCCGCGCGGTGTAACTGCAGCTTACATCGATGCGGAATCAGGTAAACTTGCCACAGAGCACTGCCCGACGTATTATTTAGAGTACTTCAAGAGTGGCAGCGAGCCGAGCGGTATGTGTACCGTACACGCCGCAGGCAAGAAAAGCAAACCGCTACGCCCGGATGCGCCCAACGACGACACGAACAAAAAGAAGCGGCGCCGCTGGTTTGACCGTCTGAAAGACTGGTTACAAAGCGAATGACCCGTCAGGCTCATTCACTTACAAACGCAACCGACCCGATCGGGCGCCACACCTCCTGTGACAAAAGGTACGATAAGCTGGCACGTCGCAGTTGAACGGTCACGCGCTCCATCACACTAACAGTCGTCGCTGCCGCCGAGCTCGCCTTCGCCGTCAGCCCATAGATGATCGTTGTACAGCGTAATGAGTCCTGCTGCGCTCAATTCCGCCAGAACTTCGTAAAAACTATCCCGTTTCTCCGGCGGCAAGCTCCGTACAAACGCGTTAATTTCTGCAGGCGGGCGGTTGTTTTGAAAATGGACGCCGCCGTGCCGGGCGAAATGTTCTTGCGGTGTTTGCGTCAATGTCATTCACTCCACAGCGAATATAGTGTGCGCGCGTCACGCGCGCACACCTATTGTGTCCAGCTAGTGCACCGCTTATAAATACACAAACGGCGCATGCTGTAAGCATCCGCCGTTCGCGTGTCCTAGTATATGTGGTTATGTCCGATTCAAGTGTACCGAAAGCTACTCATGTGCGGCAAGCGGTTTCCCTTTTGTTCACAAACCTTTCATATTGCCGCAAAAACTTCTTTTGTCTCCTCAGGCGTATTGTGCCACATTTGTTCGTCGTGAGTCATCAAAAGCGTCTTCAACGCTTTTTTCGCCCGATCGTCGAGGTGGCGAAGCCGTGTTTTCCGTTTTATCGCCGCATCCATTTGGTTGACGTGTTCGGCCATATTTTTGAAGCCGCGCCGCGTCGCACGGTCAATCGCCACGGTGCAATCGGCAATCCCGGCGTAATACGGGCCGTTCTCACCGCGCGAGACGGCGACCCAGACGATGTAATACGTCTTCGCATTCGGTAGTTCACTCTCGATTAAGTCTGGGTCTTTAATGAACTTGATACCCCGCTCTGCTTTACTTTTTCCGTGGATCGCCCCTAGGTCGATCGTCGCTTCATCGTCGTCGATGAGAACGGCCGATATGTCGTTTAAGTTTAGCGTCCCAGTTACGTAGCCGCCGTGTGTCGTCGAGTCGGTCTTGCTAATGATTTGAAACCCGCCGCCCAAGTCTTTTTTTCTCGCCATTTCCTCATCCTCCTATCCGGTTAAGCACGTGTATGTTTATTTTACCTCATCCTGTTAAACGATAGCAAAGCCTCGTACAGCCCCTAGCCATTGACACGCTATTTTATTACGACTGCTGTCCAAAATGTAACGCGACACTAGCATCGTCACATCTTTCACACCACTTCGCAGGGCAAGCAATCGTACTAAAAACATAACTCCTTGCTTTTTTCGCTAATTAAAGCTTGCACTAACGGACTAGAAACGAATATTATATACTGTACAGGTATTATCATTCGTGTTTTAAAAAAGGAGCGGTTACGTTGTCCAATTGGTTTCAACTTAAGAAACGAGATACGAATGTGCGCACGGAAATGGTCGCTGGTTTGACGACCTTCCTGACGATGGCGTACATCGTCGTCGTCAACCCGGCGATCTTACAAGAAACGGGGATGGATTTTGGCGCCGTGTTCGTAGCGACCGTATTGACTGCGGCACTCGGTACACTCATTATGGGGCTGTGCGCCAATTACCCGATAGCGATTGCCCCCGGCATGGGACTGAACGCCTACTTTGCCTACAGCGTCGTCGGCCGCGGCGACGTCAGCTGGGAAACGGCAATGGGCGCCGTCTTGCTAGCGGGGATTGCCTTTTTGTTGTTAACGTTTACTTCCTTTCGCGAAGCGCTAATCAAAGCGATTCCCGACAGTTTGAAATTCGGCATTACCGCCGGCATCGGGCTGTTTATCGCCTTTATCGGAATGCGTTCGGCCGGCATCATCGTCGCTAACGAGGCAAACCTCGTCGGTCTCGGCCATTTTCACGAGCCGATCACTGTGCTCAGTTTGCTCGGTTTGCTGCTGACGCTCATCTTCATGGCACTCCGCGTCCCGGGAGCGCTCTTTCTCGGCATGGCTTGTACGGCATTCATCGCTTGGCTCAGCGGAATGCTGTCCATTAGCGGTGCGCTCGTCTCGCTGCCCCCGAGCTTAGCGCCGACGTTCGGCAAAGCTGTCCTCGCCGTTCCGTCCGTCTTCAGCGAGGGACTGTACGCCGTCGTCTTTGCCTTTCTCCTCGTGACGCTGTTCGATACGACGGGAACGATGATCGGTGTCGCCGAACAAGCTGGCTTAATGAAAAACGGCACATTCCCGCGCATTAAAGCGGCACTGCTCGCCGACTCTGTCAGCGTCACAGCCGGTGCCGTTATGGGGACAAGCCCGACGAGCGCGTATGTCGAGTCGTCTTCGGGCGTCGCCAGCGGCGGGCGAACCGGGTTGACCGCCGTCACCGTCAGCGCCTTATTGCTCGCCACCCTCTTTTTTGCGCCGCTCGTTAGTGCCATCGCTTCTGTACCGGCGATTACGGCACCGACGCTGATCATCGTCGGCTGTTTAATGATGGGCGGATTGGCTAACATCAAGTGGGCTGAATTTGACGAAGCGTTCCCCGCCTTTCTCGTCATGTTAAGCATGCCGCTCACGTCGAGTATCGCGACCGGGATTGCCTTCGGCTTCATTACGTACCCGCTGTTAAAAGTTGTGCGCGGCAAGTTTCGCGACGTTCACCCGCTCTTGTACGTCTTTATGGTGCTGTTCATTTTGCAACTCGCCTTTTTGCCCGAGTGAGGGAAAGTGCGAGGTGCCCTCCGCCGCCGCAAAAAAACGCGCAACACGAAGTTGCGTAAACCGGTGTTTCGTTACAATAGCGGTGAAAACAGGCGGGCGCTCGACTCGATTAACTTTCGCCGCAGCGGGCGCCCGTACATTTCGGCGAGCGTCACCTCGCGACAGTGCCGCAAGTCTTCGGAAAAATCTGCTTCCAGTCGCGTCACCGTTTCTTTGTCGTAAATGAGCGCGTTCACTTCGAAGTTGTAAAAAAAGCTACGCAAATCCATGTTAGCCGTACCGAGTGAAGCGACGACGCCGTCGACGATGAGCACTTTGGCGTGCACAAACCCTTTTTCATACTGGTACACTTTTACCCCGGCCTCGAGAAGCTCCTCCACGTACGACATCGTCGCCCAAAAGACGATTTTGTGGTCCGGCCGCGCGGGAATGATCAGTTTGACGTCGATCCCGCTTAGGGCAGCAGTCTTGATCGCCATCAAAATGCTATCATCGGGAATAAAGTACGGTGTCGTAATGTACACGGAGTGCGTGGCAGAGGCGATCGCTGTGTAGTACGCCTGTAAAATCGCCTCCCAATCGGAGTCAGGGCCGCTAGAGGCAATTTGCACGAAGTGCTTCTCCTCGATTGCGTGAGCCGGAAAATACGCGCCACTGTGCAGCCAATGGTGCGTATCGTCTTTTACGAAGGCCCAATCCATGAAAAATATCGCCTGCAGCGGGTAAACGGCGTCGCCGCGCAACATGAGGTGGGTGTCGCGCCAAAAGCCCATCCGCGTATCTTTTCCCAAATACTCGTCGCCGATGTTGAGCCCACCGGTAAAAGCGACTTTGCCGTCGACGACGACGATTTTACGATGATTGCGGTAGTTCACTTTACTCGTCGCTAACGGCAACGCCACGGGAAGAAACGGGTACACTTGTACCCCAGCTGCTTGTAAATCGGCAATATACGACTTTTTTAGCCTCCAACTACCGACCGCATCGTAAATGACGCGCACTTCTACGCCCGCCCGCGCTTTTTCTTTCAGAATGCGCGCGATGTCTTGGCCAAGGGCATCGTCGCGCCAAATGTAATACTGCATGTGAATGTGGTGCGTCGCTGTGCGGAGCGCCTGCAAGAGGGCGTGAAACGTCTCTACACCGTTCGTGAGCACGGTAATGTGGTTTTTAACCGTAAACGGGGCCTGTGAGTTTTTATATATGAGATTGACGAGACGGCGACGGTTTGTATCCGTCGCGAGCATTTGTTCCGGCTCATTCGTGACCGCTTGTTGGTCGATAAGTAGCGCCAACTCCCCAAAGTCTTCTAGTTCCTTCCTGCGGAACTTCCGCCTTTTCCGGAAATTTTGTCCGACCATTAAGTAGGAAATAAAGCCAATTACCGGTAAAAATGTCACGACGATGACCCACGCCACCGTCTTCGAAGGGTTGCGCTTTTCTAAAATAATGACGACAAGCGTAAACAAATATATAACAAAAATTGTTAGCAGCAACACGTATATGAACCAAGACACAGCCTTTTCCTCACATTCAAACGTGTTTCATCTATTGTAACCTTAACGGCGACAAACCCCAACTAAATGATTTGCCGCCTCGGATAACACGAAACCTCTTCCGGCGATCGGTCATACCGATCACTTCGACAACACGAAACGCTCAATCGCTGCAGCGACGCCGTCGGACGTATTTGTTTCCGTCACCCAATCGGCAGCCTCTTTAACCACTTGTTGGGCGTTGCCCATCGCCACGCCGCAACCAGCCTCGCGAATCATCGCCATATCGTTCAAACTGTCGCCGACCGCGACGACGCGGTCCATCGTCGTGTTCAGCTCGCGGCAGACCGTCTGAAGGGCACTCGCTTTGCTGACGCCTTTCGCATTGACTTCGATATTCGTCACCGCAGAATTAGTCACCTCTAATTGCCCACTTGTCCTTAGTACTTCGCGAATGGCCGCTAACTTACGCAAATCGGAGGAGGAATAACCGAATTTCAACCATTCCTCTGCGTGCAAGTCAGACGGAAAATGTGCGCCCCGCCGCGGCCCGTCAGTCGTAATTCCCCAATAGCGCGTGTCGTGCTGATGTGCAAGTTCGACTAACCAGGCGATGATGTCGGTAGGTATGCGGTGCCGCGCCAAGACGTTGTTTGGCCCTTCCCAAATTTCTGCGCCGTTAGCTGTGACAAAATATGAAGAAAGGCTGAGTGAAGCGGCGTATTCGCGTACACTGCCAATATTTCGACCTGTGCTTAACACGACTTTAACGCCAAGCTGCTCGGCAGCGGCGATCGCCTCCCGGTTTGCACGCGAGACGTTTAATTCGTCGTCAAGTAATGTACCGTCCATGTCTAAAGCAACTATTTTAAAGTGAGACAATTGAATACCCCCATCGTTTCTACAGTACTAAGCAGTAATAACGGACATTCCTTTTCCACCTCCCCTATTATCGCACAAAACGGTCGTTAGTGGAAAAGGCGGGCATTTTTTTTATCAATCCTTTATGTTTAGCCGGTCGGTGGGACAATATATACATATGTTTCAGTCTCACGATAGTTAGATGTTCCCACCGCATGAGGAAAGGAGGTGCGTGCAGTTGCCGAAACGAGAAGCAGACAAACGACAAACACCGCACAACGAGATCGACGTACCCGAAGAAAACATGTCTCTCGAGCAGAGACAGCATGCACAACAGCAGGCCCATAAGGACGACGAGCCAATTGACAACCGCAATGTAGACGGACCGAATTTCCCTGCGACGTAACAAGCGTGGAAAAATGCCCGATGACATAAAAAGTGCTGAACCGAAAGGCACACCCGAACTGCCTCGCCACCGTGTACCGCGGTGGCACCTTTTAGCTTCTTCGCCTTAGGTGATTGCCGTGAAGTTACTGATCGCCGCTCGCGACGCAACCGAACGCGTTGGCGTCGAATGGCTCGTATCCGCCTACCGGCTAGCGTTTACGGCGATTGAACAAGCGAGCGATTGGCCAACGTTACTAATTGCGATCGAACGCGTGCAGCCATAAAAGCTTGCGCCAGGATCACATGTCGCCGTAACGTGCAATCATTTACTACCATCACATACTTAAATCAATAGTTAGTACAAAATACCAACTATATTATTATTAATTTGACAAAAATAATTATTTAAGGTACATTGAGAGTTAATACGAAAATAAGGTTGTGATACTTTTCCTTGTGAATGCGTATGGATGATGATGAAAGCGCCAACCGTGCATGGGTGTCTAACAGTTTGACAACAGCGTTTGTCTGGCATCTATTGTTCAATCACTCACAAGAAGTAGCGTCGTAAACAATTAATGCGTATCGTGTCATGAATTGTTGTCACTATTTCACAGTCGTTGAACAAATCTAGGAGGTATCCTCATGCCAGAAGTCATCTTCCCGATTGATGTCACAAAACAGATGGAAGAACAGGAAATCCCCGGACACAACCGATGGCACCCGGACATACCCGCAGCCGTTTCTGTCAAGCCAGGCGAGGTCTTTCGCATGGAGTGTAAAGAGTGGACCGACGGTCAAATCGCCAACGACGACGATCCGTCCGACATACGCGATGCCTACTTAGAAAGGGTGCACGTGTTAAGTGGCCCCGTCCACGTAGAAGGAGCTGAACCAGGGGATTTGCTCGTCGTCGATATTTTAGATGTCGGACCACTCCCCGAAGCCGAATGGGGTTTTAATGGCATCTTTGCTAAAGAGAACGGCGGCAGTTTTCTCGTCGACCACTATCCGCAAGCTGCGAAATCAATCTGGGACTTTCACGGTATTTACACGACCTCCCGTCACGTTCCCGGCGTTAAGTTTGCCGGAATTATCCACCCCGGCATCATCGGCGTAGCTCCCTCCCACGACATGCTGGCTAAGTGGAACGAGCGGGAGGCTAAACTTAGGGCGCAAGACCCACAGCGGGTGCCGACTTTAGCGAACCCCCCCACACCCGACTACGCTGTCCTCGGTTCATTGCGCGGCGCACAGTTTGAACGCGTTGCCAAAGAAGGCGCGCGTACAGTGCCACCGCGAGAGAACGGGGGCAACTGTGACATTAAAAACTTGTCCAAAGGATCACGCGTCTACTTCCCAGTCTTTGTCGACGGCGCTAAACTTTCCGTCGGTGACCTGCACTTCTCGCAAGGAGATGGCGAAATTACATTTTGCGGCGGCATCGAAATGTCCGGTTGGATCGATTTACATGTTGAAGTTATTAAAGGCGGCATGGAAAAATACCACATTGTCGATAATCCGGTCTTTAAGCCGGGACCTGTCGAGCCGCAGTTCTCCGAATACCTCGTATTTGAAGGTATTTCCGTAGACGAGTTTACCGGTGAGCAGTATTATATCGATTCAACGACCGCCTATCGCCGCGCCTGCTTAAATGCGATTGAATTTCTAAAGACGCTCGGCTTTACCGGTGAGCAAGCGTATATGTTGCTTAGTTGTGCACCTATTGAAGGTAGAATTGCCGGTATTGTCGACGTACCGAATGCGTGTTGCACTGTGTCGATCCCGACAGCCATTTTTAGTGAAGAAATTCGCGCAAAGTTGCCGCGTTAAACAATAATTAAGGGGCGACTTTAACCAGAGGGGGGGTGAACAGATGCCGTTATATACATTTAAGTGTACCGCATGCGGACCGTTTGAAACGTGGCAAACGATCAAAGAGCTTGACAAAGATACAATATGTCCTAAGTGTCATTCCGTTGCGAAACGCGTATACGGCTCCCCTGCTCTCATTACCACTCCTCAATCCGTACGAAGGCGAATCGAGTATGGTGCAGAGCCTAAAAGGGTGACGCGTGCACATGACGAGAGCACTCACAGCCACACCCCGCATTCCCACCAAACGACACACACCCACCATCGGACGCACCGTCCGTGGCAAGTAGGACATTAAAATCTTTCAAATCGGAAGCCACCCATTTTTTATCTCGCTGGCCATGAAAATGTCTCCGGTATCCTATTCTCCGTTCCAACAATATGAGCAGCAGAGGAGTATGCATCGTGGGGAAAACAAAAAACAGATGGTTAATCGCACTGTCCGCCGTAGCTATACATCTATCGATCGGCTCTGTCTATGCTTACAGCGTGTATCAAAAACCTCTCTCTACACAGTACGGATGGAATACGACAGACGTTTCCTTAGCCTTTACGATCGCGATTTTTATGCTCGGGATGTCTGCAGCTTTTTTAGGCCGTTTTGTAGAAAAATACGGACCGCGGAAAGCGGCATTCGTGGCTGCGGCGTTTTTTAGTATAGGGACATTAGGTGCCGGTGTAGCCATAACGCTTGAATCATACCCACTTTTTTTATTGTTTTACGGCGTGATCGGAGGAATCGGGCTCGGCGTCGGTTACATCTCTCCCGTCTCAACATTGGTCAAATGGTTTCCCGACCGCCGGGGATTAGCTACCGGTATAGCCGTGATGGGATTCGGAGCAGGCGCCTCAGTGACTGGCCCGATTGCAGGTCGGTTAATAGAAGTGACTAGCATCCCAAACACATTTTATATTTTAGGAGTCATGTACCTACTCCTCATGTCTCTCGGCGCATCGTATTTGAAACGGCCGCAAGAGGGCTGGATGCCACCCGGTATGAAAGAAACAGTAACTTCCGGCCGTGTAAAAGTAAAGACAGACCTTGCACAAATGACAGCTAGCGAGGCAATCAAGACTCCGCGGTTTTGGCTCCTCTGGACCATGATGTTTATAAACATTTCTGCAGGTATTATGATTTTATCTGTCGCCTCGCCTATGGCCCAAGAAATAACTGGCATGTCCGTCATGGCCGCAGCGACGATGGTCGGCTTAATCGGCTTGTTTAACGGGGCAGGGCGCATTGGTTGGGCAGCATTTTCTGACTATATCGGACGACAAAACATATATTTGCTGTTTTTTGCGATCCAAGTTGTTGCTTTCTTCTTACTCCCTTACACTTCCAATGACGTGTTTTTTTCTATTCTCGCTTTTATTATTGTTAGCTGTTACGGCGGGGGATTTTCTTGCCTCCCAGCCTTCATCGGCGATATTTTTGGGACGAAACAATTAGGCGCAATTCACGGATATTTACTGACATCTTGGTCAATGGCTGGCATCGCCGGTCCGATGATCGTATCGACGGTGTACGATGCGACTAAGAGCTACACGACGACATTTTACATTTTTGATCTACTATTAGTCATTGCTTTCTTTGCAGCGATCGGGCTACACCGCAATCTCAACAAGTTACAAAAAGAGCTCAACGGAAGACCATACGACGGAGCGCATACCGAAGCTAAGTGCTCCTAACGATCAATGACAGAGGTTAACCTTTGTTTGCTAACCCTGGAGTCGAGGCTTAATAGCCAAAAAACGCGCCCACTGGCATGGGCGCGCAAGGACACACTTGTCTCATTACCGTTCGACTTCGACGCGGTACACTTTGCGCGGGCGCCCTTTCGGACCCGGCCGTTCTTCCCCGACGACCCGGGCGAGCCCCGCTTGCTCCAGTTCAACTAAAATACGTCGCGCATTGCGGGTCGTCACCCGCAGCAACGTCGCTAACTCGTTCGCCGTCACGTCGCTTTTTCCGTACTTTCGCAAATACGCCTGTACGCGCATCCACTGCGGCGACGTCTGTTCGTCGTTACGCAACGCAAAAGTGACATCGGTTCTCGCATCGCCCGTTGCGGTTAGCGGTCCGCGCACCTCTCCTTCTTCTGTCGCGAGAAAGGCGTGCAGCGGCTCGTACTGTTTGGCAAACTGCAAGGCTAGGCGGCTATTTTTTTCGGCGGTAAACACTGTTTGTCCATAGCCGATGCCGGCGTACGCCTTCAACTGCGTCTCGGCGTACAATTCTTCCAACCACCGTCCCATGCTGTGCCCCGCCTGCGCCCGATCGTCCAACACACCGCGCGTCGTAAAAATGAAAAACGACACGTCGCCCGTACGGATCAGCGATCCGTCGACTGTTTCGGCATAGGCGAGCAACTTCTCTTCAAAGGCGAGCTGCTGCTGACGGAACTTATACGAATACGTCGCTTCCGGCTCAGACGACTGCCAAGCGAATTCGACCGCTACGACCGCAATCGACGAGTGAATGTAATGAGCGGTAGCAATTTTTTGTTGTAATAACGCCATCGTCTGGCGAATAATCATCCGCGTCGGTACGACGCGCAACACGGGCACGCCTTCCTGTTGCAACTGCTGGTAGACGGACTGGATGCACGTTATAGCGTAATCCGCCGTCCGCTGCTCGTAACAGTCGCGATGAAAAGCGACGAGCTTCTCCGTTTCCAAGTAGTCGTGAAAGGGCAACACGTCGAAGTGTTCCGGTTCAATGCCGAGTTCCGTAAACACCTCGGCGATTTCACTCTCTTTATACGTATCAAAACTGATGCGCGCAAGTTTAAGTCCGCGGTGGATGACCGCTTTCAGCAACGTACTCGTCAAACTAGAACCGATGAGCGGCGTATACAGCGCACATTCCTCGGTCAACATTCCCCGCTGCACGACGTACTCGTAAGGGACAGGACCAGAGAAGAGCCAATAATCGACCGCGCGCTCCGCTTCAATGTGCGCCGTCATTTCTTGCACATTTCGATAACAAAAAGGGAGAAACGTCAGGTTGGGGTGTTCCCGCCCCATCTCCACCATCAGTTTCACCGAATCTTCAGGTCCGATTAATCCCACCTTAATCGCCATCTCTCGCACCACAACCATCCGCCAATATTTCCTTTATTATAGCAGATCGGTGTGACGTGCGACGCAACCGTTACCTAATTTTATCCTATTCCTGCAGAAACATCGTCAATGTCCGTACATACCCTTCGACCGCTACGCGCAACACGCGTTCGTCGAAGTCGAAGGTCGACTGGTGATGCTGCGCGGCGAGCGGGGTGCCGAATAGCATATACGATGCCATCCCGCCGCGCTGTTGCACCCGCTGCATCATGTGCGTCGCGTCTTCGGAAGCGCCAAAAACGACACTGTCGCGCACCGTGTGCACGTCGGACACGCCCTGCCAAAGCGGCCGCAGCTGCTCAATTAACGCCGCATCACCTTCCGCCTGTCCCGCTGAACCGACTTTGTCCAATGTGAGCCCTACATCGTACATGTCGCCAGCGGCGCGTAAAATGCGCACCGTCTCTTCATCGAGAAAACGGTGCACCGTGTCGTCCTCCCCGCGCACTTCCAGCGCCATGTGTGCTTCGGCGGGCACGACGTTTCGCCCTGTACCCGCGTAGAGCGTCCCGACATTGACACGCGAAGCACCGCCACTGTGTCGCGGAATCGCGTGTAAGTTCAACGCGGCTGTCGCCGCTGCTAACAGCGCATTTTTACCGAGCTCCGGGTTTCCGCCGGCATGCGCTGCCCGTCCCGCGTAAGCAGCGTCCCACTTCGTCGTCACATAAAAACCGTGTGCATTTAACACAACCTCCCCGAGTGTATCGCTACGAAAACCGATATGCCCGCTTAAAAAGACGTCCACGTCGTCGAGCCAACCTTTGCGCACCATCGCCAGCGCACCGCGCCCGCCTTCTTCCGCCGGTTGAAACAGCAGGCGAATCGTCCCTTTCCATCGGTTCGCGTACTGTGCGACGAGGCGAGCGACGCCTAAGCCGATCGCAGCATGCCCGTCGTGGCCACACGCGTGCATACAATCTGCGTACTCGGAGCTAAACCGTTCCGCTGTCGGTCGGTGCGTTTCGTCAGTCGCTTCTGCCACGTCGTTACTGTCGATGTCAAAGCGGAACGCGATCACTGGACCAGGGACTCCCGTCGCCCACTCGGCGACGACGCCCGTCTTTCCGCCGCGCATCGCCGCGAGCAGTTCAGCGGAGACGCCAGCGCCAAGCGCCCGCTCCTCACTGGCGCGCAACACGGACTCCGCCGGGACTCCCATGCGCTTGTCGGCACGCGTCACATCGTCTCCTAAATAGACACGCCACCCCCACTCGCGCAAACAGTAGACGATCCGCGCCGTCGTACGGTATTCCGTCCACCCCGGTTCCGGAAAGCGATGAAAGTCTCGCCGCCACTTAACGAGCTGGGGGTACAGTTGCGCCACGTCGCGCGCGAGCCAATCGCGATTGCCGTCGCCATTCGTAGGCCGCGCATCGCTCACTGTCTATCCCGCCTTTCGCGCATAAAGTTCGCCGCCACTTGTGCCAGCAGTTCCGCGCCGAGCGGCAGGCACGCTTCGTCGAGGTGAAACTCTGCATCGTGGAGCGGTTTGTTTAGCAACGGGTCGGGACTGCCGCAACCGAGCCAATAAAAGGCGCCTGAGTACCGCTCTAAAAAGCGGGAAAAGTCTTCGCCCGCGAGTGCCGGCTGTACGTCGGGCAGCCCGCCCTCCCCGAGGATGTGCAAAGCCGCCCCGCGCACCGTTTCCGTCTCCGCCGCTCGATTGACGGTCGCTGGGTAGCCGTCCCAATAGTCGAACGCCACCGTTCCGCCCATCGCCTGCACGACGCGCTCGGCGATGTCGCTCAGCCGTTGCTTTACCATCTGCTTCACTTCCGGACGAAACGTGCGCACCGTCCCTTCAATCTCTACCTCAGCAGCAATCACGTTGTAGCGGACTCCGCCGCTCATGCGACCGACCGTTACGACCGCTGCCTCTTGCGGCGAAACGTTGCGACTGACGATCGTTTGTATCGCTTGTAGCAATTGGTTCGCAATCACAATCGCGTCAACCCCTTGGTGCGGCATACTCGCGTGTCCACCTTGCCCACTGACGACGATGCGGAAACGGTCGGACGCACCCATAATCGGCCCCGACACGACACCGACCTCTCCAACTGGCAAATCAGGCCATACGTGTTGCCCGAAAACGGCGTCCGGGCGGTACGCCTGAAACACCCCGTCCTGCATCATTGGACCTGCTCCTCCGTGTGGCGATACTTCCTCCGCCGGCTGAAAGACGAGCAACACTTTTCCCGGCAAGGCGTCGGCCTCCGCTTGCAGTAACTTGGCTGCCCCTAGCAACATCGCCGTATGTGCATCGTGCCCGCACGCATGCATCGTACCGGGAACAGTCGAAACGAAGTCGTATGCGTTTTTTTCTTGAATCGGTAAAGCGTCCATATCGGCGCGCAAGGCGACGCACGGCCCATCACTCTCGGGATTAATAACCCCTAGTACTCCCGTCCCGGCAAAGCCGGTATACACGTCGATGCCCCACTCCCGCAAAAACGTCTGTACGCGCCCTGACGTGCGCCGTTCTGCACCCCCTAGTTCGGGATGGCGATGTAGATCCCTCCTAACTGACGTAACGAACTCGCGAACGCGTGCGCCCTTTCCTTTAAAATCCATAGCGGTCTCTCCCCTATATATATTTTGCCGTTACACTTATGACGCGAATTAACTTCCTAATCGTCAAGGACGTCGCTCAATTACTTGCCCCTTACATACTCACCCCCGGTCCGAGCGGAATTCCAAACACGACAAACACGATGAGCAACACGATCCAGAAGCTTAAGAAAATGATGCTATACGGCAACATCATCGAAATCAACGTACCGAAACCGGCTTTTTTGTCGTACTCCTTCATAAACGAGAGGATGACGACGATGTATGGATTGAGCGGCGTAATGACATTCGTCGACGAATCGGCGATGCGAAACGCCGCTTGCACGAGTTCCGGTTTGAAGCCGAGTAACATAAACATCGGGATAAAAATTGGCGCCATTAGCGCCCACTGCGCCGATCCGCTGAAAATGAGCAAGTTCAAAAGTGCCGCTAAAATTGAAAAGGCGATGAGTGCCCCTAACCCCGTCAAGTTAATCGCTTTTAATAAGTTGGCCCCCTCGACGGCGACCCACGTCCCGAGATTGCTCCAGTTAAAGTAGGCAATAAATTGCGCTGCCGCGAAAATGAGCACGATATATCCAGACATGTCTTTAATCGCTTCTGCCATATACTTCGGAATGTCGCCCGTGCGTGTAACTTTCTTCACCGTTACCCCGTACGCGACCCCGACCGTGACGAAAAAGAGCAAAATAATCGGTACGATGCCGTCTAAAAACGGCGAAGGAATTAACCCACCTTTTTCATTCACGAGTGGTGACCCCGGAACGAAGATTGCCAACACGAGTAAGGCGACGTATGCAATCCCAGCAAATGCCGCGTGACGCAATCCGCGCACTTCTTGCGGTGTCGCTTCATCCATCTTCACTTTCACTTCGCCCTTGTACTGTCCTAACTTCGGTTCGACAATTTTTTCAGTCACTAGCGCTGCAATCACCGATAAGAAAATGACGGATGAGCCCATAAAGTACCAGTTACTTACCGGAGTAACGATGACATTCGGATCGATCGTCTTTGCTGCCTCAGTTGAAATACCGGCAAGTAGCGCGTCCGTGCCAGTGACTAACAAGTTGGCCGTAAAGCCGGCACCGACACCGGAAAAACCGGCTGCCAAACCGGCCAACGGGTGCCGCCCGACCGTGTAGAACACCATCGCCGCCAGCGGTGGCACAATGACGAACGCGGCGTCGGAAGCTAAGTTGCCCATAATTCCGACAAATATGACCGCATACGTAATTAACGCTTTCGGTGCACCGACAATCGTCTTCTTCATCGCAGTTTCTAACAGCCCTACTTTTTCGGCAAGGCCGATCCCGAGCATCATCGCCAACACTAAACCGAGTGGCTTAAAGCCGGTAAAATTGGTTAGCATTTCCGTCAACATATACGTGATGCCTTCCTTAGAAAGCAAACTTTTGATCGGCGTATCCTCGCCAGTTCCCGGGTGGACGACCGATACGCCGAGCGCACTGACGATCGCCGATATAATGACAACAAACAGTGCTAAGTAACAGAACAAAATAAACGGCTCCGGCAGTTTGTTCCCCATTCGCTCGATGACGTTCAAAAAGCGGAGCAATCCCTTCGGTTGATTGCCACCCTCTAGCTGTACCTGTTGCGGTGTTTGACTCAATACAATACCTCCTGTCTTTTTTTGACCATATTCGGATATATTCCATATATATTCCGTAAATAAATAGTATGCGCTTACTCCTTAGTTGTCAAGGTGTTGCTCAATTTTTCTAGGAAAAAAGTGATGTCGTCTTCGTATCACAAAGAGCAGAAGTCGCCTCTTGTTAAAAGCGCTTCCTATTCGTATAATGAAAAGGACGTGTTATGTTCGCCGGTTGCGTCGTACGGTAGAACATTGACGCAGTATTTGACAATATAGTGCTCGTACTGAAAGCGACCTATAGTCCATTAGTCCATTAGGAGGTCACACTTATTTAGTGTGGCCTCCTTTTTATATTGAGGGGGAAAGCGTACATGATTTTACTCGATGGAAAGACACTCACATTCGACATGTGCCGCGCGGTTGTATTTGACCGCGAGAAAGTCGCTTTAACAGCTGCTGCGTGGAAACGCGTGGAAGAAAGCCGCGCCCTCGTCGAACAGGCTGTCGAAAATGACGACGTCGTCTACGGAATTACGACCGGATTCGGCAAATTTAGCGATGTAGCGATTCAAAACGGCATGGTCAGTGACTTACAGCTAAACCTTATTCGCAGTCACGCTTGCGGCGTCGGCGAACCGTTTCCGGAACCGATTAGCCGCGCCATGTTACTACTGCGTGCAAATGCGCTGGCGAAGGGCTTTTCCGGCGTGCGCCGCGAACTGCTCGAACGGCTCCTCGCGCTATTAAATGAACAGATCCACCCAGTCATCCCGAGTGAAGGGTCTCTCGGAGCGAGCGGCGATTTAGCACCGCTGGCGCACCTTGCCCTCGTCCTCGTCGGCGAAGGGGAAGCGATCACAGGCGGTCAGCGCCTATCCGGCAGCGACGCATTAGCTAAGGCTGGTCTCACACCGCTTCGCCTCGCCGCCAAAGAAGGACTGGCACTCATCAACGGCACGCAAGCGATGACGGCAACCGGACTGATCGCCTATTTGCATGCGGAGGCTGTCGCGCACCGCGCCGACGACATTGCGGCGATGACGTTAGAAGCGCTGCGCGGCATTACTGACGCGTTTGCCCCTGACGTACACGCCGTACGCCCTTATCCAGAACAGGCCGAAGTCGCTCAGCGCATCTTGACCCGCGTTTCAGGCAGCACACTCGTCACGCGGCAAGGTGAACAGCGCGTACAAGACGCGTACTCGCTGCGCTGCATCCCGCAAGTGCACGGGGCAAGCCGCCAAGCGCTCACTTACGTCAAGCAAAAACTAGAAATCGAAATGAACGCAGCAACGGACAACCCGCTCATTTTTACAGAAAGTGGTGAAATTATATCCGGCGGCAACTTCCACGGACAACCGATCGCCTTGGCACTCGATTTCTTAAAAATCGCCGTCGCCGAATTGGCCAACATTTCGGAACGGCGCATCGAACGGCTCGTCAACCCGCAGTTGAACGACTTGCCCGCTTTTTTAAGCCCTGAACCGGGGTTGCAGTCGGGGTTGATGATCCCGCAATACGTCGCCGCGTCACTCGTCTCGGAAAACAAAGTGCTCGCCCACCCAGCGAGTGTCGATTCGATTCCGTCTTCCGCCAACCAAGAAGACCACGTGAGCATGGGAACGACCGCAGCGCGCCACGCGCTAAAAATCGTACAAAACGCCCGCCGCGTGTTAGCGATCGAGGCAATTTGCGCTGCCCAAGCACTCGACGTGCGCGGACCGGAAAAGGCAGGACGGGGCACGCAGCAACTGCACCGCGACGTGCGCTCGTTAGTGGCGCCGCTAACGAGTGACCGCTCGCTGAGCGCCGACATCGAGCGCGTTGCGGCGTGGATTCAATGACGGTACGGCCGCCCCACAATCGTACGACCCAACGTCCGCGAGCAGCCCAATCCTTTTCGTTAACCTGAGAGGCGGCATCGTTGCGCCTCTCGGTTCCATACTGCCAGTTTGCAGATATTACCTTTATCGTATCGCCACTTTAATGTGGTAATATGATAAAATAATATTATTCATTACCGCGAAAAGAGGAGGATTGTCACGTGCTGCTACTCAACCCTGTCATTTTATCTGTACTCGTGCTCGCCGCCCTCAGTTTAGCCCGCATTAATGTCATATTTGCTTTGCTCGCGGCGGCAGCCGTCGCCGGCTTGTCAGCAGGATTACCGATAGAAGAGACATTCAAAACGCTCATCGCCGGGATGGGCGGACAAGCAGAAACGTCGCTCAGTTATCTTTTACTAGGGATTTTCGCCGTCATTATTGCCCGTACGGGTATTACAGAACTGCTTATCCAGTCTGTGCTCCCGAAGATGAAAGGGAAACACACCGTCATCGTCTTTACGATTGCCGCTTTCGCCTGCTTATCGCAAAACGTCATTCCAGTCCACATCGCCTTTATTCCGATTCTCATTCCGCCGTTACTCGCCATTTTTAACCACTTAAAGATCGACCGTCGCGCCGTCGCCACGGCACTCACTTTCGGATTAAAAGCACCGTACATTCTTATTCCGGCTGGTTTCGGCTTAATTTTCCAAGGGATTGTCCAAGAAGAGATGACGAAAAATGGAGTGGCAATCGAACTGTCACAAATTCCGTCCGCGATGCTCATCCCGGTCGGCGGTATGGTGCTCGGGCTCATCATTGCCGTATTGTTCACATACCGCAAACCGCGCACGTACGACTCGTTCGTTACTTTTGCCGCGTCAAACGAAGCAGCTGCTGCCGCAGAGCAAGCCAAAAAGGCTTGGACGTGGCAACACACGTTGACGATCGTCGCCATCGTTGTCGTCGTCGCCTTACAATTTAAGTACGAATCGCTCGTCATCAGTGCGCTCGGAGGTATATTGACGTTATTCTTCACCCGCGTCGTCAAATGGACCGACGGCGACGGACTCGTGCAAGACGGCATCAAACTGATGGGCGTCATCGCCTTTGTCATGCTAATCGCTTCCGGATACGGCCATATTTTGCGCGAGACGGGCGCCACCGACGAACTCGTCAAAGCCGCTAGTGAATGGCTCGGCGGCAGCCAACTGTTAGGTGCGACGATCATGCTCGCCGTCGGTCTGCTCGTGACGATGGGCATCGGGACATCGTTCGGTACGATCCCCATTCTCGCCACAGTGTTCGTCCCGCTCTGTGCGGCACTCGGCTTTAGTCCGCTAGCGACTGCGGCGTTAATCGGCACCGCTGGCGCGATCGGCGACGCCGGATCCCCTGCGTCCGACAGCACACTCGGCCCGACGTCTGGATTAAATGCCGACGGGCAACACCATCACATATGGGATACGTGCGTCCCGACGTTTATTCACTTCAACATTCCGCTGTTCATTTTCGGGATCGTCGCCGCAATGGTGTTATAAACGTTACACCTCACAAAGGAACCGTTTGTCTTCGCCAACGGTTTTTTATATACTTTGGTTTAGAAAGAATGTGTCGTGTGACAGTGCGCGAAGCACATATGACGGAGGCTGAAAAAATGATGGCAAACGAAGAAAACCTGTTAAATGAAAAGGTAACGCTAAACGATTGGTTTGAATCCGGAATGACGACCGAAGATTATATCGACAGCATGAAAATTAATAAAAAAGATATGCTGCACGTATACGAGACTTTTGCCCTGACGGAAGAAGATCGCGCCTTCTTTACCCAGTTGCAGGCACAGCAATTGCGCGTCATCGCCTTAACGGCCGATTGGTGTGGCGACGCGATGCTGTCGGTGCCGATTTTGATGCACATTGCCGACACAGCAGCGATGGACATCCGGTTGCTCGTCCGCGACAAAAATCTAGAACTGATGGATCAGTATTTGACGAACGGCACGTCTCGCTCGATCCCAATTTTCATTTTTATCGATGAGTCTGGCGACGAACAAGCGGTGTGGGGTCCGCGCGCACCGGAAGTACAACAACTGATCGACGACCTTCGCACCACGATTCCCGCCGAAGACGACCCGACGTACGAGGAGAAGCAACGCGAAATGTACCGGACATTCAAGGCGCGCATTCTGTCCGACGAGTCACTTTGGCGGGCTGTGAGCCGTAGCTTGCAAGAGCGGCTGCAACCGTTAATTTGAATGTTATAACGCGACACGCGACAACGTTAATGCCACGCCACGTAAACGGAAGGGCACTCCTGCTCCCTTCCGTTTTTCTTACGTAATACTTACGGTTTTTGTATGTTTTGTACTTGAAGAAAAGGAGCTCCGATGGACACTGTCGGTTATTGGCTTGGCCCGTATATGCGGTGTTTCAGTCGCAACGCCGCTACTTTACGCCGACTGTTTCAACTGCCGCTCCCGTTGATCGTTCGGCAGCGGCAGCCCGAGCAACCCCCCGAGCAGCGGCAGCGCGGCAAACAGCTGCAACAGCGCCGCTAAGCCGATACGGTCGGCTAAACCGCCCATGAGCGAGGCGCCGATGCCTCCCATGCCGATCGCAAACCCGATCATAAGGCCAGAGACGAGGCCGATCTTTCCCGGAAACAAATGCTGTCCGTACACGACCGTCACCGAAAAACTCGATAAGCTGATGAAACCGACGATAAAGACGACGACGAACGACCAGACGCCGTCGACGTACGGCAACAGTAACAAAAAAGGAATCGTCCCGACCATCGAGAAGATGAGTATGTTTTTCATGCCATACCGTTCCGATAACACGCCGCCACAAAACGTCCCGACTGCACCCGCCAACAAAAAAATAAACAGAGCGATTTCTGCCGTTTTAAGCGTCCACCCGGCCACATTGACATAGTAGAGCGGCAAAAAACTGGAGACACCGCTATGAATCCACGAACGCATGCTCACGACAGCGACGAGTAACGCGAGTGCCCCGTACTGTGGCGCAGCGTTCTCCCCTTCGCGTTGTACTGCTTTCCTCACCTTGAACTGCCGGTACCACTTCGCGATGACGAGCAAAATGGCGCCAGATGCTCCTGCCGCGACAATTAACCAATAAGCACCTTTTAGTCCAAACGGCAAAAAAACAAACAAAACCGCTATAGGCCCAAACGCTTGTCCCGCATTTCCGCCGACTTGAAAAATCGACTGCGACAACCCTTTGCGCGGGCCGGAAGCTAAATGGGCGACACGCGAGCCTTCCGGGTGAAACGTAGCCGAACCGAACCCGATGAGCACGACGGAGAGCAGCGTCGTCGCATAGTTGTGCGCATTCGCCACCCCAAGTAAACCGCACACGAAAAAAAACGCCGCCAACGGCAATAACCACGGGCGCGACTGTTTGTCGGTAAACAGTCCGACGACGGGCTGTAACAGTGACGCCGTCAACGTACTGACCATGACGACTGTACCAAGCTGAGCGTATGTCAAGTGCAAATCTTTCTGCAGGACCGGCAACATTGCCTGTACGACCGATGTCATTAAATCGTTCAAAAAATGGGCGACGCCGATTAAAATTAAAATCGGGTAGTATGGCTCTCGCTCAATCCTCTCCACGGCGTTAACCTTCTTTCTCTCTCTTTCTATACTTCTCCTGCTACGAGATCCTTCACTACTCCCCTTCACTACTCCTTCTTGTTCATTCACAACTGCATTTGTATCACAACTTGTTCTTTTGTAACTACCTCTCGACTATAACTGTTGCCGTATCACAAGTACGCCTCATTCATTACAACTTCTTCGCAACCACTTACCGATTCGCGTCTACTAATCCCCCGCTGTCAGTTGCTCGTTCTCTGCTACGTAATCGCGAAGAAACGTTAAAAAAATTTCCCCGTACTTAGCTAACTTCGCCTCGCCGACCCCTTTGACACCTCGTAGCGCAGATTTGTTCAGTGGGCAGACGCGGCTCATTTCGCGAAGCGTACTGTCGGGAAAAATGATGTATGGCGGTACGCCTTCGTCTTGCGCAAGCTGCCGGCGCAACCGGCGCAGCGCTTCAAACAAACTGTCGTCGGCGACGATTTGCTCCTGTTTCTGCTGAACCTTCTGCCACACGTTTTCTTTCCCTTTTAACACACCGACGGCTGGTGGTGCCAGCTTTACGACAGGGTACTGCCCTTCCGTCAACGTCAAATAGCCTTCCGCGATTAAGCGGTGGATAAAGTCGACGATCTCTTTTTCCGTCTGACGCGTCATAATGCCGTAGGTGGACAAGCGCTGTAAGCCGAGTTGCAACACCTTCTGGCTTTTTGACCCTTTGAGCACTTTCGCCACCATCGTCGCGCCAAAGTTTTCGTTCATACGGCGCACGCAGGAGAACACTTTTTGCGCTTCGACCGTGACGTCGACCAGCTCCCGCGAGTCATTGCAATTGCTGCAGTTGCCACAGTCGCCATCGTGGGCGTCATCAAAGTAGTGCAAGATGTACTGGCGTAAGCAACGCGTTGTATGGCAGTAATCGACCATCGCCTGCAGCTTTTTATACTCAAACGCTTTTCGTTCGTCAGCCGCTTGGCTCTGTTCGATGAGAAATTTTTGGATTTGCACATCTTGCGGGCTGAACAAAAGCGTACACGCACTTTTTTCCCCGTCGCGTCCGGCTCGCCCCGCTTCTTGGTAATACGCCTCCATATTTTTCGGCATATTGTAGTGCACGACGTAGCGGACGTTCGATTTGTCGATGCCCATGCCAAAGGCGTTCGTCGCGACCATAATACGCACGTCGTCGTACAAAAACTGTTCTTGCGCGAGCGTCCGCTCTTCTTCCGTTAAACCTGCGTGGTACTTGCCGACGGCAAACCCTTTTTTCTGTAAATAGTGGTGTAGTTGATCCACTTCTTTGCGCGTCGCCGCGTAAACGATGCCGGACTGCTCGCGGTTGGCTGCCGCGTACTCGGTCACAAAATCGCGCTTGTTCGCGCCACGCACGACGTTAAACGTCAAATTTTCCCGGTCAAAGCCGGCGATGAACACATTATTGCCGCGCAAGCCTAACAAGTTCACAATGTCTTCGGTCACTTTTTTCGTCGCGGTCGCCGTAAACGCGGCGACGATCGGTCGCACCGGCAATAAGTCGATCATCTTGGCGATCGCTAAATAACTGGGCCGAAAGTCGTGACCCCACGCCGACAAACAGTGTGCTTCGTCCACCGCGACGAGCGGCACGGGCAACTTTTTGATCATCGCGGTAAACCTAGGCGACTCCAACCGCTCCGGCGCCACGTACAACAGCTTGTACGATCCTTGTGCCGCCGTAACCATCCGTTCGTCGACTTCCTCTTGCGAAAGGGAACTGTTTATGTACGTCGCCGGGACGTCAATACTGTGTAGCGCATCGACTTGATCCTTCATTAAGGAAATCAGCGGCGAGATGACGAGAGTGACGCCGTCTAACAATAACGCGGGAATTTGGTAACAGAGGGACTTCCCACCTCCGGTGGGCATAATGCCGAGCGTGTCGCGGCGCGCTAAAATGCTAGCGACAATTTCCTCCTGCCCGCGCCGAAAAGACGGGTACCCGTAGTAGTTTTGTAACACATCTTGCGCGAATGCCATTGCGTGTGCCAACTGCTATAACACCTCATACCGTTACTCATGTCACCTCGAAAGACGACACGTGTTCTTCCATCCATTGTACCACCGTTTTTCTCCCATGACACACGGTGACCGCCTCACCGCACCTATTAAAAAAGATCTACCTCCTCGTATCCATGTCGCGCACACCCATTTATTCCGTATTCAATCCCCTTGCAACCTAGTTGGGGGGCTCACCTGCAAACCCGTGTTGTTGCTGTAAATAATGGATGAGCGCAATTCTCATCCTTTGGTAGTCGCCTACCCCGTGGCTGCTCTCCCCGAGTACCACAAATCGTTTGTTTCGAATATACGGATCGATGAAAGAATAGTCAGTGCCGTCTACTTCGTATACTGTTTGCTTAAGTTGTTCGACCCAACGGTCGAGAGTCTGTTGCCTGACAAATAACACAATCTTCCCCCCTTACTTTTTTAACGCTTGCACTGCATAAATCGTTCCAATTGTGTGACTGCAACAGCACGAACGTAAAAAACATCTGCGCGATCCGTGGTTCGTACGCGGGTTCGTACGCGCCACAGGAAAGTAACCCCTCTCAGCGCCTGGCAAAGCGTACACATCATTCGTCCGCGTTATCACCTGATCCAGCGACAACTCCGAAGTCATCGTCTACTGTGGCTCGGGCGTCACCGCGTGTGCGAACCCCTTCGCCCTCGCCCTCAGCGGTAAAGATGTGAACGTCAAGCTGTACGCGGGCAGTTGGAGTGACTGGATTAGTTACCCGGACAATTCGGTACAAAAAAATACCTAGCCGCTTCCTCTCACGGCTAGGTTCACTTCCTCTTCATTTTTTAGTTGACGGTACGTTTTCGTATCCTGAGTAGCGAAAACGACACCGCCGCTAATTAGACGTCTATTGTGCAGTGGGAACCGCCCCGGCATTGCTGCCTGGAAACTTTTACTGCAACAGGTTGAGTGGCGTCTCGCCGAGCGTCATCTCGGTCGTCATCTTTTTCCCGTCGCGATACAACGTCACCTTCATCTTGTCGCCAACTTTTTTCTCCTTGTGTAAGTACGACTGCAACTCGGCCGGGCCGGCGACGTTCGTCTCATCTAACTTGACAATGACGTCGTTTTGCCTCACGCCGCCGTCATACGCTGGGGAACCGCGGTCAACTTGGTAAACGAACACAGCTTCCTCGATATCGTTCGGCAAGTTAAGCATGCGCCGCTGTTGCATCGACAACACGTCGAGACCGGTCACCCGCACCCCCATGTGCGGGCGAATGACACGTCCGTGGGCCATGAGGTCGCGAATGATCGGCTTGGCGTCGTTGATCGGAATGGCAAAGCCGAGCCCTTCAATCCCTTGTTGGGCAATCTTTAAACTGTTAATGCCGATCACTTGCCCGGCGATATTGACGAGTGGCCCCCCGCTGTTGCCAGGGTTGATCGCCGCATCCGTTTGCACGACGTGAATCGAATTCGTTTTATTCACTTGAATCGATCGGTCGACCGCACTGATGACGCCCGAAGTGACCGTCTGTGAAAATTCTAATCCTAACGGGTTGCCAATCGCGATCGCCGGCTCCCCGACGCGCAATTGACTTGAATCGCCGAACTCGGCGACTGCCTTCACTTTGGCTGCGTCAATTTCCAATACGGCGAGGTCGGTCAGTTCATCCGTCCCGACCAATTCTGCTGGCACGTGTGTCCCGTCGCTTAGGACGACTTCGAGGCGATCGGCACCTTCAACGACGTGGTTATTCGTGACGATGCGCGCCTTGCCACCTTTTTTCTCGAAAATAGCGCCTGACCCCGTCCCTTGCTGCATCGATTGTTCGTCCCGCGTCCACGGGTCGACACCGCGCGTGACGTTAACGACCCCGACGACAGCTGGCCGGGCTTTGTCGACTGCATCGGCAATGTTGTCCGTCACCTTCACACTGACAGACTTCACTTGCTCCTTATTGTTCACTTGGTCTTTGTTCCGACCGACGTCTGCCTTCGATTGTGGCTCTGCGCCGGGCTGCTGTTGTAAGATAAACGGCGATAAACCGAGTACGAGTAGCCCGCCAATCACCGCCGAAATAAGCGCAGTCCACATGTAAGAGCTCCGTTTCGGCGCACGCTGCCGCTCATATCTACTATCCTCATCGTAATATCCCATGACTGCTCCATCCTTCCGCTAACGCGTTATATAATCTTTCCTCTCCTTAATATATCTTAACCACCTTTTTATTCACAATTCCTTTACAGCTTAGTTCGAAAACGTGTTAAAAATGGGCGATAAGGCCATAATCGATGACAAAGGGGGACTTTCAGGTGACTATAGAAGAAGTGAATGTAATGGCACAACTCGCAGATTTGAAGGACGTAGACTATGAAAATGCGTTATTAATTGGCGCACTGATCGAACTATTAATCGCCAAACGTCTCGTAACGCGTGAAGAAATCACGCAAGCAAAAGCAGACTTGGACGCACAATTGCACCTTGCAGCCCTCAGCGACAATCCGTAAAACAAGCGACTACCCATGAAGTTAGGCGTCTACATTAACACTCGGCCACAAAACCGCCACCCCGTGCGCTGCACGGTGCCGAACAGTAAAGGAGAGCGACGATCACAGAGCGACGATCGACAGCGAGTCGCCCCGAGCTAACGCCGCTGCGCGAGATCGCCCTCCGAGTAGCTCGCTACGTTTCAGCGAGCGGAGTCGGCCGATCGTGGTATGTATCGTGTAGCCGTACTTCTTTCCCTACTTCTACCCCGGAATCGGTCAAAACATTCGCCACTGTCATGTGCGCGAGGTCGATCATGTTGTTGTCGCGGCTCAAATGGGCGAGGTACACGTTGCGCGTCTCGCTCACGAGAATGTCCAATAGCGCATCTCCCGCATCTTCATTCGACAAATGCCCGACGTCACTTAAAATGCGCCGCTTCACGTTCCACGGGTAGCGCCCCATTTGTAGCATGTTCGTGTCGTGATTCGCCTCGCAGATGAGCGTGTGAGAGCCACGCACTTTAGCGACAATTTTTTCACTTACGTACCCTAAGTCAGTCATTAAGCTCAGCTTTGCGTTTTTATGGTGTAAACAAAATCCCATCGGCTCCGCCGCATCGTGCGACGTGCCAAAAGATTCGACGGCTAAATCGCCGATCGTCATCTCCGCGTCACACGGTAGAATGTGCCGCTGCGCTTCGGCAATGTCCCCGACCGATTTCGGCAACGCCTGCCACGTCGCTTCATTCGTATAAATCGGAAGACCGTAGCGCCGCGCCATCACGCCTAACCCCCTCACGTGATCGAGGTGCTCGTGCGTTAACAAAATGGCGTCGAGCGACTCCGGTTTAACGCCAATTTTTCCTAACAGGGCGCCTATTTGCTTGCCACTCAGTCCGGCATCGACGAGCACGCGGACGCGTTCTGTTTCAATGTAGGTAACGTTCCCCGTACTTCCGCTCGCTAATATACTAAATCGCACAGTTTACCTCCTCGCAAGTTAGATGATCCAACCGGTCAAAACGTTGTTCATACATTATTTGGCTTGGACACGTGTTGCACGGACACTTGCACCATACAAAGTTACTGTAAGTGTTCTGTTTCAATACTCCCCGTAACGGCATTGACGAAGGTCGGCTCGCGACCGTCGACGAGAAAGCGCCATACGGGAACTAAAAACTGCTTGTCTCCCTCTGCTAACTGGCCGATATAGCCAAGGCGCACTTGTTTAACCGTCGCGCCGTGCGGAACGAACCCCTCTTCGACTGCCGTTTTAAAGGCGGCGTGTGCCGAGATGACGACATTCGGCTGCTCTTTTGACAAAACTTGTACTTTAATTTGTCGAAAAGCCGTTAACTGCTGATCGACGTGTTTGATCGCTAGCGGTGCCGCGTAAACCGGGTACTGGTCAACTAATTGGTAGTAACGCCATTCCCCGCGGCTCCCTTCAAGTATAGCGAATTCGTACCCACTTAAGGAAGGTATTTGCTTTTTTAGTTCCGCTTCGACCTTTTGGCGACTTCTGTCAGAGGTTGCATCGACCGCAGGTGACAAACTGTGCCAAGAAGTATCGTCCCGTTCCACGCGTACTTGGACGTATGCCATTTTTTGCAGATCCATCGGCAGCGTGTCTTCCAAATGTATTTGGTGCGCCGCGAGTAATTGATTCAACTCTTCGACTGTACGCGTACTGACGACATTGTCCTCATTGCGGTCGGTCCACGTCACGTACAGTTGATAGGCGAGGAGCGCGTTTAAACAAGCGAAAGAAATTATAAGAATCGTTTTTGCCCTGCTCCAGTCCATCTTATCCCTTCTTCCCCTTTACAGGCGGCGAAAACCAATCCTCGGTTCCGTCAATATATTGGATTCGCCATCCAGGAACGTATAACAGACCTTTCCCTTTTTTAGTGACGGCTTCGTAAGCGGGAAACATGTCGCGTACGCGGCGTAAATCGACATTTTTCATTAAGTGCTGCAAATCATCTCCCCCCGCAGTGACCGTACGGTTTGCGGTTACGTCGCTCTTCTGCGACGGATAATACAGAGAGCGACTGTAGCGCAACACTTGACCACCTTCACTCTCGACAGTTAACAGCGTATCGTAGCGATTTTTATTCTTTTTATCGTATACGGGTAGCCCGTGTTGCAGCGCGCGAAAAGCATAGCGGTTGGCCAGCTCCGCACTTTCTACTCCTTCGCCAACCACTAAAAAATGGTCGCCCATCCAAGCCCCGTTTTGATTGACAAACTTAATCGCTTGGCGCAAGTCCGTGGCGATCGACTTCGAGTCGACACTTTTTTTGTAGTTTTGATAATAGAGCATCCGATTCGCTTTGACGTACCGAACAGAGCGGGAACCGTCTTGCATAATCGTCGTATTGTCCTCGTGGTTTGTCACGGCGCGCACGAGTGACGGGTCTAAAAAGAGCAAGTTCTTCATATGATCCAGTTCAATGCTTTTTAGCGCTGCTTGTCTCTCAGGGAGGACGAGCGGCTGCACAGGGAAGTACTGTATGTTGACGATCGCCGGAGCCTCCCCTCGTGCCGACGTCTCCGTGGACAAAATTGGATTCACTGCCAACATCTTGCCATCGGGATCCCACAGAAAATCATCTCCGCTTTCGATGACGATTTTGCTCTCGTACACGCTGTTTTCGAGGTCGGAGATGAAAAGGGCAAACATTTCGCCCCGCTCGCGGTAAATCCATATGCGGTCAATCCAATGTTGCTCTTCCAAGTTTTTCAAATCCGGCAACAGCCGGTTGACGAACAAACTCGTGGGGAGAGAAGTCGGAAAACGGAGTTCCCAACCTTGTGCATGCTGTAGTTGCCGCTCCCATTCTTTTTTACTCACGACGCGCTTTTTCGTTTGTAACACGCGCCAGTCGTGTAACGAGGAAACAATGCGATCGTACAGCTGATTGTCGGCAAACACGAGTGCATGTCGCCCTGTACCGGAATGGAACACAAGCGTGCGCGGTAGGACGAGCTGCTCCAACTCCACAGGCTCACCAATCGCCTGCTGCGGGATGTAATTGTTCCGGTCAAGCTCTTCCGCATTGGGGGAACTGTACCACAACAAACTCGTTAAGAGCAAACTCGTCAACATGAGCACAGCTAATACGACCGATTTTACCCGCTCGATCACGTGAATTCCCCCTTACGTACCGCTGGCAACGTAAACGAAACAGTCGTTCCTTGCTCCACGCAACTGTCAATGTCGATTTGCCCCCCGTGGGCGCGTACAATTTCCCGGGAAATCGACAAACCGAGCCCCGTTCCGCCCATGGCGCGCGAACGCGCCTTATCGACGCGATAAAACCGCTCAAAAATTCGCGATAAATCTTGCTTAGGAATGCCGATGCCGTTATCGCGTATACTGACTTTCACGAACGACTCGCTTTCTACTGCAGCACTCACTTCGATTTTACCGTCTTCTTGTGTATATTTTAGCGCATTGGACAATAAGTTGTTCACCACTTGCACGATCCGGTCGCGATCGACCCGCACAGTAGGCAGCGGAGAAGCGACATTTAATTGCAGCGCGATCCGCTTCTGTTCACACGGAATTAAGAAGCGGTTAGTCGCTTCCTCTAATAGCGGGAGGAGCGGCACCTCTTGTTTATGAAAATACGTCTCTTTTGAATCTAAACGCGATAAATGCAACAAGTCGGTTACGAGGCGAATCATCCGTTCCGTCTCCGCTTGCGTCACGTGCAAAAAACGTGGACCTAACTCGGGATCGTGCAGCGCACCGTCGTCTAACGCCTCTAAATAACTATTGATTGTCGTCAGCGGCGTACGCAATTCGTGCGACACGTTCGCTACAAAGTCCTTCCGCTGCTGTTCTAACCGTTCTTGCTCCGTCACATCTTGCACGACGACGATCGCGCCACCCGGGCTGTCTTGCCGCTGATACGTCGTAAACGACATTTTCAGGTGCGTCACAGCTTCTTCTCCGGAACCGACCTCGGCATACACCTCGCGTTCCTCTAACAACGGCCACGACGGCTTAGGCGAAAAAGGTGGCAATACGTCCACCAAGTCATCCCCTTGCCGGATCTTGCGCTGCAAAATATGCTGTGCCCGCTCGTTGTAGACGACGATGCGCCCTTGCCAGTCGGTCGCAATGACACCGTCACTCATATTTGCAAGGACGGAAGCGAGTTTTCCCCGTTCCTCCTCGTTTTGGGACAACGCCTCATCTAAGCGCACCGTTAAATGGTTGAACGCCTCCCCTAACTGGCCAATTTCGTCATTACTCATAATTTTAACTCTTTGATTAAAATCACCGGAAGCCATGGCGGTTGCCTGTTCCGTAATCGCCTTGACGGGAGTCGTAATCGTGCGCGACAAGAGGACTCCGAGAGCGGCCGTTAGGACGAGGGCGACGATCGTCCCCGTCGCTAAAATGTTGTTAATGCGTCGCACGGTATCGTACATCCCTTTCATAGACGCCCACAAATAGACGGCCCCGACCGTTTGTCCCTCGTCGTTTTGCACCGGGGCAGTCGCGACCATGATGCGATGTCCGGACATGCGGTCGGTACGGATGTCGGAGGCGCGCGTTCCGAGTAAGGCCCGGTTAACTTCTACTTGGACATTTTTCTGGCCGCGCAGTTGTTTTTCCGACTCCGACGCCCCGACGACGATGCCGTTGCGGTCGATCACTTGCGCCCCACCGTTATTGAGTGTCAAAATATTGTTCACTAGTTTATTTAGATCTTTCCACTTTTCACCTTCTGCTTCATGCCCGTCACTTAAATACGGCTCGACGTTAAATGCGAGCGACTGCGCCTGGTAGTTCAAGGAGTCCGTAAAATTGTCGACAAACGACCCCTCCACGGTGCGAATAAAGTAAAGACCGATAATTTGCATCGCAATGAGGATGAGTGAAATATATATGATGACAAGTTTCCATTGCACGGTTTGAAATAAGCGTCTCATCGGGCGCATAACATCACCTGTCAGCGTGTGGATTCCGCATCGTGTATCCAAGCCCACGGCGAGTGACGATATATTGCGGCTTACTGGGGTCATCTTCTATTTTTTCGCGTAAGCGCCGGATCGTGACGTCCACCGTGCGCACGTCGCCGAAATAGTCGTACCCCCATACGGATTGCAACAAGTGTTCCCGCGTGAGGACGCGGTTTACATTTTGCGCGAGATAGTTCAGTAAGGCAAATTCGCGGTGCGTCAATTCGATCGCTTCCCCTTGTTTTTCGACCGAATAACTGCGCATGTCGATCGTGACATTGCCGATGCGCGTTACTTGTTCGCCCGCGGCGGAGTCCCGCTCGCTTTGCTGCTCGAAACGGCGCAAATTGGCACGAATGCGTGCTAATAACTCCCGGTTACTGAACGGCTTCGTCACGTAATCGTCCGCACCGAGTTCCAACCCTAACACTTTGTCGACCTCGGAGTCCTTCGCCGTGAGCATGATGATCGGCATGCGGTGTTTTTGGCGTATGTGGCGGCATACTTCCATCCCGTCTTTGCCCGGTAACATGAGATCGAGCAAAATGAGATCGGGCGGCGCGCTTTCGACGGAGCGAATCGCTTCGTTTCCGTCTTCGACACACGTCACCGCGTACCCTTCTTTTTCGAGGTTAAATTTTAAAATATCGGCGATCGGCTTTTCGTCTTCGACAACTAAAATATTTACTACCACTTTGTCCACCTCTCCTATGGTAAACGAATACGCGTGTTCTTAACGTATTCGTGGCATACAATAAACAACAAAAAACAACGTCCCTATATACCAAATGATAACATACTGTACCGGGGTGCAGAGAGGGAATTGCAGGGTCGGCCGCCCCTCCATCGGCATGTGCGACATTTTTTTCGCTAGCGTCTTTTCACCTCTTCCGCCACTCGTGTACACAATCCCTTCCCTCCCACAGTGCGATTGAATACGATACGGTAACGACGGTAACGGCAATAACAACACGCGTAAAGCAGGGAGGATTCCTGCACTTTTCAAGCACTTATGCGGACGAAGAAGGGGAGGCCATGGGGAAATATCCTTTTCAACAGATTGCCAGTAAATGGCTGAAGACACAAGTGATGCTCAAAAATAAGCGCCTCGTGCCGTACATTCCAACGACGACGTGGTTTCAGAGGGAGCACTTATTCTCGCTGTTAGAGCGATACGGTTTAGTGTACTTGAAACCGGACAAAGGAGGTGGGGGGGTTGGCGTCGTGCGCGTCGAAATGCCGGCGAGAGGACAATATGTCGTCCATTATGCCACCGTGCGCAAAAACGTGATCGGCGACAACGCGTTGCTCACTTTTTTAACACAACGCATGCTTTCCGGAAAACGGTACATTTTACAACGCGGGATTCCGCTCGCGCGCATTAAAGGGCGCCCGTTCGACATTCGCATCGTCGTACAAAAGCCGGAGGCGAAGTGGGTCATCATGGGCATGGTCGCAAAAGTAGCAGCGAAAGCAAAAGTTGTCACGAATCGCGCTGGCGGCGGAATGGCCCTCTCTTTTGCCGACGCACTGAGCAAGAGTTTCCACGCTAGTGAGGAACAAATTAAGAACGCCCAGCAGCAGTTGACCGCCATTGCGCTCGAGACGGCTTCTGCCCTCTGCGAGCGGTTTACGCGCTTGCGCGTGCTAGGGTTAGATGTCGGCTTTGACGACAGCGGGTGTCCGTGGATTTTTGAAGTGAACACGCGGCCGCTGTTTCATTTATTCCAGACAGTCGATCCCCCGCGTTACCGCCAAATTATCGACAACCAACGCAAAATTATAGCGGATGAGCAGAAGCGCGCATTATCCGCTTACGCCCACAAAAGGACACAACAGCGCGGATGACGATTGGTGAGAGGACATCTTGACGCACTTTAAGCGAATTCCGTTTGACTTCGACAGCTTCGCCATACCGCTCGGAAAGCGGGTAGTGTGCATCATAAAAAAGGGACTCCGCGCCGCATAAAAATGTGTAGCGCGGAGCCCTGTGGAGCCCTCATAAGTAGCTATAATGAGTCGTGTGGCGCCGTAGGACGGCTTTAAGCGTAAATACTGCGGACGACGTTCGTTTGTTCGCGGTTCGGGCCGACGGAAAAAATCGTCAACGGTACACCGGTCAATTGGCTAATGCGTTCGACATAGTGACGCGCCGCGAGCGGCAATTCGTCGAGCGTGCGGACTCCGGTAATATCTTCCGTCCAGCCGTCCAATTCTTCGTAGACCGGTTCGCATTCCGCGAGCATACTCAAACTGGCCGGGTAATCCTCGACGATTTTGCCGCGGTAGCGATAAGCGGTACAAATTTTTATCTTCGGTAGCCCCGTCAACACGTCCACGGAATTAAGGGAAAGCCCGGTGAGCCCACTGACGCGGCGCGCATGCCGCACGACGACACTGTCAAACCAGCCGACGCGCCGCGGACGCCCCGTCGTCGTCCCATACTCTTTCCCAATCTCGCGAATGCGGTCGCCGGTCGCATCCGTCAATTCGGTCGGGAACGGACCGTCGCCGACGCGGGACGTGTACGCTTTAGCTACCCCGACGACGTGGTGAATTTTTGTCGGGCCGACGCCGGATCCGATGCACACCCCGCCAGCGACGGGATTGGACGACGTGACATACGGGTACGTCCCTTGATCGATATCTAACATGACTCCTTGCGCACCTTCAAACAGCACGCGCTGTCCTTGGTCGATCGCATCGTTTAATACGACAGATGTATCCGTCACATACGGGCGCAACTGGTCGGCATACGCGTTATATTCGGTAAACACCTGCTCAAAGTCGAAGCCTTCACTGTCGTATAACCGTTGCAGCAACCGATTTTTTTCTTCGAGGTTTTGTTTTAATTTACTCTGAAACACGTCCTTATCGAGTAAATCAGCGACGCGGATGCCGCAGCGGGCCGCTTTATCCATGTAGGCGGGGCCGATCCCTTTCCCCGTCGTGCCAATCTTGCCGACTCCTTTGCGCTGTTCCTCTAAGCGGTCCAACGTAATATGGTACGGCATAATGACATGCGCCCGGTTAGAAACGAACAAATTATTCGTGCTGAATCCGTTTTCGTGTAAATAACTGAGCTCCTCAATTAACGCCTGCGGGTCGATCACCATGCCATTGCCGATCACGCACAGCTTATCAGTGTAAAAAATCCCCGAGGGGATGAGGTGCAATTTGTACTTTTTCCCTTTAATCGAAATCGTATGGCCGGCATTGTTTCCACCTTGATACCGGGCGACGACTTCAGCCTTTTCCGCTAAAAAGTCCGTTATTTTGCCTTTCCCTTCGTCTCCCCACTGAGTTCCTACAACAACAACAGACGACAAGGCACTCACCTCTTCATTCGCATTTTACACGTTCTTATTCCCTGTTCAGTTTCAGTTTAGCAGTTAAAAAACGCTTTTGTCAAATGAAAACCGAACAATAATCCCTTTAAACCGTTATTTATTCGTACATGTATCCACCGGTCTGGGACTGTTACCGAAACGTGATATAACCTTTCTTAAATATACCTTTAACGACTCTCATTTCGTCACCACTGTTGTATACGAATTTATAATCCGCAATCCGTCACAATCGTACACACAGCTTGTGGGACAAACAGGTGACACACGATATTGGAGACCGCTTGGAGACCACTTGTGATGCACAAAAAAGCTGACCCATACCGTTGATGGATCAGCCATTATTGTATGTCTAAACTCGCTCGTTCAATCCGCGCGTTCGACCGCAATCAATAATCGAATTGCCGGTAGTAGCGGCGAATGTCTAAATCGTGGCCGGTATACTTTTCGTAATAACGCGCTAAGCGGTCGACGAGGAGCGGCGAAGAAATAGTCGGCGCTAATATCCAGCGGAATTCGTCGTCGATCCCTTCCAGTGCATAATCTTTCGTGTCGATGACGACTAGCTTATTCGTGTGCTGACTGCAAAATTTTTCTACCCGCTCATCGACTGTGCGCCGTTTCCCCTCACCTTTCACAAGAAAGACAGGCACGCCTTCTTCTACTAATTCTAACGTACCGTGGAAAAACTCCGACGAAGACACAGCTTTCGTCCGCACCCACTGCATTTCTTCTAAAATACACATGGAGAAGAGGTAGACTTCGCCCCACATTTCCCCGCTGCCAATCCAAATGTTGTAAGGTTCGTTGTGGTACTTTTTCGCGATTTCGTCAGCCATCGGTTCAAACTTTTTCTTCGCTGCCAGTAAGTTTTGCGGTAGCTTCTCCAATTGATCGGCAAAGCGCTCGTAAGCCGGAAATTCTCCTCTATTGTGTAACATTTTAAATACGAGCATGAATAGTTGCATGTATTCAAACTCGACGCCGTTAAGTGCTTTGTTCGGAATGACCCAGTTACTTGCTTTTTCTAACGGCGTATTTGGTTTTCCTATGAGTGAGACGACGCGGTATCCGCGTTCCTGGCACCATTCGGCCGCTTTGACAGTTTCTTTCGTATCGCCGGATTTAGAAGCCATGATCACGATCGAGTCTTTTGTTAGTTGTTTGTGTCCCGTTAACACAACTTCCCCTGCTTGTTCAGCAAACACTGGAATGTCGGTCAGCTGTTTTAGCATTTCTTGGATCGGCCACATAATCGCGATCGAGCCACCGACGGAAATGAAAAAGATATTCTTAAATCCTTCCTTAGAAACTTCATCGGCTACCTGCTCGATTTCCTCCCGCGTTTCATACGTCAGGCGCCCGTTTTCCAAATACACATTTTCATCGAATTTCAGCATTGCGATCCACCCCATTAGTAATAATGTAACGCGATAAGTTGCGTAATTTTTTACGCCACTCGTCCTTTATAGTGAATGCGGCGACTACTTGTCGCTCTTGTTATACTTTGCTCTTTAGTACTTCATCAAAATCGTCAAATATACGCACGCTTAGGTCAATTCCTCTACCAGTCGCCACGCGGTAAGATAAGAGTTGAAACGGAATCGCCATGACAAGTGGACTCATGAGCTCAGCGACGTCAACCGCTAAGGCGAGCGTTTTGTCATCTGTTGGCTCAGCCAGACTGGTAACAGTAAAACAATGTACCGTATAGTCTTGCAAATAGCGCCGCAGCTTTTCGGCGCGGCTGTGAAGCGGGCTGTTCGTGTTAATGAAAAACAAGCCGTAATCAGCATCAACTTCTAGATACGGTCCGTGCATGTACGCCTCTAATTCAAACCCTTGTGTCGGTACGCGAACCGTTTCCGTAAACTTCGTCTCGCATTCTTTCGCTGTCCCTACCGTAGGACCGTAGCCGATTGCCGCAAACCGCGACAAGGCGGTCAGTTCTGCCGCGTGCATGCGATAAAACTCCTCTGTTTTATCGATAATGTGCGGTATTTGCTCCGTCACATGCGCTAACTGGGCGGTTTCCGCGGCGGCAGCTTCCCACGATAAAGCACCGGTAGCCTTGCCACTGACAATGCCGCTTAACATCGCGGTTAAGACGGTCGCTGTAAATCCCTTCGTCACGAAACCGACTTTTTCCGGGCCGCAGCCGATATCGATGACAACATCGGCGTAGTCGGCCAGTGGACGATCCGCTTCTGCAGTTAGTGCAACGGTAGGTAGCGCACTGTGTGCCTGTACCTTTTTCAGTGCTTCAATCGTGGAATAGCTTTGTCCACTTTGGGAAACGGCGACGACTAGATCTGTCTCCGCGTGGACGTCTTCGTAATGGACGAAGTTAAACGGCTCTCGAATGTCGAGCGAAACACCCGCCACTTTTTCCACGTAGTACTTCGCACTCCACATCGCGTTCGCGCTTGAGCCTGTGGCTAACACGAGCCAGTTTTGCGGCCGCTTAGCAGCCACTAGTTGCGCAAATTGACGTAAATTGTCGCTAGCGTTAGCTATAATATGGCGGCACATGTACACTTCTTCATTTATATACGTCAACATTGTTTCTTTCATCGTACCACTCCCCTTCTGTCGCGCCCCCCCTTGCTGGAAAAGGGTGGGAAAAGAAGGATTACTTGACGCCCAAAACGCCGAGCCAAGCACCTAAAATGCCGACAACGGCAATTCCAAGCAAAATCGTCGTCGCTTTAACTTCTTTCCCTAGCAACCAATAAATAAGCCAAAAGGCTCCTAACGGCAACAGTCCCGGCATAATATCGTTTATGATGTCTTGCACAGCTGTCGCCCCTTTGCCACTGCCAATCGTCAACGGCACGTGCATCTCAATCATCGAGGCACTCATGCCGCCGATCACGATCAAGCCCAATATAGCGGCGCCATACGTCAAGTGACTCATCGTGCCATTCTTTTGCAGACGTTGTAAAAATCCCGTCCCCATCTTATAGCCCAATCCGGTGAGCACATACCGAAGGAGGATATGGGGGATGTTGAAGACGAGTAAGAACAAAATGGGACCAAGTATGTTACCTTGCAGCGCAAGCGAAGTCCCGATCCCAGTGGCGATGAGGCGCAGTGTACCCCAGAAGAAGGAATCGCCCAAACCGGCCAACGGTCCCATTAAAGAAGCCTTAACGTTGTTAATCGTGTCGGGATCGAAATTTTTGTCTTTCACATGTTGTTCTTCCATCGCCGTCGAAATGCCGAGCATCATCGTGACGATGTGAGGCGTCGTATTGAAAAATTCCATATGACGCTGCAATGCTTGTGCTAATTCTTCTTTTTTCTTATACAGTTTCTTTAAAACGGGGATCATCGCGTACGTATAAGCTAAATTCATTTGCCGTTCGTAGTTCCACGAAAACTCCATCTGAAAGGAGCGCCAAAACACGCGTTTGAGATCTTTCTTATTGACACACTCGGCTACAGCCGCTTCCTGTTCGCTATTAGAAGTCATCGTCGTCATCGTCAGCTACTCCTCCTTCGCTCGTCGCCAATTGCGGTTTGGCGTATTTCATCATATTAACCATGACTACGGCGATAATTGCCCCGATGATGGCAATCCCCGTTACCGGAACGCCTAAGTAGCCGGCAATGACAAATCCTAAGAAGAAATAAGGGACAACTTGTTTATTGATGAGCAATCTTGCAAGCATGGCAAACCCGAGTGCTGGAAGTATCCCTGTGGCGACTTCCAAACCTGTCTGCACAAACTTAGGGATCGAGTCTAGCACACCTTTGATCGCGTCACTACCGACGAAATACGATATCGCCACGACGGTGCCGAGCATGAGGGAGAGGCCGAATCCCCCGATTAAATGCATCGCTTCAATCCCGCGCGTATTCGCCTCGGCGGCGTATTCGTCCGCTTTGTGCGAAAGAATCGGCAAGAACAGACCCAAGTAAATATTTTTTAACACGAGTGCAAGGGTGGCGATCGGTAAACCGAGGAGCAAGGCCGTTTCTGCACCCGCGCCGGATGAAATGGCGAAGGCTGTCCCTAACACGCCACCCGTTACGACGTCGGGCGGAATGGCAGCACCGACGGAGAATGACCCGATGAAGGCCAATTCCAACGTCGCGCCCATAATGACGCCCGTCTTCACATCCCCCATCACAAGGCCGGTAAGTAGCCCGGTGACGAGTGGGCGGGAAATTAAACTCGTACCTAAGGCGTACTCACATTGGGCGAAAAAGGCGACGAGCCCGAGCATTAGTGCAGTACCCATTTGTTATACCTCCTGTAGTCACGTATTTGGATCATGCATTTCTTGGTCATCCTATTTAGCATTGTCTTATAGTCCCGCGAGGGAACCTAGCGCTAGACCGTCTATAGCACGTCTTGCGCGAGCAGTTTTTTGTCGTTAGGAACTTGCCGAATTTCTACTTCAACGCCTTGTGCGACCATTTTTTTCACGAGCTGTTCTTCTTCCGGTAACAGATTGACCGCTTTGGAAATGTTGCGCGCCCCTTCCTTCGCTTTTATCCCCCCTAAGTTAACTTGACGGATGTCAGGGTAGGCACTGGCGAGTTTTTCAGCGTCTGCTACGGATTCGACGACAATAAACAGTTTATATTTGTCGGTAACGCCGCTTTGCAGCGCTTTAATCGAGTCGACGATATTTTTGATCACAAGCTTGACACCTTGCGGTTTGGCCAGTTTAATCGTCGTCTTGCGCAGCTCGTTAACTGGCACGTCGTCATTGGCGATTAAGATACAATCTGCTCCTAAATTTTGTGTCCAAGAAAAAGCAACTTGTCCATGTAATAAGCGGTGATCGACCCGCAACAACTTAATCACAGTGACCGTCCCCTTCACTTAAAAGTCGTCGTCTGTCCTTTCGAAGTGCAACTCCTGGTTACAATATTTGATCGATTGCTTTGAACTGTTGAGAGCCGTCTCAATCAGCTTGACCGTATCCGGCTCTTGCGCACTCATCGTCACGAGTTCAATCGCCAGCGGCAAGTTTAATCCGGCGACTAAATGAATCCTCTCGTCGTCTAAGCGGTTCATGAACGCGTTGTTCACGCTGCCACTGAATAGGTCAGTGACGACGACAAGTTCGTCCGCTGTTGCAAGTCTACTGAGCACTTGCGCGATTTGCGCGTCGAGATCATCGTTTTCGTCCGTATAGGCGTTAATGGTTAAAATGTTGTCGTGCTTCCCGGTAATGAGCTCTACGGAATCGAGTATGCCTGTGGCAAACCTACCGTGAGTCGCAAATAAAAAATATCTCATCGTCGTTTATGTCACTTCCTCATCAACTGTTTCCGTCCAATATGCGCTTTAATTTCTGCCGTTTATGCTTCCTAGGCATACACTCCTTCCTGCACGCAAATTGTCTTCGCCATTCATTCGAAGGTGAAATATGTGCCATCATTTCACTTTATTTACTTACTACAGAAACGATGGCTAAGCCATCTACCCAAGTAAATAAGCAAGACGCGTGCCAACATTGTGTCACGCGCCTAGTTCACATATCGCTTAACGTTAAAAATCGTTGTCGCCACTTGACTCTTGCGCCAAATAATCGTAAATGTAGCCGATTTCCGCGTCGTTTATTTTGACATTATACATCGTTTCTATGACACTAAATGCTTCTTTGATCTTCTCTATCATTTCTTTTTGACACTGTTCCAATTGCGCTAGGTTGGCGTAGTTTTCGATCGGCGCTTGCCGGATTAGGCGCTCGACTAAACAACTGACGTGAACGGAAAGAGCTATTTTTTTGTCGTTCGTCAGCCGTTTATTCAGTAATAATTCTAAGCGCTGCAGAAACGCCTCCACGTGTGCAAGTATTTTTTCTGTATCTAAGATCGTCACCGATTCTATGACTCGTTCGAGTGAACAGTGGCGAATAATATTATTATTTATTTCTTGAATACGCTTCTCGCTAAAATAAGGTTGCAGCGTCTTGCGCAACGCCTCTTCCCCTTCGCCAGAGATCAAATCTTCAAGCGAAATATAATTCACTTGCTCCAGCCCCGGATCAGCTGTACCGACGATGGCGAGAACGTGATACATTTGGAAAATTGCTTCCGACGCCCCGTGCATTTTCAAGCGGTCATAATCGTGGGCAATGATGTCAATGCCGAGATCTTCGGGAATACTCGCTTCCAGCAACTTCTGAATTTGTACCGCCGTACCCATTCCCGTCAAACACGAGGTGACGATGACCTTTTGTTTTTCTTTTACCGGGTAAATGATGCTGTACTCCGTCTTATTGTACGTGTTAAGTTTTTCTATCATTTCTTCTAAATACATCTCTTTGTCCAACATGGCACCGAGGAAAAAGGCCATCTGTGTCGAAACGTTGTTGATGATCGCTACCGGACCGTTCACTTGGTCCTTAAGTTGTGAATGAATACCTTCTAACGAGCCCATATCGACTAAAATAACTAATCCTTTCGACACGTCGTGCCCGTCTATGAAAAGCGATAATTGTTTAACGATTTCTTCGACAGAAACGTCGATCGGCATGTCAAACGCTTCAAAAACGTTGCGCCGCAGCAAGCGGTTGGCCACGTTCGCAATGCTGCTCGCAGTGGCGTAGCCGTGCGCGATAATAACTGCCTTCATTTGCTGGCTGGCGCGTTCGATGTGCATGCTTTTCAAATATAAGGTCAAAAAGATTTTGTCCATGCGGTACAACTTTACGTCGAGTTTGTTCTCTAACAGGTGGACGAGCTGCTTCGCCAACCGCTGTTCCACTTTACAATGCGCATCGACAAACTTAGCGATTTTAGCAATCGTCGCTTGTTGTTTCGCGTTCCATTGAAAGGCCACGTCGCCCTTATGGTACAGAAAGTGAGCCACGGCATACACACTGTTGCCATTAAACATGACGTTGTGCGCACTTTCCAAGTAGCGAATCGCTTCCTGCACGCTCACCGTCGTCAATTCCATCATGACACCCGTACTTTCTGAAGACGATTGAAAAATGAGCTTATCAAAGAGGACGAGTATTTCTTGAAACACATTTTGTTCGAACGTCGCGTAATCGTACTTTTTCGCAATCGCTTTCTCGCAAAATGCTAAGATGCGCTCATACGTCTCTTTGATCAGCTTGAGGCGCGACGCGCTCGATTCGTATAGTTGATCTAACGTCGCATGCGGTGAAATGACGATATCGTCGTTTGGCTTGTATTTGTTTTCCGTGTAACGCATCGTATCTTCTAACACGTTCTCCGGTAAATCGCGCAATGTCAGCGACACTTCGGGGCGATCCTTCTGCTTCACATATGCAGAAGCGGCGATATACGTAATCGTATTTTTTAAATCCCCTAAGTTCCCTTCGTACGTATGTTTAACTAACGCGTCGACGGTACGGCTGGAGAGGCGCAAGGGCAACTGCAATTTGCGCGCCTCGTCGATTAGAAACATGTATATGAACTGCTTCTTCTCTTGCTCCCCGCGTTCATCTAGCGCTGGTACCCACACGCGAATCGGGATACGACGCAAAAAAGTCGGCAAAAAGCTTTGCTCCAAATTTTCTGTGGTGGCAAAAATAAAGCGCACCCGCGCTTTATGCCCACCATCACTTTCCCCCATGCGGCGAAAGACCCCGCGATCGAGAAAGCTGAACAATTTTTCCTGTCCTTCTGGATTCAGTCGGTGGACCTCGTCCAAGAAGAGAATACCTCCGTCGGCGAAGTCGAGCATCCCCTGTTTCGTCGTCTCGGCACCAGTAAAGGCCCCTTTGACGTAGCCAAACAATTGACTCGATAACAACTCGGGGTTGTTGGCGTATTGGGCACAGTTAAAACTGATCATCGGGGCATCGGCAGGCAACACGCCCTGTGCGACGCTATAACGGTAAATGAGATGGGCGAGATAGCTTTTACCGACACCCGTCGGGCCATTCAACATAAGCGGCAATCCGCCGTCTGGATAAAACACGGACGTCTTAATTTGTTCAATCGCTTTGCGCAAACTCCTCTGAGCACCGATTAGCTGGTCAAATAAGTCCGACGCGGCGGTCGCCTGGGGTGCACTCTTCTGCAATTGGTCAAAGCTTTCAAACACACAGCTGGTGGGTGAAAAAAACCTCTCCTCGAAAACAGAGCGACTTAAAAAATAGACGGGTCTCGTATTAATTTTTATTACACGTTCTTCATTGACCATTTGGTTGAGATAGTGACTAACCGTATTCCTTTTCACGCGAAACTGCTTGGCCATCGCTGCCGCGGTAATTGTCTCTCGCTGTTGTTCCCATACAAATCGACGTGTCTCTTCATCGAGGTACGAAAGAAGATCCTCTTTTAACATCTTTGTATGCCACCTCTTTGCAATTACCTACAATTCGTGTAAACGATGTCGTTGAACGACATAAGAAACTATCATCTGTTACTTTATTGAATTTTTACTAAAAAATATTAAGTTATTCCTCCTAACCCCAATATAACGCACGCCTCGTTCGTTGACAAACGCATGCCACAGGGAACGATTGGGAAAAGTGCCGAAGCAGAGTCTAACGGGAGAAATCGTGGGGGGGAAGGTGCGTTCGGTAGACGCGACAATAAATACACCCCCTTCCTATAAACGCGAGGAAGGGGGTTCACGCTTCGACCATATGGGTCTTGTCTAGGCTGACAAATTTGTTGTAGTTCTTTAAAAAGACGAGTTCTACCTTGCCGACCGGACCGTTCCGTTGCTTGCCGACAATAATTTCGATAATGTTTTGCTTGTCCGTCTCCGGGTCGTAATAATCTTCGCGGTATAAAAAGGCGACAATGTCGGCGTCTTGTTCGATCGAACCGGACTCCCGCAAGTCAGATAGCATCGGCCGCTTATCTTGCCGCTGCTCGACGCTGCGGCTGAGCTGTGACAGGGCGATGATCGGACAGTCGAGCTCCCGCGCCAACGTTTTGAGCGAACGCGAGATTTCGGAAATTTCCTGCTGGCGGCTGTCGCGATTGTGGCGGCTGTTAATGAGCTGCAAGTAATCGATGAGGACGAGTCCGATTTCGCCGCGCTCTGCTTTCAGCCGGCGACATTTGCCGCGAATGTCGTACATCGTCGTCCCCGCGGAATCGTCGATGTAAATTGGCGCGTTGGCGAGAGTACCGATCGCCATCGTCAGTTTGCCCCAATCGTCATCTTCGAGCGCCCCGGTACGGAACTTGTGTGAGTCGATGTTACTTTCCGCACAGAGCATCCGCTGCACGAGCTGTGAAGCAGCCATTTCTAGACTGAAGATCGCTACCGTCTCCCCGGAACGCGCCGCCACGTTTTGCGCGACGTTGAGGGCGAACGCCGTTTTACCGACACTAGGACGCGCGGCGACGATAATGAGGTCGGATTTTTGGAACCCCGACGTCATGCGGTCGAGGTCAGGATATCCGGAAGGAATCCCGCTTAGCTGTCCCTGGTTTGCGTGCATGGCCTCTAGCCGTTCAAACGTCTCTAACAGCACGTCTTTAATCGGGATGAAGGAGTCGCTCGTCCGCTTTTCCGACAGCGACAAAATGCGCTTCTCCGCCTCAGCAATAATTTCCGACACGTCTTCACTCGCCGCGTACCCCGTGCTAGCAATGTGCGTCGCCACGTGAATCAGTTTGCGCAAAACGGCCTTTTCTTCAATGATGTGCGCGTAATGTTCGACGTTGGCCGCCGTCGGCACAGCGTTTGCCAGCTCCGTTAAATACGTGACGCCGCCGACCTCTTCTAACAAGTTTTCGTCGGAAAGCTTCGCCGTCACTGTCACTAAGTCGACAGGCTCGCTGTTTTCGGACAAAGTAACCATTACTTGGAACAACCGCTGGTGCGCTTGGCGATAGAAATCTTCAGGAACGAGAATTTCGGTAGCGGTAATTAAGGCCTCTTTTTCTAAAAAAATGGCACCTAATACAGCTTGTTCGGCCTCGATGTTTTGTGGCGGCACCCGCTCCATAAACAGCTCACTCATCGCCTACTCACCGTTTCCTCACACGTAAACAACTGGCTCACTGTTCCACGACGTGTACGTTGAGCGTCGCCTGAATGCCGGGGTACAGTTTTACCGCCACTTGTGTCACCCCGAGGGTGCGAATCGGTTCGGATAAGACAATCTTTTTGCGGTCGACGGTCATTTTTTGCTTTTTGAGCGCCTCCGCAATTTGCTTCGAGGTGACCGCCCCAAATAAGCGACCGTTCTCTCCCGCCTTCGCCGCTATTTTGCAATCGAACTGCTCTAATTTAACTTTTAGAGCACGTGCCGCCTGCTCGTCTTGTTGCTCTTTTTGCTGCTCTTTCCGCTTTAAATCTTTGAGCGCGTTCAAATTGCTGGCCGTCGCCTCCACCGCCAAGCCCCGCGGCAGTAAAAAGTTACGCGCATACCCGTCAGAGACGTTTTTAACTTCCCCTGCTTTTCCTTGGCCTTTCACATCTTTTTGTAAAATGACTTTCATTCGCCGTTCTCCTCCTCGAGCTCAAATTTTTTTAACGTTTGTAGTAATGTCTTTTTCGCTTTAGAAGGCGTCGTCTCGTGAAGTTGTGTCGCAGCATTCGTCAAATGCCCCCCGCCGCCCAGCTCTTCCATAATGACCTGCACATTAATGTCGCCAAGTGAACGCGCACTAATCGCGACGACCCCGTCCGGCCGTCTCGCGATGACGAACGAAGCGGCGATGCCGTTCATATTGAGTAGTGTGTCCGCGGACTGCGCGATGAGCAACTGATCGTAAGTGGCGTCATCGCCCCCGACTGCAACCGCGACGCGGTCGTACACGACTTCTGTGTGGCGTACGATTTCCGCCCGCTGCACGAACATGTCGAGATCTTCTTTCAACAGTGTTTGTACGAGGGCTAAATCAGCACCGTGCCGCCGCAAAAAAGAGGCCGCTTCAAACGTGCGCGAGCCGGTGCGGAAGGCGAAGCTCTTCGTATCGACGACGATGCCGGCAAACAAGGCCGTCGCCTCCAATTTGTCCATCGACACGCGCTCCGTCTGATACTGTAGTAACTCGGTGACGAGCTCACACGTCGAAGACGCGTACGGTTCCATGTAGACGAGCACCGGGTCTTCGACAAACTCCTCACCGCGTCGGTGGTGGTCGATGACAACGACACGCGCCGACTTTTGCAACAGTCGCGGTTCAATCGTCATCGTCGGACGATGGGTATCGACGACGACGACGAGCGTGCGCCGATTGCACTGCGCGAGTGCGTCCTCTCCGTTCACGATGTAGTCGCCTAAATAATCGTGCGCGTAAATGGCGGACATTAAGTGCGTAATCGACGGGTTGTCTTCGTCTACGACGATGTACGCCTCTTTATTTTGCAAACTCGCCGCTTTCCATACCCCGACGGCCGCCCCTATTGCATCCATGTCCGGATTCTCGTGCCCGACGATGAGCACGCGCTCGCTCTCGCGGATGAGGTTGCGCAAGGCGTGGGCGATGACGCGGGCACGCACGCGCGTCCGCTTCTCGACAGCGTTCGACTTACCGCCGTAAAACGTCATCCGCTCCCCTTTTTTCACGGCTGCTTGGTCGCCGCCGCGGGCGAGGGCAACGTCTAGACTCCCTTGTGCAACACGGACGCGCTCAAATAGCGATCCGGTATAACTGCCGATGCCGATACTTAACGTGACGGGTATTTTATTGTCGGCCGTTTTTTCCCGCACTATATCTAATATATCAAACTTAGCTTGCTCCAGCAGCGCCAGCGTCTGTTTGTGAAAAATCATTAAATATTTATCGCCGTGTCGCCGCAGTAAAATATCGTTGGCATTCGCCCATTCCGTAATCGCACTCGTCACCGTCGTTTGCAACAAAATGCGATTTTGATCATCCATTTCTTGTGTCACGTCATCTAAGTTGTCGAGATGGATAATACCGAAAACGATTTGTTCCGCGTCATATTTTTTCTCTAAATGTCTAAACTCGGTCACATCCGATATAAACATTAACCGTTCGCCCGGCTTCGTCTCTGCTGTATACACTTTGTCGGCAAACTGAAACTCGACCGTCTCTTCTGTCGGCTGCCAGTCGCGGAGCGTCGGAAAGCAGTCTGCAATCGTTTGGCCAATTAATTGTTCTTGTTCGCCGACGATCTTCTCGACATACGGGTTGTGCCAATCGATGCGCAAATTTTCATCGTAAAGTACGATCCCGATCGGCAATTGCTCGGCTGCGTCGCTACCAGCCCGTTTCACCCGCTCGCCGAGCGTACAGACGTAGTCGGTAAAATCGCGTTGAAATGCTCTTTCCGCCGCAAACAAGTAGTACGCGAGACCGAAAAGCAACCCGAGTCCGACAAGGCCGTACACCCAGTGTGTCAGCGATAATAGAGCGATTAAGATGACGCAAAAAACGAGCGTCAACACGATATGGTAACCGTGCCACCGCTTTAACAAAAATCTCGGCATGAATCTACAGCCCCTTAACGTTAGCACTCCATCGGCATCTGTCAAGTTACGGACGCCGAAATTTCTTGCGCAAGTCGAAGGCTACTGCAATCATCCCGAACAGCGACAACGGGATGAACAGCATCGGAAGCAAGAAGGCAATAAACGGTATTAGTAAGACGGTGATGAGTACCTTCCAAACCGTCTGTATGCGAATGAAACGCGTGACAAAAAACGCAATAAGTGAGAACGCTTGAATGACGAACAACAGTTGGATCAGTGTGACGGCTGTTAACGACGCAGTCTGCCAATAATTGTTCGTACCTGCGAGTAATAGCGCGACTACACTCACACCGTACCACAACACTAAGCTACGTGGCAGTTGCCACTCGTGAAACGGGGGCAACTTTGCTGTCGATATGTTGCGACGGTTCAAGATCGCTCGGCTAACCCCGTGGTTAACAAAAGCGACTGTCACGGCCATCATCGTGAAGATCGCCGGCAGCAGCGACAGCAGCGTCTCCTTCACTTGCGACAGCTGCTTTTCGTCCATTTGCATGCCGAAGTTTCCCCACATTTCTTCATACAGGGGTAGGTTCGCTTCAAATTGCTGTTCCAATTCACCTTGAAGCGAAATGTTGTAAACGGCATTCAGTAAAGCGAGAATCGCGATAAAGCCGAAAAGTAACGTCGCGGTCCCGGTAAGTAGGAGTTGTCTAATGTTTTGGCGGCTCTCGTGATGGTACTGCCCCATCGCCCAACCGGCTGCCCCCATGACGAACGCAATCGCCACCCAAATGACACCGAGAAAAAAACTTAACGCGCTGTGTATGAGCACAAGCACCGCGCCCGCTCGGCGGGAATGCTTCGCCGTAAACACGATAAACGGGGTCGGCAAAAGGATAAAACTAATGAGCGCAAAGGGCGGCCCAACGATTGAAACGGTGAGCAATAACCAAAAAAAGATTGACGCTACAAAACCATCGCGCACAGTGGTTTGCTCCGACAACAATGTCACCTCTTATTCATATATTCCTCCAGTGCCGAAAGGTCACCGTACCATTCCTCCATTTGGTGCCCTTGTCGCACGTGTTCACGCAGTTTTTTTGTGACTGCATTTTCTAATTCGCGGAAAGAAAAACCGAGGCGCCGTGCCATCATAATGACAGCGACGATTAAACTGGCTAACGCGTCGAGCGCGCCGTGCAGTTTACCGTGCATCACATGGCGATATACGGCTGCGACGTGATCAAGTATTTCACATTTTAACCATTCTAGTACTTTGAGGTTTTTTGCAATTTGTTGGCGCTCCATCTTTCTCGCTCCTCCATCCCGTTTTGACATCCTCTTTACTCGCATCTTTACTCATCATAAAGTCATACAACATAAGGGCATCGAACGATGCCCTTAGAGGTGTTTTTACGTTTATTCAGTTGTATAGGGCAACAACGCAACTTGACGGGCACGTTTAATCGCGCGGGTCAGTTGCCGCTGATACTTAGACGAAGTTCCGGTCACCCGGCGCGGTAAAATCTTCCCGCGTTCACTCATGAACTTCTTCAGCAAATCGACGTCTTTATAATCGATGTAGTCGATCTTGTTAACTGTAAAATAACACACCTTGCGGCGTTTATTTCCGCGTCTGCGAGCCACTTGTATCCCTCCCTCACACAACAATTAACGTATTCGCACGCCTTCGTTCACTCGCTTAAGCCGCGACTTTTTACCTGTCGTCGCACTTTGCAGCCACGCCTGCGACGCCGTTCACCTGTCGCGGCGCCTGCGCCGCATGCGCGGACAGCTTTCGCGAGCAGTGGCGCACCTCTTAAAACGGTAAATCGTCGTCCGATATATCGATTGTATTTCCCTCTTGGGCAAAAGGGTCGTCCATGTTGTTGTTACCGGAAGGTCGTGAAACATTGTCTTGCTGGCGTCCTCCACCGGAGTCGAGAAAGCGCACATTGTCTGCGACAACTTCGGACATGGTCACGCGTCGGCCTTCGTTATTATCAAACGACCGCACTTGCAACCTACCGTCTACTCCCGCGAGCCGACCTTTTTTCAAATAGTTGGCACACAGCTCCGCCAGCTGTCGCCACGTGACGATGCGAATAAAGTCCGCTTCGCGTTCGCCTTGTTGATTCGTGAACGGCCTGTCCACAGCGAGCGTAAACGTCGTAACTGCAACACCGTTCGGCGTATACCTGAGCTCTGGATCCCTCGTTAAACGACCAATCAACACGATCCGATTAATCATGGACGCACCCTCCCATATTATTCTTTCTTATCTTTCGTCAAGTTGATGACTAAATGACGAATCATACGATCGTCGATTTTAATGACGCGTTCGAGTTCATTTACGATTTCAAGATTTTCCGCTTCGAAATTAACGACTTGGTACACGCCTTCGCGAAAATCGTTGATTTCGTAAGCGAGGCGGCGTTTACCCATCTCTTTCACTTCGCCGACCGTGCCGCCGTTGTTCGCAATCGCTTGTTGCACTTTTTCTTTCGCGGCACCTAAGGCTTCTTCCTCTAAGTTCGGAGCGTAAACCACCATCAATTCGTAATGAGTCATTCATTAGCACCTCCTTCTGGACTGACGGTCCCAACTGTCAGCTGGGACAAGGAGCGAAGCAAACGTATTTCGCCTACTCGCATTACATAATTATAGCAAAGTAAACTACCCTTTGACAAGAGAAGCGAACAAATAGTGACTTAAATGTGAGTCCCGCACACGGTGGCACATGTGCTTGCCAATAAGGTGTGCCCGAGGAATGTTCACTCAAGTACAAGTCGTTACACATTAAAGCGGAAGTGCATCACATCGCCGTCTTGCACTTCGTAGTCTTTCCCTTCCAACCGCAGCACACCTTTTTCACGGGCGCCAGCGTATGACCCTGCGGCGAGCAAATCGTCATAGGAGACGACTTCGGCGCGAATAAAGCCGCGTTCGAAGTCGGTATGAATCGTCCCGGCCGCCTGGGGCGCTTTTGCCCCCTGTCGCACCGTCCAGGCGCGCACTTCTTTCTCACCTGCCGTAAAAAACGTCATCAACCCGAGTAAGCGGTAAGCGGCGCGAATGAGCCGATCGAGGCCAGCCTCTTCTAAACCGAGTTCTTCCAAAAACAGCGCCTTGTCTTCGCCTTCCAATTCGGAAATTTCCGCTTCTACTTTCGCACTGATCGGAATGACCTCGGCACCTTCGCCCGCGGCGAACTCGCGCACGCGCTGCACGTACGGATTGTCCTCGACCGCCATTATGTCGTCCTCGCCGACGTTGGCGACGTATAGGATCGGCTTCATTGTTAGCAAGTGCAAGTTGCGCAACAGCGGGCGCTCGTCTTCTGTCACCACCACGCTGCGCGCCGGCAATTCCCGCTCAAAAGCGTCTCTAATCCGTTCGAGCAGCGCCTTTTCCAGTTTATATCGCTTCTCTCCCGTCTTAAGTTGCCGCGAGACGCGATCGATACGTCGCTCCACCGTCTCTAAGTCGGCGAGGATCAATTCTAAGTTGATCGTCGTAATATCGGCGACCGGGTCCTCCGCTCCGGAGACGTGTGTCACGTTTTTATCTTTAAAGCAGCGCACAACGTGCACGATCGCATCGACTTCGCGGATGTGGGATAAAAATTGGTTTCCTAGCCCTTCGCCTTTACTCGCCCCTTTGACGAGGCCGGCGATGTCGACAAATTGAAACGCGGTTGGCAACACCCGCTGCGGCTTAATGATATCCGCCAATTGATCGAGACGCCGGTCAGGCACTTCCACCACGCCGACGTTTGGGTCGATCGTGCAAAACGGGTAGTTGGCCGACTCCGCCCCCGCTTGTGTGATCGCATTAAATAGCGTTGATTTTCCTACATTTGGTAATCCAACGATTCCAGTTGACAGCACGCAAAAACCAATCCTTTCCATCATTAAAATTCGTCTTAACCGCCAAACGAAACTACCGGACTTTTCCCTTCAATGATCACCGAACGCACGTACAGCAGCAAAACTTCCACAAAAAAAGCGTTCCCGTCGTAGCACGAGTTCGCTCATTGTTGTTCCTGCTCTGGGGCGGCGGGGATTAACACTTTTTTTAAGCGCCGTTCAAACCGGGTGCGCGGCAATAGCACACTGTGCTGGCAGCCCGTACACTTTAAGCGAATATCCATCCCCATGCGAATGATTTTCCAAGCATTCGTTCCACACGGATGCGGTTTTTTCATTTGTACAATATCGCCTAAGCCAAACTGTTTTTTTTCCACTTCACGCTCACACTGCCTGTCTCTTTTTGCTTCATTATACGGTGAATAAACGAGAATAGCAATCGTTTAACGGATGCGAGTGAGCGGGTAAAACATAATCATCGCTAATACGATCATATTGACGACACCGTACAGCGGGTAAATGACGCCCAACAGTTTGGCAAATCCGAATTGAGCGAGCGGAATCATCCCGACCGATAACATGAGTGCAAGTAACCACGGCGGCGCGGTTGTCCAGCTTTTGATGCGGAAGACAGCTCCGTACACGTTACTGACGGCTGTCGTGTAGATCGCCAGCCACAAAATGAGTGACACAATGCCGATCCACAGCGGGGAGTATGATTCGATGAGGGCAAACAGCGGGATATCGTATAGCGGGATGAGATGCTCGATGCGAAGCAGTGCAGCGTTTAACATGACCCCGACGGCACCTAAACAGAGCGCACTGCCGCCGCCAGCAATGGCGATTTCCAGCGGATGCTGGATCTTTTTTCCGAATGTCGCTAGCACGGCCATCAGTGGGATGACATTTAAAGCGGTATACGTTACCGCAGACGGCCACACAGGTAACCATGGCAGATTTGCCGCTCCGGGGTCAGGTTGCTCCGTGTGTTGCCTCAAGAAGACGAGACACACGATACAGAGGATCACTGTCAAAATCGGCATCACCATGACGTTAAGCGAAAGGATGCCCTGGACATCGAAAAACAAAATCGTCCATACGGCTATGGCGAGCAAACTTGAACCGAGTAAGTACGACCAATTCCACTGGGTGAAGGTGGCGCCGCTGCCAGCGTACATAACGAGTGAGCTGGCGATTAAATAGAGTAAGATGAGCCCGTCAAAGTATTTCGCCGCGCGTTCGCCCATGACCACTTTTAGCAAACTGTAATAGTGATCGGTCTGCTCTTTCCAACTTACCCACAAAATGATCATACTGCTGAGTGCAAACAAAGCCATCGAGAACAGCAAGTACGCCGTACTCTGTAGGCCATAGCTCCCGAAGAACTCCCATATTTCACGACCGGACGCAAAGCCGGCCCCGATATTCGTTCCGACGATCGTAAAGCAAATCTTCCACGCCTGCTGAATATTTGGCTTCATGCCAGTCCCTCCGCAAATAATAGTTAGGTTGTCCTCTTATGTATATTGGACTGTCAATTGCCGTATACTGATACTAATTATTTTTTTGGAGGTTGGGTGTTATGGCGTCATCGGCAAACGCTGCCCAGTCTTTTCGTATCGCATACACTCATCCTCAAGCGGTTAGCTCGCTGGCAAAGCATCTGTTAGCTGCACTCCACAACTGCCAGCATAAGCGCCAAATTGTCTGTATATGCATCGGTACGGACCGCTCGACGGGCGACTCCTTAGGGCCGCTTGTCGGTTCTAAACTAGATCGACTAAAGCTCAACGGACTCACCGTGTTCGGAACGTTAGATCATCCCGTACACGCTGTCAATTTGCAAGACACGCTGCGCCTCATCGCGCTAGAATACCAAGAGACGACGGTCATCGCCATCGATGCCTGTTTAGGCCAATTGAGTAGCGTCGGTAACGTCCAACTCGGCGTCGGACCACTAAAACCGGGCGCAGGGGTCAATAAGAAGTTACCAGAAGTCGGTCACCTACACATTACCGGGATCGTTAATGTCGGCGGGTTTATGGAGTATATCGTGTTGCAAAATACGCGTTTAAGTACGGTCGTTAAAATGGCGGACACGATCGCCTCTTCTCTGTTCTTGTCAATCGCACGTTTGCGGGACAGGCGTTATACAAATGAATTTCCGCCGTTGTAAGTGCGTGATCGTCTAACCTCCCGGGAAAGTTCATTGTCTTCCTCTGCCCTTTTTGGAGATTAGTCATGAGAAATCCCCTTCATGCATGAAGGGGATTTGATGACACTTCTTTTTTTAAAGGTGCGGCGGTTTTTTATGCGTACACTTCTTGTTTCACTTCGCTCGCCATGGCGATCACCTTTTTTTCTTCTTGTGTCAGTTGATATTCGGATGCACCGTTCTCTAGCGGTTTAGCATAAATGTAAGACTGCTCACTTCCGTATATACTACTTAAGACGATACCGTTTTTTTCCTCGTCGACGATCGCAATGGAAAAACTAAGATTAGTGCCTTGTTCAGTCAATGCGTTATAACGAACAATCGAGACACGTCCCTTCTGTTGCTTAAGCCTCTCATCTAGTATCTCGAAAAGTCCCGACAATTCGGCCACTGTCGTTTCGGCCGCCTGTAATCGTTCAGCGTAACCCGTCAATAGTGTTTCTAACGTCTGATCACTTACCCCTTTAAGTAAACGTTTCTGCTGGCGACGTATTTTTTTGAACTTCACCCAAGTGATCAGAAGCCACACAGCAAAAATCAACTGGACGCATGCAAGCCCAACGATCCACTCACTACTGTAAGGAGCTAACAACTCCTGCAACGAATTCATTAACTTTTCTCCACCCTTTTACCTACATTTCCCTCTCTGTTCGGACAAAACGGGAGCCGCTGTCACGAAACGCCCCCCCTTGGGAACACCGACAAGCCAAATATACCTTACATACTACACCCTTCTCGACAAGAAAAAAAGACGTCGTTCAGCGTTCACATCGTGAAACGGACATACGCGGTGCGATGCCGTACAAAGCGTCGCATAGCAAAAGAAGAATAACTGCCGCCCGTATGCGTACCGATTAACGCCTAATCGTAAGACGTCATTCGCACGCTTTAAGTTGCAATTTTTTTCGCGAAAAAATTTTTTGTTGCAAGTTCTAAGAGCAAACTTTTCTGGTACACACGTACAGTTCGGCATCAATTAATGCTTGTCCGATAGGAGCTCGATGAGCCGCTCCAAGTCGCGGCGGGAAAAAAACTCGATCTCGATTTTCCCTTTATTCTTTCCTTCGTGAATGCGTACTGCCGTGCCTAACGTCGTCCGCAAGTTTTCTTCATAGCTTTGTAGCGCATAGTCGCGCGTTACTTTGCGCTTCGTTTTTTGATCTTTCCTTCGTTGTGCTTCGTTAATGCGGGCAATCCACTCTTCTAGCTGCCGCACACTCGCCTGTTCTTGCTTTACTTTACTGGCAAGCGCCTTTTGTTGTTCCAAATCTTTGATCGCTAACAAGGCGCGGGCATGTCCCATCGTCAATGTTCCACGTGAAACATCTTCGCGCAATGAAGCGGGTAACTGTAGCAACCGTAAAAAATTTGTGACATGCGGGCGGCTCTTCCCTACCTTTAGCGCGAGTTCCTCTTGTGTTAAGGAGAATTCTTGCATTAGCTTTTGGTAAGCATTGGCGACTTCAATCGGATTGAGATCTTCGCGCTGCAAGTTTTCGATCAGCGCGATTTCCATCACCTGTTTATCGCTAAACGATTTAACGACGACCGGTACCGACTCCAAGCTTGCACGTACCGCGGCGCGATAGCGGCGTTCACCGGCTACGATTTCGTACCCTTTAATTGATTGGCGCACGACTAGCGGCTGGACAATGCCGTGCACCCGAATCGAGGCGACCAATTCTTCCAGCGCCTCTTCGGAAAAATGTTTGCGCGGCTGGTACGGGTTCGGTCTAAGCTCGTCGACCGCTACCTCAGTCACGTTGTCATCTTCCGCGATGTCCAACGTCGGAATTAACGCGTCTAAACCTTTCCCCAACCGTTTACTCACGCGCAATCACTTCCTTTGCCAAATCCATATAACTTTCGGCGCCGCGTGAACGCGGGTCATACGTAATAATCGATTTTCCATGACTCGGCGCCTCACTTAGACGGACGTTACGCGGAATAACGGTGCGGTACACTTTGTTTTGAAAATACTTTTTCACTTCGTCAACGACTTGAATGCCTAAATTAGTGCGTGCATCAAACATCGTCAATAACACACCTTCAATTTGCAGTTCCTTGTTCAAATGTCGCTGCACAAGGCGAATCGTGTTTAACAATTGACTGAGACCTTCTAATGCGTAATACTCACACTGAATCGGAATTAAAATCGAATCTGCAGCAGTTAAGGAATTAATCGTGAGCACACCTAGTGACGGCGGACAATCAATAATGACATAATCGTAAGAATCGCTAACGATCTGCAAAGCCCGCTTTAAGCGCACCTCGCGCGACACCGTCGGCACGAGTTCAATTTCTGCCCCGGCGAGTTGAATCGTCGCAGGGATCACTTCTAAGTTGGGCAAGAGTGTCGGAAGAATCACGTCTAGCGGGTTCGCGTCGTTAATGAGTATATCGTAAATGCACTGCTCAACTTCTGCCTTGTTAATTCCAATCCCACTCGTCGTATTGCCCTGCGGGTCAATATCTACGAGCAATATTTTTTTCCCTTGCGAGGCGAGACTCGCCCCCAAATTAATAGCTGTCGTCGTTTTACCGACTCCGCCTTTTTGATTCGCAACGGCAATCACTTTAGACAACTGTTTCACCTCTCTACCGTTAAGCAACTTACTTCCACTGAACGGGAATGATATGATGTCACTACCATCATATAACGAGAAAAGCGTTCTCGAGTCACCATCATTTAGTAAAAAACGAAAATAGAATGAACCGGTCCGTTCCTATTTCGGAATTTTTATGACGAATTGGATGTAGTTGTCGAACTCTTTCTCGTCGGTTGACACCTCGAACCCCGTCTTCGCAATCATATCTACTGATTGGCGAATCGTATTGAGCGCTAACCGCGTGTCGCGCGAAATGGCGGAGCGTTTCTTACGTTTCTTATTGCCGCGTTGTTGCTCTCGCAACTGCTGAACGCGTTTTTCCGTTTGCTTGACGTTTAACTCTTTTTCTATGATCTCTTTTAACATACTTTCTTGCATTTGTGCATCGTCCAGGGCGAGTAACGCCCGTGCGTGCCGCTCCGTCAGTTTTCGCTGCATCAACGCATCTTGCACGACTTGCGACAGTGCGAGTAAGCGCAGTTTATTTGCTATCGTCGACTGACCTTTACCTAACCGTTGCGCAAGACTTTCTTGTGTGAGGCCGTGCAAGTCGATTAACTGGCGATAAGCGATCGCTTCCTCGATCGCCGTTAACCCTTCACGTTGTAAGTTTTCTATAAGTGCCATCGAAGCCGCTTGGCTATCGTTAAACTCGCGGACAATACCGGGTATACTCTCTAATTCTAGTTTTTTTACCGCTCGCAGCCGCCTCTCGCCGGCGATCAACTCATACCTGTCGCCTTTTTTACGCACGACGATCGGCTGGATGATGCCGTGAGTGCGGATCGTTTGACACAGTTCTTCCAGTTTGTCGTCGTTAAACACCGTGCGCGGCTGATATGGGCTCGGATCAATGAGTTCAACCGACAGTTGCACGACGTGTTCTTCTGTCCGTCCGCCATTCGTTTGCGATCCAAACCATCGTGCAAACGGTTCTTTCATCACCGTATACCACCTACTTTCCCTTCCCCTAACTATTCGTCATTTTACCTTATTTCCCTGCTAACGGAAAATGTTATGCTACGTCAATTATACGAGCCCGTTCGACAATGTTCCACGTGAAACATTGCGAAACGTGTCGATACATCGTTGAACGAGTCGAAAGGTGTCGTTTAAAGTAGATGTTTTTTTTTATTACAGTGGCGATTTCGCTGGCGTACCCGGTTGGCGTGGATATTTTTTCGGCGTGACGTGCTCCTTTGTAATCGTAATGATTGCTCGGCTACCGAGCTGTTCCGGCAACGCAAGAGTTTGCGTGTTGCTCACCCGGCCGCCGAGTCGCGCAATCGCCCGCTCCGCTTCGTGCAATTCTTCTTCATAAGCGTCCGCTTTCATCGCTACAAACTGGCCACCGACGCGAGCAAAGGGCAGACAGTATTCACTTAACACGTTCAACCGTGCGACGGCACGCGCGGTGACGAGGTCAAACGCCTCGCGGTAATCGCCGTCTTGCCCGAGCGCTTCTGCGCGCGCGTGTACTGTCTGTACATCACTTAAAAGCAACTCCGTACACAGCTCGCGCAAAAAAGTGAGCCGTTTGTTTAACGAGTCGACAATCGTTACTTGCAGGTGAGGGAATGCAATTTTCAACGGCAAGCTAGGAAATCCAGCTCCCGAGCCGACATCGATCACGTAACGTACGTCGCTTACGCCTTGCCCAAAGGCGAGCGTCAGGGAATCGTAAAAATGTTTCCAATACACGTCTGGCCGCTCCGTAATCGCCGTCAAGTTCATTTTTTTGTTCCACTGGACGAGCAGTTCGTAATAACGCGCAAACTGGTCGCGCTGTAGAGCAGATAACTGAATCCCTTGCTCTTTCAGTCGCGCAGCAAATCGTTCTTCTAAATCGTCATGTCGCATTGTGAATACGCCCACCTTGTTCAATATATACGAGCAGGATGGAGATGTCAGCCGGATTAACGCCGGAAATGCGGCTCGCTTGGCCGATCGACACCGGTTGGATCCTCTTCAGTTTCTCTCGCGATTCCGAGGCGAGTCCGGAAATGCGGTCATAGTCAACCCAATCCGGAATCCGCTTGTTCTCTAGCTTTTTCATCCGCTCCACTTGCAGCAACGATTTACGGATGTACCCTTCGTATTTGATCTGTACTTCTACTTGTTCTTGTACGTCGTCACCGAGTGGTTGCTCTGGCGGACTCATTTGCGCGATGTGCGTGTATTTCACTTCTGGCCGCCTGAGCAGGCTCGCCAGAGGGACAGCGTTGTCCAACCGTTTGGAATCAATTCTTTCCAAAATCGCTTGTACTTCCGGCTCCGGACGCACTTTCGTCTCTTGCAGTCGCTGAAGTTCCGCCTCAACTGCCGCCTTCTTTTGCTGAAAGCGCACGTAGCGCTCTTCTTTAATTAAGCCGATCCGATAGCCGATGTCCGTCAGGCGCCAGTCGGCGTTATCGTGCCGGAGCAACAGGCGAAATTCGGCACGCGACGTCAACAGTCGGTACGGCTCATTCGTCCCTTTGGTCACGAGGTCGTCAATCATAACGCCGATGTACGCCTCGGAACGGTCAAGGACGAGCGGTTCTTGCTTCTGTACTCGGCGCGCGGCGTTAATGCCCGCCATAATCCCTTGTCCGGCCGCCTCTTCATAACCTGACGTACCGTTGATTTGTCCGGCAGTAAACAAGTTTTTCACCCGTTTCGTCTCTAGCGACGGCCACAGTTGCGTCGGTACGATTGCGTCGTACTCAATCGCGTAGCCAGCGCGCATCATACGCACGTCCTCCATACCGGGGACGGTGCGCAACATGCGCTGTTGCACTTCTTCCGGCAAGCTCGTCGACAGCCCTTGCACGTACATTTCTGCCGTATGGCGCCCTTCCGGTTCCAAAAATACTTGGTGCCGGTTTTTGTCGGCGAAGCGGACGATCTTATCTTCGATCGACGGGCAGTAGCGCGGTCCCGTCCCTTCAATAATACCGGAATACATCGGCGCGCGATGCAAATTATCGCGAATGACTTGGTGCGTTTCCTCTTTCGTAAACGTGAGCCAACACGGCAACTGGTCTTGATTGAACGTCGTCGTCTCATAAGAAAACGCGCGCGGTTCCTCGTCCCCTGGCTGAACCTCCATTTTATCAAAATCGATACTGTCCCGATGCACGCGCGGCGGCGTCCCCGTCTTAAAGCGGACGAGGTCAAAACCGAGCGCCTGTAAATTATACGATAAATTAATCGAAGGCTGCTGGTTGTTTGGGCCGCTTTCGTAGGCCAATTCCCCGAGAATCACCTTGCCGCGCAAGTACGTGCCCGTCGTTAATACGACCGCTTCCGCTGTGTACGTCGCACCTGTCTTCGTAAGGACTCCTTTCACGGTACCGTCCTCGACAATTAACTCTTCGACCATCGCTTGCCGCAACAACAAATTAGGTTCGCTTTCCAGCGTCCCTTTCATCACCTGTTGATACAAAAATTTATCCGCCTGGGCGCGCAAGGCGCGCACTGCTGGCCCTTTACCGGTGTTGAGCATGCGAATTTGAATATATGTCTGGTCGATATTGCGCGCCATCTCGCCGCCGAGCGCATCAATTTCGCGCACGACGTGCCCTTTCGCCGGACCGCCGATCGACGGGTTACACGGCATGAACGCTATCGTGTCTAAACTGAGTGTCAATAGCAAGGTCGAGCAGCCCATGCGCGCCGCCGCCAGGGCAGATTCGCACCCGGCGTGGCCAGCGCCGATGACGATGACGTCAAAATGGCCACCTTCGTATGACATCGTAAAGCCCCCTTATTTCCCGAGACAAAATTGAGAAAACAGTTGGTCGACGAGATCTTCGGCCACTGTATCGCCAATGATTTCGCCGAGTAATTCCCACGTGCGCCGCAAATCGATTTGCACCATGTCAATCGGCATCTCTTGCCCGGCAGCAGCTAACGCTTCCTGTAAGCTGTCTAAAGCCTGCTCCAACAAGTGAATATGGCGCACGTTGCTAACGTAAACCGCATCGTCAGCCGCTAATTCACCGCCGAAGAACAATGCGGCGACCGCCTTTTCCAATTCTTCGATCCCTTCTTCGCGGCGTAGCGATAGGTGGACGAGCGGCGTTGTCTCCCCGGTGTACTGCTTAATGTCCGCATCGCTGAGCGCCTGTGGCAAGTCCATTTTATTTGCGATGACAATCCCTTTCCGTTCGCGCGTCAAAGTGAGCAGTCGCTCGTCTTCAGCGTTGAGCGGTGCACTGCTATCGACGACCACTAGTAACAAATCGGCGACCTCGAGCGCGCGCTCGGACCGTTCGACGCCGATCCGCTCGACGACGTCTTCCGTTTTGCGGATCCCGGCCGTATCGACTAGGTGCAGCGGCACGCCGCGCACGTTGACGTATTCTTCAATGACGTCCCGCGTCGTTCCGGGAATATCGGTTACAATCGCCCTATTTTCCTGCACTAACGCGTTGAGCAACGACGACTTCCCGACGTTCGGTCTGCCGATGATTGCCGTTTGAATACCTTCTCTTAAAATTTTACCTTGTTCTGCCGTACGAAGTAAACGGCCGATGTGGGCTTGGATCTCTTCTCCGGCCGTTAACACTAACTCGAACGTCACTTGTTCCGCATCGTATTCCGGGTAGTCGATATTCACTTCAATCGCTGCCAACAGCTCGAGAATGCGCTGTCGCAACGGCTGAACCATGCGCGACAGCTTCCCTTCCATCTGTCCGACTGCTTGTTTCGCCGCCCGGTCGGTCTTCGCGCGAATTAAGTCAATGACCGCCTCCGCCTGCGACAAATCGATGCGCCCGTTTAAAAAAGCGCGCTTCGTGAATTCGCCCGGTTCCGCCAAACGCGCCCCCGCGCGGAGCACTTCCTCTAAGACGCGCTTCACGGGAATAACGCCCCCGTGACAATTTATTTCAACGACATCTTCGCGCGTAAACGTCTTCGGACTCTTCATCACCGTCACCATCACTTCGTCCAACGTTTCCCCGCTCTCTGTCGCACAGATATGCCCATAATGAATCGTGTGGCTGTCCACAGTGGATAAGCGTTGTTTCCCTCGGAACACGCAATCCACGACGGCGATCGCTTCCGCTCCGCTTACGCGAATGATCGCGATGCCTCCCTCTCCCATCGGAGTGGCGACAGCCGCAATCGTATCTGTATCTAACATTCGTATTCACTCCACATTCAAACGATCCACAACTGTTGATATTAGTTTTTCCTAACAGTAAAGATTAACACATGTGGATAACAATTACCATGTACAAGCGCTATTTTATCCACAGGGCGGTCTGCTAAAATCTTTTCCTCTGGGGGCGCGTAGCAGCGGTTAGCGTGCTTTGTCTAACTGAGTGGCGAAGAAAAAACCTGCGCAAGGTTTTTTTTTGTATGGTGGGCTTTACGGTAACGGCCGCTAAATAATCGATCAGATCGCTTGTGATGGTCGCAACTTCTATTGACAAAAAGCGGCATGGGCGGCAACCGTAACAAGACTAGACCAGTGAACTGGATGAAACACTTTTAGTCAATTCTCCCTTGTGTATACTAATCGAGGAGACAAGGGCTGCTAGTCGTTCTTATTGGACGATTAATAATTTCAATATTTCCTTAGTAAAAAAGCCCTTTTGATCACCTCTTCACATTCTTTGCCGAAGAAAATCCCCGACGAGTCTTCGGTATTACAGCGCTTTCATTCTAATGATACACATTTGGCCGTCGCATAAAACGACAACGCCGCGCATTAAACAAGCGGAGAGACAAGACACGTAAGATAGCCCTTTAGCCCCTGTGACTTACAAAAAATGTTACCGCGTGTGTACACTTACTCCCTCACAACCTCCGCTTTCCCTTAAATCGGCTTGCCCTTACTTCCCTTCCCGCGGCGCGATGACAACCCGGCGGTACGGTTCGTCTCCTTCGCTGTACGTGGTCACTCCGCTGTGCTTTTGTACTTGCGTGTGAATGATTTTCCGCTCGAGCGGATTCATCGGCTCTAACCGTATTTCGCGGCGGTAACGCTTAACTTTTTCCACGAGGCGGTCGGCCAGCTTTTCCAACGCCTCTAGGCGCCGCTGGCGATAGTTCTCGGCGTCGAGTACAAAGCGCATGCGCCGCGCATGTGCCCGGTTGGCGACGATATTCGTTAAGTACTGGAGCGCGTCTAACGTCTGGCCGCGGCGGCCAATCACCATGCCAATATTGTCTCCTCGCAGATGTAAGACCGTGTGCGCGTCGTTATCTTCAGCGGACACATCGATCGCTAAGTTCATCTTCGACGTTACATCCTTCAAAAATGCGATCGCATCATGCAGCGGGTCGGCGATGCGCACGACTTCCACTTTCGCTTCCTTACTGCCGAAAAAACCGAGGAAGCCGCGAGAAGGCTCTTCGATGACGTGTACTTCGACCTTCTCGCGGACTGTATTTAATTGGGCCAGTGCCCGTTCGATCGCTTCTTCCACCGTTTTCCCTGAGGCCGTCACTTTATTCACTTGACAGCACCTTCCTTACGTCCATTGTACATGTCCCGGAGAAAGTAAGATTGCACCATTGTGAATAGGTTACCATATACCCAGTAAAGCGCAAGGGCAGACGGCAAGTTAATGGCTACGAACACGATGAACAGCGGCATGATCGTTAGCATCGCCTTCATTTGTGGGTTCGTATTGACGGTAATTAACTTTTGCTGTAAGTACGTCGTGATCCCAGCGACGACGGGCAAAATATAGTACGGGTCCGGACTCCCGAGTTGTAACCAGAGAAAACTCGCTTCACTAATGTGTGCATTACGCATAATCGCTTGGTAAAAAGCGATTAAAATCGGCATTTGCACGAGGAGCGGTAAACAGCCGGCGAGCGGATTGACGTTATGCTTTTGCATCAACTTCATCGTCTCTTCTTGCATTTTCTGCTGGTTGTTCCGGTATTTCTCCTGAATCTTTTTCATTTCCGGCTGAATCGCCTGCATTGCCTTTGAACTTTTTAGTTGCTTTACCGTCAGCGGCAATATAAGCAACCGTAATATAATCGTGACAACTAAAATGGAAAGCCCGTATATGTTAAACAGTAATTTGGCAAACCATTCTAAAGCTAAGTTTAACGGGTAAACGAAAAAGCGATCCCAAAAACCGTTGTTCGGGTCAATTTCTTTCTTCTGCAAATCTGCCGTCGAACACCCTGCCATAACGACGGCGAAGCAAATAATGAGTGTAATCGCGACATACCGCTTTCGTCGTAACAAAAGTCACCACTCCTCGTTAAGGTACACGATCTATTCCGCCCGGATGAAACGGGTGACACTTACAAATCCGCTTAAAAGCTAGCCAACCGCCTTTGAACGCGCCGTAGCGCGCAATCGCTTCATAAGCGTACGCGGAACACGTCGGATAAAACCGACATGTCGGCGGTTTTAACGGTGAGAGCACTTTGCGGTAAAAGTTAATGAGCAGAAGCATGACAGTACGCATAAAAACCCCTCACTTCCCACGTGTAAAAAGTAGGGATTTCTTCAATACATGGTGTAAACTTTGCTCGACGCGCCCGTAGCTTAAGTCGACCGCAGCACCGCGGGCAATGACGACAATGTCGTATTCAGGCGCGAGTTGCCCCACCCACTGCCGCACGACCTCTTTCACCAAACGCTTCACGCGGTTGCGGTCGACGGCGCGCTTTGCGACCTTTTTACTGACGGAAACACCGACCCGCACTGACGTTTGACCATTCTTTTTCAGGGCGTACACGACAAAGTGACGGTTGGCAACCGATCTTCCGTATTTAAACACGCGCTGAAAATCACGCCGTTTTCTGAGGCGATATTGCTGCTGCATGAACGATCGTCATCCTCACACAAAATGAAAATAGGCCACTTAAAAACGGTGGCCTAGGCAGATAACACTTTTCTTCCTTTGCGGCGACGGTTCTTAATGACTTTACGACCGTTTTTTGTACTCATCCGCTTGCGAAAACCGTGTACTTTGTGACGCTTCCGTACATTCGGCTGAAATGTGCGTTTCACCTGGGTCGGCACCTCCCTCGTCGACACTAAAAATCCAATATGAACGTATCATACATTTTCAGTAGACAGTCTCACATATTATAACGAGCATACTTTTTCTTTGTCAAGGCAAGCGACCTCCCTTGCCACCCACAATTTATTGACACCTTACTTTTCCTCTTGTGGACAATCTTCGACACCCTTTCCTCATTTTCGACAGCTAGTCAAACAGTTATTCACAAAATATAGTGGTGTGGATAACGCGCGCCCACTACTTGTAGATAACTGTACGAGAACAGGTGTATTCATTGCAGCAGCAAGGTTAATCTGATATGATTAACTTACTTTTGCCATGTGGAAAACCGGAAAATACCTGCTTTTATTCACAGGCTGTGGATAACGTTGTGGACAAGTGCGGCGGGATGTGTATATTTTGAGGCACACTATGTGCATATTTCGATACACTATATAAACGTAACCGCCATTCCGATCGGCACTGGATTGGCACTGAAAGTAAAAATATTTTACGGCCGCAGTTAGTTACTACATATTTGGGTGACACTCCTAAATCGTAAGCCGCACGCTGCGGCTTAATTCTTCATGGGAAAATTGGGGAAAGGAGCAAGGCACATGCAACCTATGGCCGAAACAGTTGAACAGCTGTGGCATGAAACGTTACAGGCCATTGAAGGTAAGGTGAGTAAACCGAGTTTCGATACGTGGCTCGCGCAAACGAAAGTAGTCACGTACGAAGACGGCACCCTCATTATCGGAACGCCGAATATATTTGTACGCAATTGGTTAGCGAAACATTACATCGCGTTTATTCAAGACACGATCGAAGAATTGACCGGCATGAAAATCGACATCAAATTTATCATTCCGGAAGAAGAAACGTCGCCACAAACTGAGCGCTCGAAACCACAACTGCCGCCGCGCCCGCTACCGGACGACGAACACCGCAACATGTTTAACTCTAAGTATACGTTCGATACGTTTGTCGTCGGCGACGGAAATATTTTCGCGCACGCCGCCTCCCTCGCTGTCGCAGAGGCGCCGGCAAAATCGTACAACCCGCTCTTTATTTACGGCGGAGTCGGACTTGGAAAAACGCATCTCATGCACGCGATCGGCCATTACGTGCGCGACCACACCCCGGAAGCGAAAATCGTGTACTTGTCGTCGGAAAAATTTACGAACGAATTTATTAACGCCATCCGCGACAACAATCCGGTCGAGTTTCGCAACAAATACCGCAACATCGACGTCTTGTTGATCGACGACATTCAATTTCTCGCTGGCAAAGAGCAAACGCAAGAGGAATTTTTCCATACGTTTAATACGTTGCACGAGGAAGGAAAACAAATCGTCATCTCGAGCGACCGTCCACCGAAGGAAATCCCGACATTAGAGGATCGGTTACGCTCCCGGTTCGAATGGGGACTCATTACCGATATCCAGCCCCCAGACTTAGAGACGCGCATCGCTATCTTGCGCAAGAAGGCAAAAGCGGAAGGATTCGTTATTTCTAACGACGTCATGGTGTACATCGCCAATCAAATCGACACGAACATTCGCGAACTCGAGGGAGCACTTATTCGCATCGTCGCCTATTCTTCGCTCACCAACCGGGAGATCAACGTCGAGCTCGCCGCCGAAGCACTTAAAGATATTATCCCGGCAAATCGGCCGAAAGTAGTTACCATTCACGACATTCAACGTGTCGTGAGTGACTACTACAAACTGCGCGTCGAAGACATGAAGGCGAAGCGGCGCACGCGTACCGTCGTTTTCCCACGGCAAATCGCGATGTATCTCTCGCGCGAGTTGACCGACTTTTCCTTGCCGAAAATCGGGGAAGAATTCGGCGGACGCGACCATACGACCGTTATTCACGCGTATGACAAGATCGCTAAACAACGTCAGAGCGATGCGGAATTGAACCAGGCGATCCACACGTTGACCGAAAGTATTAAAAACGGCTAAAAGGCTAGGTAACCGGGTAACCGGGCAACACTTTTAAAAGGTGATGTACGTGCCCGACGCCACCGGACGGCGTTATGCACAAGTCGGAAAATGTGCATAAGCACGCACTTTTATACACAGGTTATCCCCAGCCTGTGTATATCGGCATTTCCTAGCATTTTGCGTGTTATCCACATACTCACAGCGCCTATGACTATTACTACTGTTTTATTAAAGATTTATTAATATATGTCGCGATCATTCATTATTAGGAGGCTCTTTTTTTGATGAAATTCTCGATACGAAAACAACCGCTCGTCGAAGCTGTATCCCACGTAACAATTGCCGTATCCGCGCAGACGACGACACCGATCTTGACCGGGATTAAACTGACAGTCGAAGAGTCACACTGCACATTGACGGCTAGTGATTCAAACATTTCTGTACAAGTGGAAATACCGCAAACGATTGATGACGATCCTGTACTCGAAGTTGAACAAACGGGAAGTATCGTCCTTCCAGCGCGCCTGTTTTCGGAAATCGTCCGCAAGCTGCCGGGGCATACGGTGGAAATCGAAGTACATCCGCAATATACGACGACCATTCGCTCTGGCCAAGCAGATTTTCAGCTAAACGGCATGAACGCGAATGAATTTCCGCGCTTGCCGCGGCTGGTCGAAGACAAAGTATTCAGCCTCCCCAACCGTCTACTCAAGGCAATGATCCGGCAGACGTCATTTGCCGTGTCGACAACGGAATCGCGCCCGATTTTAACGGGCGTACTTTGGCAGCTTGAGGAAGGAAACCTGCGGTTTGTCGCCACTGACAGTCACCGCTTGGCGCAGCGAGACGCACAAGTAGAAGTAACGGGCGAGCACAGTTTTCACAACGTCGTCGTACCGGGAAAAAGTTTGTCGGATTTAAACAAAATATTGGAAGACGACGATGAGCTCGCCGACGTCGTTGTCGCCGATAACCAACTATTGGTTAAATCGAAACACATTTTGTTTTATTCGCGTTTGTTAGAGGGGAATTATCCCGACACGTCGCGCATTATTCCCCAATCGGGTAAAATAAAAATGGTGCTCGATACGCGCGAATTACTCAATTCGATCGACCGCGCAGCTGTTTTAACGAAAGCGGGCAAAGATAATGTGGTAAAATTAGAGACAGACGATCAGAAAGTCGAAATCTCGGCTCATACACCGGAAATCGGCAGAGTATCGGAATCGGTGCAAGTGAAGGAGATCGAAGGCGAACCGTTACACATCTCCTTTAACGCCAAATTTATGATGGATGTACTGCGCGTGCTTGACAGTGGGCAGATCCGCATCGAATTTATCGGTCCGATGGCGCCTTTCGTCATTGTACCAACCGACGGCGACCATTGCCTTTACTTAATCTTGCCTGTTCGCACGTATTAGGAGTGAGCGCAAAGTGGAACAATTTGTATTGGAGACTGCACACATCACGCTAGGGCAACTATTGAAACGGCTCGATATTATTCAAACAGGGGGACAAGCTAAGTGGTTTCTCCAAGAGCGAGAAGTACTTGTTAACGGTGAGACGGAATCCCGGCGCGGTCGTAAACTTGTCGCCGGAGATGTCGTAACAGTTGACGGTTGGGGGACAGTTTCCGTCGTCGCACCGTCGTAGGAGGAATCGCTTTGCGCGTGAACAGCTTACAACTCACTGATTTCCGCAACTACGAGTCGTTTTGTGGCGCGTTTCCCGAACAGGTTGTCATCTTTCGCGGTGCGAATGCGCAAGGAAAAACGAACGTACTAGAAGCGCTTTATTTGCTCGCCTTAGGCAAATCGCATCGGACGCACCGCGAACGCGAACTGATTCGCTGGCAGACCCCTTTTAGTATTCTGAAGGCGGAAATGGCGCGCGACGGTCGCACACACCGTTTGGAAGTCGTGCTTTCGGGCAAAGGTAAAAAAGTAAAGCGGAACGGAGTGGAACAACGCCGGCTATCGGACTATATCGGCACGCTGAACGCGGTCATGTTCGCGCCAGAGGACTTGGCTATCGTCAAAGGGAGTCCGGGCATGCGCCGCCGCTTTCTCGACGTCGCCATTAGTCAAGTAAAGCCGGCATACGTCCATCATTTATCGCGGTACAATCAAATACTCGCGCAGCGCAACAACTTGCTCAAAAATTTGCGGCGCACGTCCGGCGGCGAGGTTTTGTTAGAAGTGTTAAACGAGCAGCTCGTCGCATCCGGCGTGGAGGTTTTCTTGAAAAGAAGGCACTTTATTCGTAAACTAGAAACTTGGGCACAAACGATCCAGTCACAAATTACGAATGAACAAGAAACACTTGCACTCACCTACCGGACGTTTCTCGCAGAGGACGAAATAGAGCCAACCGAATTAGCAGATATGTACCACGAACAACTGAAAAAACGCCGAGCGAGCGAGCGGGAACGGGGGCTGACACTCGTCGGGCCACACCGCGACGACGTCGCCTTTGCGGTCAACGGCATCGATGTACAGACGTTCGGTTCGCAAGGGCAACAGCGGACGACCGCCCTTTCCTTAAAGCTAGCTGAAATAGAACTTATTTTTGAAGAGATTGGCGAGTACCCGATTTTACTTTTAGACGACGTATTATCTGAGCTAGACGAATCGCGGCAAACGCATTTACTGCAAACGATTCGGCAAAAAGTGCAAACATTCGTGACGACGACGAGTACTGCGGACATCCACGTCGGCGCGCTCAAGCAAGCCGCTATTTACGACGTGGAGAGTGGAAAGGTGAGGAAAGCGTAATGTATGTCGATATCGGCGGGACGACCGTCATCCAAGCAGATGCTGTTATTGCTGTGCTCTCGATCGATATCGAAAAGACAGCGCCGCTGCCACGGCACGCGTTTGGCGAACGGTATCGGTATTTAGCGGAAGCGGAAGAAATAAAGTCAATCGTGGTGACGAAGCGAGGGTTGTACTATTCACCCATTTCATCTTTCACGTTAAAGCGCCGATTGGAATCATCCATTTACTGACAAATGATATGGAGTAGGTGATACTCTTTGGGCAAAGAGCAAACACACGTGTACGACGAGTCACAAATTCAAGTGTTAGAAGGGTTGGAAGCTGTTCGCAAACGACCGGGGATGTACATCGGTTCGACGAGTAGCCGCGGCTTGCACCACTTAGTGTGGGAAGTCGTCGACAACGCGATTGACGAAGCGCTAGCTGGGCGCTGTGACCACATCGTCGTCACCGTCCACGAAGACGACAGTGTGAGCGTGACGGACAACGGTGCAGGAATCCCGACCGGCGTCCATGAAAAAACGGGCAAGTCGACGGTGGAAACGGTCATGACGATGTTACACGCCGGCGGTAAATTCGGTGGCGAAGGGTACAAAGTTTCCGGTGGATTGCACGGCGTCGGGGTGTCAGTCGTCAACGCCCTTTCCGCATCGCTTAAAGTGCGTGTAGAGCAAAAAGGAAACGTGTACGAGCAGCAGTACCGCCGCGGCGTGCCGATTAGTCCGCTAGAAGTCGTCGGGAAAACGAAAGCGCACGGTACGTGCGTCACGTTTAAACCCGATCCGGAAATTTTTACCGAAGTAACGGCATTCGACTACACCATTTTGCAAGGGCGGCTGCGCGAACTGGCCTTTCTGAACAGCGGTTTACGTATAACTGTGCGCGACGAACGCAAAGACGAAGAAGGCAAAGTGCGTGAAGACACGTACGCGTACGAAGGCGGGCTCAGTGAGTTCGTCACCTACTTAAACCGCAACCGCGACGTGCTGCATCAGAAACCGATCGTCGTCCAAGGGGAAAAAGAGGACGTCAGTATCGAAATCGCGATGCAGTACAACGACAGCTACACGTCGAATATATACTCGTTTGCGAACAACATTCACACGCACGAAGGCGGGACACACGAGTCGGGCTTTAAAGCGGCGTTGACGCGCGTCATTAACGATTATGCGCGCAAAAACAACTTGTTAAAAGAAAACGAAGCGAATTTAAGTGGAGACGACGTGCGCGAAGGGCTAACGGCGGTCATTAGCATTAAGCTACGCGAACCGCAATTCGAAGGACAGACAAAGACGAAACTCGGCAACAGTGAGGCGCGTTACATTACTGAATCACTGTTCGCAGAAGCGTTGTCCGAGTTTTTGCAGGAAAATCCGGCTGTGGCGAAAAAAGTAATCGATAAATCGCTCATGGCGGCGCGGGCGCGCGAAGCAGCACGTAAAGCGCGGGAGCTGACGCGGCGGAAAAGTGCCTTGGAAGTGAGCTCCTTACCGGGGAAATTAGCGGACTGCTCCTCGCGCGACGCGTCGATCAGTGAACTGTACATCGTTGAGGGGGACTCCGCCGGCGGTTCGGCCAAACAAGGGCGCGACCGCAAGTTTCAAGCGATCTTACCGCTTCGGGGTAAGGTTATTAACGTCGAGAAGGCGCGGTTAGACAAAATTTTGTCGAACAAAGAAATTCGCATGATTATCACCGCGCTCGGTACCGGCATAAGCGAAGACTTTGACCTTTCCAAAGCGCGTTACCACAAAATCATTATTATGACCGACGCTGACGTCGACGGGGCACACATACGCACGTTGTTGCTCACTTTCTTCTTTCGCTACATGCGCCCGCTCATCGAAGCAGGGTACGTGCTCATCGCGCAACCGCCGCTGTACAAAATCGAGCAGGGAAAATCAGTGTACTACGCGTACGACGACAAAGAAAAAGATCGCATCTTCGCGGAAATCGGCGAGCGTCCGCGACCCAACTTGCAACGGTATAAAGGTCTCGGGGAAATGAATCCCGAACAGTTGTGGGAAACGACGATGGATCCGGAAAACCGTACGTTGCTTAAAGTGAGTCTCGAAGACGCGATGGAAGCAGACGAAATTTTTGAGACGTTAATGGGCGATCGCGTCGCGCCGCGACGTGAGTTTATTCAGCAACACGCCAAAACAGTGCGCAATTTAGACGTATAGTACGAATGAGCGGAGGATTATTTCATGTCGGAACGTAACGAGCGAATTCTCGAAGTAAATATAAGTCAAGAAATGCGCCATTCGTTCATGGACTACGCGATGAGTGTCATCGTCAGTCGGGCGCTCCCCGACGTGCGCGACGGCCTTAAGCCGGTCCACCGCCGTATTTTGCACGCGATGAACGAATTGGGGGTGACCCCGGATAAGCCATACAAAAAATCGGCGCGTATCGTCGGGGAGGTCATCGGGAAATACCATCCGCACGGCGACGGTCCCGCTTATGAAACGATGGTGCGCTTGGCGCAAGATTTTTCTCAACGGTACACGTTAGTTGACGGGCACGGCAACTTTGGCTCGATCGACGGAGATGCCGCTGCGGCCCCCCGTTACACCGAAGCGCGCTTAGAAAAAATTGCCACCGAACTACTAAGGGATATTGGCAAAAACACCGTCGATTTCGGTCCTAACTACGACGGTGAGGAGCGAGAACCACACGTACTGCCGGCGCGCTTTCCAAACTTACTCGTCAACGGGACGTCGGGAATCGCCGTCGGCATGGCGACAAACATTCCACCACACAATTTAGGTGAAGTGATCGACGGAGTCGTCCACCTCATCGACGCCCCGGATGCGACGGTCGACGAATTGGCCAAACATATTAAAGGGCCAGACTTTCCTACCGGGGCTCTCATTCTCGGTATGAAGGGGATTCGCGAAGCGTACGCTACCGGGCGCGGTAGTATCGTCATGCGCGCTAAGGCGTTTATCGAAGAGGCGAAGAGCGGTAAAAGCAAGATCATTGTCGAAGAAATCCCGTACCTAGTGAATAAAGCGCGTCTCATTGAGCGGATTGCCGAACTCGTGCGCGAGAAAAAGATAGAAGATATTACCGACTTGCGCGATGAATCGGACCGCGACGGACTCCGCATTGTCATCGAAGTGCGACGTGACGCCAACCCGCAAGTCGTGCTCAATAACTTGTATAAGCAAACGGCGTTACAATCGAGTTTCGGCGTCAACATGATCGCTCTCGTAAACGGCGAACCTCGCATGTTGAACTTGCGCGACGCTCTCTACCACTATTTGGAGCACCAAAAAGACGTCATCCGGCGGCGTACGCAATTCGATCTCGATAAAGCACTCGCACGCGCCCACATTTTAGAAGGCTTGCGCATCGCGCTCGATAACTTGGACGAAGTGATTCGCTTAATTCGCGGCTCTAAGACGACGGAAGAAGCGAGAACAGTCTTAATGAATCGCTTCGATTTGTCGGAAAAACAAGCACAAGCGATTCTCGACATGCGGTTGCAGCGCCTAACAGGCCTGGAGCGGGAAAAAATCGAAGCGGAATACGCCGAACTGCAACAAACGATTAGCGAATTACGGGCGATTCTCGCTGACGAACTGAAGATCCTCGCCGTCATCCGCGAAGAATTACTCGCCGTTAAGGAACAGTACGCGGATGAGCGGCGCACGCGTATTACGTACGATCCAGGCGACATCGAGATGGAAGACCTCATACCGGAAGAGGAAGTCGCCGTTCTTCTGACTCACAGCGGCTATACGAAGCGGATGCCGCTATCGACGTACCGCAGTCAGAAGCGCGGCGGGCGCGGCATGAGCGGGATGGGAACGAAAGAAGACGACTTCGTCGAACAGATGATCATTACCAACTCGCACAATTACATTTTATTTTTCTCAAACCTCGGCAAGGTATACCGCCTAAAGGCGTACGAAATACCGGAGATGGGGCGCGCTGCGCGCGGCACGCCGATTATCAACTTAATTCAAATCGAGCGTGGTGAATACATCGAAGCAATTATTCCCGTCACCCAATTCTCTGAGGAGCTGTTCTTGTTTTTCGCTACCCGTCACGGTATCGTGAAAAAAACGCGGCTCGTCGACTATACGAATATCCGCAAAGCAGGCCTCATTGCGATCAACTTGCGCGAAGGCGACGAACTGATCGACGTGCGACTCACGGACGGCGACCGAGAAATCATTATGGGTACGGCGCACGGGCAATCGATTCGCTTCTCGGAAAAAAACGTGCGCACGATGGGCCGCAACGCAACGGGCGTCAAAGGGATTACTTTGTCCGCTGGAGACAAAGTCGTCGGGATGGATATCGTCAAAGAAGACGCACACGTCCTCGTCGTCACTACAGGCGGTTACGGCAAGCGGACGTCTTTGGACGAGTACCGTTTGCAAACGCGCGGAGGTAAAGGGATCAAAACACTCAACATCACCAAACGTAACGGTGAAATCGTCGGGATAAAGGTCATTTTAGAAGACGACGATTTAATGATCGTCACTGAAGCGGGCGTTATCATTCGACAGTCAGTGAACGGAATTTCTGTCATGGGCCGCAATACGCAAGGGGTGAAGTTGATCGCCCTGAAAGACGAGGAACAGGTTGCGACGATTGCTCGCGTTGAAGAGATGGACAATCGGGTGGAAGAGGCGAACGCCCATGACGGTAAAGACGTAAGTGAAGGCGAACAGGACGAAGAAGATCCGATTGACGGGGAACAGTCTCGGTATGAGGACGGATCCGACCGCGACGAGTAGATTGTCATTAACGGAGATGTAGTCGTGAGCGGAAAACAAACCGCTGGGGGACAAAAGAACGGGTGTTAGTCATAGGGGGCGGCCCTGCAGCGATGTTGGCCGGCTCTATTCTTATCCTTTCTGATCTCGTCAGCGTTCGTTTTCGGTAGCTGCAAGCCCGCTTACATGTGGCGAAAAACGAATCGTTCCTGCAGCAGCTCACTTACTAATAAATTCGGAAAATGCTGTTCCGCCGCTTGCACGATCGCGTGCACGACGTATAACTCGTCACTGCCGAAGCCGAGGACGATTTCACCCCACCGCTCGGGTTCGTAGCGGGCGAGCATCCCGAGATGGAACACTAACAGCAGGTAATAGGAAAATTCCGGTAGGTGGAACTTACGCTCAGTGAGCAACCGCAAAAAGAAGCGGCTCGACGAATCGCCGACGATCAAATCGTTTTGAAAGCCACTGCCGGACTCCGAGACGTGGCTAACGTGGGGATGATACCATACGAGGGACACGTATGATCCGCGTGAAGCGCATTGCGCCCTTCCTTCGCGCACAGCCTCTTCGCCCACTTGTAATTGGAACTGGCCGCCCTCCAGCGTCGTATGGTGTCGGTTGAGCAGGTGTACAAAACTTGCGGCACTTAAGTGAAAGTGGTCGAGGACCGTTTGTTGCACTAAGATCGAGGTACCGTGCCTGCTACTTGTGCCGCTGTTTTCATTGCTGCTGCCACTCTCACGAGTGGAAGGTACCCCTTCGACGACGAGCGGTTCGAGGTACGAAGGGCATGCCACTTGAGCGCATACGTCGTACAAATGCGGTAGTTGGCCGAACAAGTGGTGGAGCTCAAACTTTTCCTCTAGCGCTTGTCTTAGCCCGAGTAAACGCAACACGTGCGGTAATAAGCCTTCTTTTTGTACTTTTACGCTGTCCGCGAGTAAATCGTAGGCGCGCTTTTTCAATTTGCGCGTCGTCATACCGTGTTTAAGCAAGCTCGTCTGGTTGGGGTAGAACGGGTCGAGTGTGAGCACGTACGCCTTCGTCAGCCCCATCATGCCGTAGTAGAGCAGCGGCGGTTTAACGAGTAAGCTCGCCGACTGGGCGGTGAGGAAATATGCGCGAGCTTGCTTTAAATAATATATAAATGGCGCGCTGTTTTGAAAAGCTAACCTTGAGGCGTCGTTTATCTCGCGTGTGCTATAGCGGTGCTCGAGTAGCTGCCGCGCGGCCGTTTCACCCTCTAAAAACAAAAGTGTATCCCACATTTTTTGCTCTGGTTGTTCAGCGAAAACGTAACGGTTCGAACGCGTCACACGATTGCCTCCTTAACGCCTATTTTTATTACCTTGACAGGCTTTTATACGTTTTGTTACACTGCATAAAATAAGACGACGTCTAAAGGATGATGATCCACATGTGGGAAGATAAATTCAGCAAAGAAGGATTAACATTTGACGATGTGCTGCTACTTCCAGCGAAATCGGACGTATTGCCGCGCGATGTCGATGTTTCGACACAGTTGACAGCGCGCATTCGGTTGAACGTTCCCCTCTTAAGTGCAGGAATGGATACAGTGACTGAGTCAGCGCAAGCGATCGCCTTAGCTAGGCAGGGCGGGCTCGGTGTCATTCATAAAAACATGTCCATTGACGCACAAAAGGAAGAAGTCGACCGCGTGAAACGTTCCGAAAGTGGCGTCATTACGAATCCTTTTTACTTACACCCGCACAATAAAGTGTATGACGCAGAAGAACTGATGGCGAAGTACCGCATTTCCGGCGTGCCGATCGTCGATGGACATAAAAAACTGGTCGGTATTCTCACTAACCGCGACCTGCGGTTTATTCACGATTACTCGCTACTGATTTCCGACGTGATGACGAGTGAAAACTTAGTCACTGCGCCAGTCGGTACGACGTTAAAAGACGCAGAACACATTTTACAACGACATAAGATTGAAAAATTACCCCTCGTCGACGCCCACAATGAACTAAAAGGGCTCATTACGATTAAAGATATCGAAAAGGCGATTGCCTTCCCACAATCGGCGAAAGATGACCAAGGGCGACTACTCGCCGGCGCGGCTGTAGGCGTGACGAAAGATACGTTAGAACGTGCGACCGCCCTCGTCGATGCTGGCGTCGACTTACTCGTCGTCGATACGGCGCACGGACATTCTCACGGCGTACTAGAGACAGTTGCCGCCATGCGCAAGCACTTCCCAGACGTCGTCATCGTCGCGGGCAATGTAGCGACAGCGGAAGGTACGCGCGACTTAATTGAAGCTGGCGCCGACGTCGTCAAAGTCGGTATCGGCCCGGGTTCCATCTGTACAACACGTGTCATTGCCGGGATCGGCGTCCCGCAAGTTACCGCCATTTACGACTGTGCGACCGTTGCGCGCGAGTACGGCGTACCGATTATCGCCGACGGCGGCATCCGCTATTCCGGCGATATCGTGAAGGCATTGGCAGCAGGGGCACACGCGGTCATGCTCGGCAGCTTGCTCGCCGGCACAGAGGAGTCCCCGGGAGAATCGGAAATATTCCAAGGCCGCCGCTTTAAAGTTTACCGTGGCATGGGCTCGATCGGGGCGATGAAGGCCGGTAGTAGCGATCGCTACTTCCAAGAAAATGAACAGAAGCTTGTGCCGGAAGGGATCGAAGGGCGGGTCCCTTATAAAGGGCCGCTGGCTGACACTGTTTACCAATTAGTAGGCGGCATTCGTTCTGGCATGGGTTATTGCGGCACAGCGACGCTAAACGATTTGCGGGACAACGGGCGCTTCATACGCATAAGTAACGCGGGGCTGTCGGAAAGCCACCCGCACGACATACAAGTGACGAAGGAAGCGCCGAACTACCACTTGTAGGGAAGTAAGCCTGCATAAACGGGAATTTGTTTGCATGGCATAAATTGGAGCGGTCAACGAGGGCAGGGATGTATTCCCTGTCTTCTTTTGTGTGTGCGCTTGTGATACAATATTTACGGCTTGTACATATTGGGAGAGTGACTCGGGAGGTGGCCTCGTGATTAAAGAGAAGGCAAAGCCGTGGTTGTGGCGAATGACAATTCTCGCCTTCATCTTGCTGCTCGTAAGCGGAGGATTTGCTCCGCGTGCACAGGCGGCGGAAAAAACACCAAAGATCAAGGCAAAATCATACGTTGTAATGGATGCGGAATCCGGTAGTATTTTGCTTGCAAAGAAGGAAGATACGCCCTTACCTCCCGCCAGTATGACAAAAATGATGGCCGAGTATTTGGTGCTCGAAGCGATTAAAAAAGGTGACATCAGTTGGGATCAAAAAGTAAAGGTGAGCGCGAACGCGTCAAAAATTGAAGGCTCACAAGTGTGGTTAGCGGAAAAAGAAGTACGTACGGTGAAAGAACTGTTTACCGCCATGTCCGTCTATTCCGCGAACGACGCCACCGTCGCCTTGGCGGAGTTACTCGCTGGCGACGAGACGGCTTTCGTCGAGCAGATGAACGCCAAAGCGAAAAAAATGGGGTTAATAAATACCCATTTTCGCAACAGTACCGGTTTGCCGCAAAACATGTATCCCGATCCGCCAAAAGTAGGCGGCAAGCATTATATGTCGGCGAAGGACAGCGCGACGCTCGCACGACATTTACTGCAGGATTACCCAGAAATTACGGAGTTCTCCACGATTCCGGAGCAAACGTTCCGCAAAGGAGAACCGGGTGCGATCGATATGGTCAACTGGAACTGGATGATTAAAGGTCTCGATTTTGAGTACGAAGGTGTCGATGGCCTTAAAACGGGCGAAACGGATGCCGCTGGCGCTTGCTTTACTGGAACGGCCAAGCGGGGTAAGATGCGTCTCATTACAGTCGTCATGGGGACAAAGTCGCGCAACACGCGCTTTGAAGAGACGAAAAAGCTGCTAGACTACGGTTTTTCTAACTTCAAAGTGAAAGAATTTATGAAGAAAAACGCTACAGTAAAAGGTTTCGAGACAGTTGAAGTGACGGGTGGCACGGAAACAGAAGTCGGCGTCACGACGGCGGCGCGGGTGCGCATGGCTTACAAAACGTCTGCAGAGAAGAAGTACAAACCGCAAGTGACGTTGAAAGGCGATTTGCAAGCCCCAATTAAAAAAGGTGATGTCGTCGGGGAAGTCACTTATACTATAAACGGAAAGCCGGTTCCGAACATTGAGCCGGTAAAGCTCGTCGCGAAAGACGATGTCGAAGAAGCGAGTTGGCTGCGGCTATTTTTCCGCAGCATCAAGGACATTTTCGTCAACTTCTTCAACGGAATTGCCGACAGCATCAAAGGGCTGTTCTCCTAGTTGGCTTAGTTAACCGCGTTTCTACGACTGTTTAATGTAAGGTGTACGCTTGCTGGCAACGGCTCTTCAGTCGCTGAACATGTCGCCAAAGTCGTAGCTATAACGTATAAATGCCTCTGCTTATGGGTAAAACGAATGACAGCACATCATTTGTTCGTATTCCTAAATAGCAGGTGAGTTGTCAACAGGAAATGGTTACTGTAAAATATAAGGTGACTTAAAGGATTATACATTAACACGCGATGACGAGACCGAGTAACCTTTTATATACTGCTGCAGAGAGCCGGTGGTCGCTGTGAACCGGTGCAGGTAAAAAGGCGAATCCACCTCTGAGCGCGAAGACGGCATTCACCGTTATCGAAACGAAAGTGGGCAGGAAACAATTCTGCCAATTAGGGTGGCAACGCGGTCCTTCCGTCCCTTTTACGGGGTGGAAGGGCCTTTTACTTTTTTGAAAGGAGTGGTGTGTCGTGTTGGATATGAAGAAGCTGCGGCAACATTTTGCGGCGTACAAAGAGCGGTTATCCCGGCGCGGCGAAGCAGCCGAGGCACTGGAGCAGTTTTCTAGCTTAGATGTGCAGCGGCGCAAACTGCTAAAAGAAAGTGAACAATTGAAGAGTGAACGTAACAGCGTCTCACAGCAAATTGCCCAGAAGAAAAAAGCAGGCGAAGACGCGGAAGCGGACATTCGCGCAATGCGCGAAGTCGGGGAACAAATTAAGCGGTTAGATGAACAGTTGCGGGAGGCGGAAGCTAAGTTACAACAGGTGTTACTGGGGATCCCGAACGTACCCCACGACAGTGTCCCCGACGGGGAGTCCGATGCCGACAACGTCCCCGTGCGCTACGTCGGCGAACCCGCCGAGCGCAGCTTTGCGCCGAAAATGCATTGGGACATCGCAGCTGAGTTAGGAATCTGCGATTGGGAACGGGCGGGTAAAGTGACTGGTTCGCGCTTCGTATTTTATACAGGAGCAGGGGCACGGCTAGAGCGCGCGCTCGTCAACTTTATGCTCGATTTGCACGTGGATGCGCACGGGTATAAGGAACTCGTACCGCCGTACATCGTCAATCGGCAAAGTATGACCGGGACGGGGCAGTTACCGAAATTTGCGGAAGACGCGTTTAAATTAGAGGACAGCAACTACTACTTAATCCCTACGGCGGAAGTACCTGTCACGAATTACTACCGTGACGACGTGTTGGCCGAAAAAGATTTGCCAAGCTGCTTTACCGCCTACAGCTCCTGTTTTCGCTCTGAGGCGGGTGCGCACGGCCGCGATACGCGCGGGTTAATCCGCCTGCACCAATTTCATAAAGTCGAGCTGGTGCGGTTCGTGAAACCGGAGGACTCGTATGCTGAGTTGGAAACGTTAGTCGGACAAGCGGAACGGGTGCTCGAGTTGTTGGGACTCCCTTACCGCGTCGTCAACTTGTGCACGGGCGATCTCGGCTTTTCAGCAGCGAAAACGTACGACCTCGAAGTGTGGATGGCCGGAAGCGGTGCATATCGAGAAATTTCCTCCTGTAGCAACTTCGAAGATTTTCAAGCGCGCCGCGCCAACATCCGCTTTCGGCGCGGATCGAAAGGAAAGCCGGAATTCGTGCACACGCTAAACGGATCGGGTCTCGCGATCGACCGCACGATTGCCGCCCTCTTGGAATACTACCAACAGGAAGATGGCAGCGTGGCCATTCCCGACGTTTTGCAGCCTTATATGGGCGGCAAGACGGTTATCGCAAATTGACACCACTTCCCCGGCAGCATGTGTAACAGCATGCCAAAAAGCGGATAAATTAGTGCTACAGGAGAGGGGACTGGGGAAGATGGGGCGGGGGTATGCTACTGTTAAAAGGGCATACAGCGAGCTCCGCCCTTTTTTTCCTCTTGAAGGGGCGAGCGGAAATGTGCTATCATTAATTCGTTACTGTTTTGGAGAGGTGGTCGAGTGGTTGAAGGCGACGGTCTTGAAAACCGTAGAGGGCTTGCGTCCTCCGTGGGTTCGAATCCCACCCTCTCCGCCACAATTCCTTTTCATGAATAACATAGCGTAGCGCTTACGAAGTCGTTAAGGTTATTGACGACATATGTTCCAATGGCGATCGCAATCATGCCTGATCGCGTATTTGCATATTTCTGATATTAATTGCGGTGCCAATTATTGGGCGCCCGTAGCTCAGCAGGATAGAGCACCAGTTTCCTAAACTGGGTGTCGCAGGTTCGAATCCTGCCGGGCGCGCCATGAAAAACGTTGATATGGCGCGGTTTTTCGATTACTTGAGAAACCGCGCCATTTTTAGTGGAGGTGACATCTTGAAGAAAAAAATATTAATCGTAGACGATGATGTAGATCTTTGTCTTCTTGTTAAAAAATACCTTGAAACAGAGGGCTATAGCGTTGCAGTCAAACATAATGGCGCTGACGGTCTTACAGAAGGTTTAACGAATGGATATCAACTTATTGTGCTTGATGTCATGCTCCCACAGAAAAACGGCTTTGACGTGCTTTCAGATTTGCGTAAAACAAGTCGCGTACCGGTACTTATGCTAACTGCAAAGGATGGAGAAATCGACACTGTTTTGGGTCTTCGGCTCGGTGCGGACGATTATCTCACAAAACCATTTAGCATGAATGAATTTGTTGCAAGAGTTCAATCGCTCATTCGGCGCTACACCGCCTTAGGTGGCGAGAGTCATATACAAAGTCAACTTATGTTAACATTTGAAAACCTCTCAATCAATGCGGATAAAAGAGAAGTTTTAGTTTCTGGGGCGTCCGTTGAACTTACAGCAAAAGAATTTGATTTGCTTTATTTCCTCGCAAACAACAATGGCAAGGTTTTTACAAAAAAACAAATTTATCGCGCCGTATGGAAGGATGACTATGCCTTTGATGATAATAACATTATGGTGCATATTCGCAGGGTTCGTAAAAAAATCGAGCCTAATCCTGACCAGCCACAATTTATTCAGACTGTTTGGGGCGTTGGTTATAAATTTAACGGTGGGGAAAGCAAATGACCGGTTATATTATAGTGATCCTCGTACTCGTTTGCGGCCTGTTAATATTTCTGTTCGTTAAGCAGAGGAAACAGTTAAGACAGATCCTTGATGCGCTCGCAGCAGCTAAGCGCGGAGATAACAAAAAGGTATTTATGAAAGGCAACGGAGCAGTTTCCAAATTAGGATATGAAGTTAATGCCCTCATTTATTCCCATAATAAAGAATTATCTCGGTTGAAAAAGCTGGAAAAAGCCAATAAAGAATTGCTCATAAGCTTTTCACACGATGTCAGGACGCCCCTAACATCATTGCTCGGTTATTTAGATGCACTGGAAAGTGGTATTGTCCAAGGTGACGAAAGAGAAGAGTACACAAAAATTGCAAGAAAAAAGGCATATGACTTAAAGGGGCTTGTAGATACGCTGTTTGACTGGTTCAAGATTGATTCTAAAGAAATGCAGCTGTCCATGCAGAATACCGATATTTGCGAAAGGACTAAGGAGATCGTTATTGATTGGCTGCCTACATTAGAACAAAAAGAAATTACCCCCAAAATAGAAATTCCAGATGAGGAATGGATCGTTGCCCTCGATGTCGTAGCATATGAACGAATGGTATCAAACCTCATTCAAAACGCAGTAGAGCATAGCGGTTGCAGCTGTTTAGAGGTCGCCATAAACCAGTATAGCGATACAATTAGCATCACAGTAAAAGATAACGGGATTGGTATAGCCAAAAATAAACAACCTCATATTTTCGAACGACTATATAAAGTGGACAAGGCAAGAAGCAAGTGCAGCAGTGGTCTTGGCCTTTATATTGTTAAAGAGCTTGCACAGATGCAGGGTGGTAAGGTGCTCGTACAAAGCCAAGTGGATGAGTACACACAATTTACCATTAAGCTGCCGCTCGTTAAGAGATGAATGCCTTTGTCATCTCTTTTTTTGTGCAAGTAAGGAAGAAGTAAGACTTGCGTAAGGGGAGGGTCAGTATTGCTTGATATAATAAGTGTCGTAAGGAGTGGGAGGTTATGCAAATGACCGAGTACGTCATTAAAACAACAAAGCTGACAAAACAATTTGGCGAACAAAAAGGTGTGGACAGTGTAAATATGCACGTCCCACAGGGTAAAATTTATGGGCTACTGGGCAGAAACGGTGCGGGCAAAACGACGACGTTGCGGATGTTGTTAAACCTTGCAACTCCTACGAGTGGAGAAATCTCATTGTTCGGGGAGGATTACAGAAAAAACCGAAAGGAAACTTACCGCCGTATTGGCTCAATGATTGAAACACCGGGTTTTTATGAAAACCTAACAGGGGCAGAGAATTTACAAATCTTTGCTCGCCTTAGAGGACAGCACGATCCAAACAGCGTCCAACATGCACTTAAAATCGTCGGCCTTGACCAGGAAACAAAAAAGACCTTTGGCAATTATTCTCTTGGGATGAAACAGCGTCTTGGCATAGCGGCGGCAATTATGCACGAACCGGAGTTACTCATCTTGGATGAGCCAATTAACGGTCTTGACCCAGTAGGTATACGGGAAGTGCGGAAATACCTAGAAACGCTTAGTGTTGAAAAAGGTATCACCATACTCATTTCAAGTCATATTTTAAGCGAGATTGAACAGCTTGCACATATTATCGGGGTTATGAACAAAGGTCAGCTTATTGAGGAAGTATCCATGCAGGAACTGCATGAGCGAAACAGACAGTATGTTGAGTTTGTCGTGTCAGATGAAAACAAAGCTTGTCTTCTGCTTGAGCAAAAGTTTGGACTAACTGATTATAGTGTACATGATAAGGGAAGTATTCGCCTGTATTCTCATTTAGAGATGAGATCAACAGTTAATCGCTATTTTGTAGAAAACGGTATATTAGTATCAAAAATCAATATTAGTGAAGAAAAGCTGGAAGATTACTTCTCAAACTTGATTGGGGGTGGGGATCTTGCTCAATCTGCTTTACTGTGAATTTTTAAAACTAAAACGTTCAAAGATGTTTTTTATTAGTGCTCTAGGTGCACTTGTAGCGCCTGTAATGGTTTTTGCAGGGCTTATAAAGGCAAAAATTACAAAACCTGATAAGGTTATTACTTACTGGGACATGTTAGAGCAGACAAACTTGTATGTATTGCTTTTGTTTGGGGTGATCGTTTACGGCGTGATCGCTGCCCATCTCTTAAGCCGAGAGTTTGCTGAAAAAACAATGAAGTCCATACTAACTGTTCCTGTTTCAAAAGAAGCTTTTTTAACAGCGAAATTCCTGATGCTGTTTGTGTGGATGATCCTTTTAACAGCAGTAGCATGGGGATCCACGTTGATTTTAAGTGTTGTCGGCAATGCCGCGGCATTTAGCGTTGACGTTATTACGCAGTCGCTAAAGGAGTATTTTTTAGGCGTTTTATTATTGTATTTTACCATGTCGCCTTTCGTATTTATAACACTTTGGCTTAAAAACTTAGTGACACCGATGATTGTCGCTGCAGCAGTCGTTCTTTGTAATGTTGCACTTGCCAATGAAGACTTAGCGGTGCTGTTTCCATGGTCGTCTCCTTATTTGATTGCAAGTGGGGATATTGCAAAATTTCACTATCCGACTGAAACAGCTCTTATGATTATATGCTTAGTTTTCCTCCTCGGCGTTTCCGCTAGTTTTGTATATTTTAAGAAACAGGATATGTAAAAGGGGGCTTATTAATGGATATTTTGGAATTAATAAAAACCGATGTATTTTGGGGTTAAGCTCGTATAATTGTTCGGAAGGTGCATCGCCCTTAACGGTTTTATGTTTTCTTGCAGTCAAAAGGTCAGCTCGATCCAGCTGACCTTCACTTAATTAATGAACTTGTAAACCGATTTCCATTTTCAAACTAGCCAGCACCGGCGATTTTTCCAATGCTGTACGAGCAATTTTTTCTACTGCTTCAGGCGACGCGGAAGTGTCAGCCTTCAAATGAATGACGGGATTTAAAATTCCGCCATCCCCTGATTCTAAGCCGAGAAAGACGGCCGCATTTAAATCCGCTTCAATCTCCACTTCTACGTCATTCAATCGAATCCCTTGTTCACTAGCGAGCACTTCGAACGTAATCGTAAAGCAACTCGCTGCTGCGGCGATTAAATATTCGACGGGGTTCGGTGCCACATCGGTCCCGCCTAACGGTGCTGGTTCGTCCGTACGGAAAGGGGCGAACTCCCTAATTTGTACGTCGTTTTGCACGCCGTCTTTCCAAGTCACTTTCGCCTGCCAGTTGCGCATTTTTAACTCGGGGTTGGACTGAATCGCTGCTGCCATTTGTTTCACTGCTGTAAAGTTAATGTTGTTCACGTCATTCACCTTTCGTTAGGATGTTTGATAATCCCATCGTAACAAGGTGTCCTTCTTTTGTATGTAAGGGAGCTTACACATCATCAATTTTGCGCTCCCTTGCGAAACAAGAGCTGGTTGTCCTTTTGTACAACCACTCCTTCTTGTTGCAACTTATTAAGTAAAAACGTGACCGTCTCTCGCGTTGAGCCGATCATCCCAGCGAGGTCTTTATGTGTTAAAAATGGCGGTAAAGGCACACATTCTCCTGCTTGTCCACGCCCTTCTGTCAGTTTTTCAAACAAAAACACGATCCGCTCTTCTACTTTTCCGTAAGCGACTTGTTCCAAAATCGCCGTCGTCTCGTGCAAGCGCAGCGCCATGTCTTTTAGCAACGACATGGCTAGTCCTGGCGGCGTCGATTCAATTACCGCGAATATTTCCTTTTTAGGAACGGAAACGACGGTAACATCCGTTAACCCCCGACAAAAGGACTCTTTTTCACTATCGATAAATAAGTTGAGCCAGTTAATAAAATCGCCAGCAGACAAAATGTCGAGCGTGCATTCTTTGCCATCGAGGTGTAAATGGAACAGGCGGGCGTTCCCCGCGACGATTAAGTACAAATAGGCGGACGAGTCACCGGGCGTGACAATCATCTGTCCTTTCGCAAAGCTTTTTTGTGGTCTGTTCAACCACTCGCGCCGGATTGTTTCCGGAAACAGTTGGAGCGGTTGCTGTCTTGATGCCACTTGGACGATCCCCTTTCACGTTGCTCAATGATGTATAATCTAAACGATCCTGTCACACATCTCAACAATAGGATAACATAAAACATATAGCTAAAATGACTACACGATAAGGCCGGTGACGCAACATGCATCATTACATTTTACTCGTAGAAGACGATCCAGCGATTAGTGACATGGTAGGAAACCATCTAACGAAGGAAGGATTCCGCGTCGCACACGCGTGTGACGGCAAAGAAGCATTGCGTGCGTTTGCGCGGGAGTCTTTTGATTTAATTCTGCTCGATTTGATGTTGCCGAAGCTTAACGGCATGGACTTTTTAAAAGCTGTTCGCGAAAAAAGTACCGTTCCTGTGTTGATCGTTTCTGCCAAAGACGGCGATGTGGAAAAAGCGTTAGGTCTCGGGTTTGGAGCAGACGATTACGTGACCAAACCGTTTTCCTTAATTGAGCTGACGGCGCGTGTGAAAGCAGCGATCCGCCGCGCGACACAGTATACCGGCAGCCCAAAAGACGGCGATAAGGATGTACAGCACCAGGTGATTCACATACGGGACATTGCGCTCGACATTGAAAATATGCGCGTGAAGAAAAACGGGGAAGAGATTAAGCTCACGGCAAAAGAGTGGCAAATATTGAAGTTGTTTTTTACAAATCCCGAGCGAGTGTTTACGAAAGAGCAGATTTACCGCGCGGTTTGGCAGGACGATTATTACGGCGACGAAAACATTATTAACGTCCACATGAGTCGGTTGCGCGAAAAAATAGAAGATGACCCGTCGTCGCCTAAGTATATAAAAACGTTGTGGGGGATCGGCTATCGCTTGGGGGAATTCGAACAATGACGATTCTCCTCGTCAGTGTCATCGTTGTGCTAGCTACCGTCAATATCGGGCAATACCGGCTAAAGAAGCGGAGGGATGTAGAGCTAGATGCCTTATCCGCCAAGCTGCGACGCATATTGAAGCAAGAGTCAGCTGAGAAGTTGTTACACGTGACGGATGACAAACAACTGCAGCTTCTGTTAGTTGAGATCAACCGGTTGTTGGACGTCACCCAGCAAAACCTCGCCCAGTTCACGCGAACGGAACGTTCAATGAAAAAAATGCTAGCGAACATTTCCCACGACTTAAAAACGCCGTTGACCGTCGTATTAGGGTATATCGAAATGATGCAGCACGACCACGGGATGGCCGCTGTAGAGAGGGAAAGACTGCTCGATAACGTTTACAATAAAACAGTGGAAATTATTAAGTTGATCAATACATTTTTTGATTTAGCTAAGTTGGAGTCCGGGGATAAAGAGATCCCTTTAACGCGGGTGTCAATGAACGAATGCTGCAAAAACAATATGCTCTCATTTTACGATACGCTACAAGCGAAAGGTTTTGACGTGGCGATTCAAATTCCCGACGTCCCCGTGTACGCCGTCGCTAACGCGGAGGCGCTTAACCGCGTGTTACACAATTTATTGTCCAACGCGATTCAATACGGCGCTGACGGAAAAGTAGTCGGCCTCTCCTTGACATACGATAACACGCACGTGTCTGTCGCCGTGTGGGATCGCGGGAAGGGAATCGACGAACGCGAACAAGCGCGTGTTTTTGAGCGCATGTATACACTTGAGGAGTCTCGAAACAAAACGTTTCAAGGTAGCGGGCTCGGTTTGACGATTACGAAAAAGCTCGTTGAAGAAATGGGAGGGACGATTACCTTACAGAGTGAGCCGTATCGTCAAACGACGTTCACGATTAAGTTAAACCGGTTGACGTATTGACGACGTAAGGTTTTCTTAAGAATTGAGAAACAAAAAAGAAACGGTTCATAGCTACAATAGAAGATAGTACGCGTAAGCGACAGGAAGAAAGGTGATGACGGGTGGCGTACGTTGTAACGACGAATGGTTTGACGAAGTCCTTTCAAGGAAAGGAAGTGGTGTCGAACGTTAATATGCACATTCGCAAAGGAGAAATTTACGGCTTTCTCGGTCCGAACGGCGCTGGTAAAACGACAGTCATGAAAATGCTCACGAACCTCGTCAAACCGACCGCAGGGGAAATTGAAATTTTTGGGGAAAAGGTAACGCCTACTTCATACGACTATTTAGGACGAATAGGTAGTATCATCGAATACCCTATTTTTTATGAAAGGCTAACGGCGGGAGAAAATTTAGCGCTGCATTGTGAATACATGGGCTACTACGACAAAGGTGCGATCGATGACGCGCTAAAATTAGTCAACCTAAAAAATATCGAGGACGAGATGGTAAAAAACTTTTCTCTCGGAATGAAACAACGGTTAGGTATTGCGCGAGCGATTATAACGAAACCGGAATTGCTAATTTTAGATGAACCGATTAATGGCCTCGACCCTGTAGGTATTAAAGAGATTCGCCACGTGCTCGACATGTTAAGTAAAGAATACGGAATCACGCTATTGATTTCGAGTCACATCATCGCGGAAATCGAGCAAATTGCCGATACGATCGGCGTGATTAGCGACGGTCGGCTGATTGAGGAAGTGACGATGGACAACATAAGAGGGCAACATACGGAATACATCGAATTAGTGACTGCCCATCAACGTAAAGCGTGTGTTGTGCTCGCCGATCAACTCCATATATCCAACTTCAAAACGGTTAATGAGAAAATCGTCCGCATTTACGACGCGCGAGTGTCCCAGGCAGAAATCTCTAAAACGCTCGTTCTAAACGACGTCGCGATTGAAGGGATTAACAAAAAGGTTACTTCTTTAGAGGAGTATTTTTTGAACTTAATTCATGAGGGACAGAGAGACGTTTCGTAAAAAACAGGGGTGTACGATCAAACAAGAGGAACGATCAAACGAGGTGTGCCATCAAATGATGAAATTAATAAAATTGGAATTGCAGAAAGTGAAATTAGGTTGGTATGTCAGTGGAGCGGTCATTGCGAATGTGCTCATTGCGGCGTTAGTATGTTTTATCGGCTATATCGAAAAAATAGAACAAACTGCGGCATTTGCTAGTGCTGAGGAAGCTATTGTCGTGATGGGAGCGATCGTACGGGCAACGTTTACTATTTTTGCCGCTGTACTCATTGCCAAACTCGTCATCGAAGAATATAAAAACAAAACGGTGTTCATTACGTTCATGTACCCGATCAGACGGAAGAAGCTCATGGCCGCCAAACTATTGATCGTCAGTGGGCTCACGTTCTTCACGATGGTCATTTCCAACTTGTTCGTCATGGGTGTCGCTTTCGGATTGAACACATACGTTCCGTTTATTCCGGGCACGTTAGCTGATACGATCGGGCAGCAATTGCTAAGCATCGTCGCCTTTGCCTTTGCCGCGACGGGGACGAGCTTAATTCCTTTATACTTCGGGATGCGAAAACAATCTGTCCCAGCGACGATCGTTTCCGCCCTCTTACTCGTCGTGCTCATCAGCTCACACAATCCGGTGTTTTCTGTAGCCTCAATTATTTACATTCCGTTATCGCTCGCAGCCGTCGGGATTGCGATTGCCGTTTTGGCCATCCGCAAAGTGGAAACGACCGACGTCCTTTAAACGGGTCTCGGTCGCCCCAGTTAAGCCGCTCCTCGTTTGCGCACTAATTGTTAATCTTTTACGCTTTGCCATCGGCACATTCACACGGAACTAATCCTGCGTATTCTACGGATTATCGTACCGAGAGGAGTATTCAATTGAACTGGAGAAAATTTTCTATAGTATTCATGTTATTTATTCGCCTGGAATTACATGATTAGCCGACATCCCACCTACGGGTATGGGAAATGGTTCGCATTTTTGGCCGATCCTTTCCGACTCGAAGCAGTGAGTGACGGGAGGTACTGAACAGTCTGTTTTTTGTCGTTACATTTCGTTTAATTGCCAAAAGTGGTGGTCTGGAGATCATGTATGGGTTTCCGGCTTGGTATAACGACATCGTATGCTCACTTCCGATCCTTTCGTTTATCCTTTCTTTCTGGTTAATCGGTCTTTGGAAAAGAGTACGTGCAGTCGTTAACTGGTGGCGGAAGGCTGGTTTCGCGACCGTCATCGTGTTGGGGCTGACATATTCGGTGTTTTTATATTACTGGAATTTCCTTAGCGTTCACTTTTCGTAAGGCATTATTTGCGAGGAAAAACGACCGATATCCACCAAGAGAAGTGTGAGTCGGCACGAAGGACGACCACCAATTCACACGACCGCCACCCATAAATGGATGGCGGTCGCTTCTGTTTGACACCCTCCGTTGTCGAGTGGTAACTTTTATTAATGATACTACTAAGTTGAGGATGAACGATTTACGTGGAGAACGAATGGATCCCTTATATGAAAGTTGCTTTAGAACAGGCCGATCGCGCGGAAGCGATCGGGGAAGTACCGATCGGCGCCGTGATCGTACGAGACGGTGATATTATCGCTACCGGCTATAATTTGCGCGAAACGACGAAAGATCCGACGAACCACGCGGAGATGGTAGCGATTCGAGCCGCTAGTGCGCAGTTAGGCGGTTGGCGGTTGCCTGGTTGTACCCTCGTCGTCACGCTTGAACCGTGCCCGATGTGTGCGGGGGCAATCGTACAGTCGCGCCTTAAACGAGTCGTATACGGCACGCCAGATCCGAAAGCGGGTTGTGCTGGGACGTTAATGAATTTGCTAACCGAGCCACGCTTTAATCACCGCGTACACGTCGAAAGTGGTGTATTGCAGGCAGAGTGTGCCGCGCGCCTCAGCAACTTCTTTCGCTCGCTACGGCAACGCAACAAGTAATGATTAAACTTAACAAATTATTTATACCTTCCGTCCTACAATAAAAGTGGTTACACAGTTATGCCACGATTTTTGAAGGAGGTATACGAAAAATGAGTAAAAAGAAGTGGTTAGTTGGCGTTGCTATCCTCGTCGTCGTGTTAGGGGTGTCTACGGTGGTCGTCGCTGCGAATGGATCGGATGTAAACTCCGGTGTGATGTCGTTAAACCCGTCCGAGAAGGCGATTAAGAATCCTAGTGAGCAGTTTAAACTGGTCGATGTGACAAAGGACGCTTCTGCTGACGTGACGATGGAGATCGTTGATGATCCCCCGGCGAATGCGACTAAGGATAAAAAGGCAGAGCAATCGAATACGGTTACTATTAACGGGGCTCCCGCCAATGTGACGAAGCAGCTACCGAAGAATGTCCAGAATATTACCTTAACAGAGGCTGACAAAGTGGCGGGAGACGACAACGGAAAGGAAGCGACTTACCGCGTTAGTGGGTCACTCGGTGTAAACTATGCGCATCAATACGGCCCTTGGAGCTTTGTAACTGGTGAAACTGGGTCAATCTCACTCACTTGGGTACCGGGGGCGTCCAAAGTAAGAGTCGGCTTACTGGACAGTTCGGGAACGTTTTACTATACGACGCTAAGCGGCGGTTCGGGTAAAGCTAACTTTAAAGTGAATAAAACGGGTAACTATCGGATCATGGTTTGGAATATCGGGCCACACGGGATTAACTACAACGGCTATATCACGATCTAACTGGCTTCATTGGACATAACTGTGTAACCGCGGGTAATGTTGTTATCTAGACGTGCGTACTCGCGTTTGGATTGATTGTAGCGGAATGCCCGGGCGGAAGATCCGGGTGACCGCTACTGTTCAACAGATTAAGGGGGAAAAGCTTTGCGGCTGTTAATCGTGGAGGATGAAGTGGATCTAGTGCACGCCTTAGCCAAAGGTTTGCGCAAAGACGGCTATGCGGTAGACGTGGCGTTAGACGGAGAAGAGGCACTTTATTACGTAGAAGTAAACACCTACGATTTAATGTTGTTGGATCTCAATTTACCGGGCATGGACGGTTTGGACGTGCTCGCACGCGTACTCGAGGAACGGCCGCAAAGCAAAGTACTTATTTTAAGCGCACGAACGGAAGTGGCGGAACGGGTGCAAGGACTCGATCTAGGGGCGTGTGATTATGTGACGAAGCCGTTTGCCTTTACCGAGTTGCGCGCGCGAATTCGCGCCTTGACGCGGCGACGCTTCGAGTTACAGCAGCCCGTGCTCCGCTGCGGCTCGTTAACGGTCGATCCAGCGAAGCAAACGGTGACGTACGGCGGACAGCCGCTAACGGTGACGCGGAAGGAATTTGCCTTGTTGCAATACTTTCTTATGCGTCCCGGCGTCGTCGTTAGCCAAGAGGAGTTGTTAGAAAGTTTGTGGGACGAGTCGGTGAATCCGTTTACAAATGTCGTTCGCGTCCACATTAATGCCTTGCGGCGTAAGCTCGGGCAACGGGTCGCACAGCCGGTTACGTTCGAAACGGTTCACGGCGTCGGGTACCGCTTAAATGTAAAGGGGCATGTAAACGGAACGCCTACGGTGACGGACAATGACGAGTCAAGGGAAGTGCGGCGATGAGCAAAATGAAGCGAAAAAGATTCCGTTTGACGTTGCGATGGCGCCTTGCACTATGGACAGCAACGATGTTGTCGCTCTCGGGCATCGCATTAATCGCGTCCATCAACGGGTTAGCTGTGGCAGTTTTTCCTACTGTATCGATCGTGAATGAGGGATCTCTCAATCGGGAGGCACAGCGGGATACACAACAAAAAGAGTTACACGAGAGTTCACAGCTGCCTCTTCAGGAAAGCGAAACAGCTTCAGCACCATTGTTAACCCCGCACCAAATGGAATTGACTAACGATCATTCGTTTGAGCTTGTTCCTCAGGAAGCTGTACAACAACAAACGATAGAAAAAGCGTTGGACGATTTAATCGTCATTTCCGTCGTTAGTTTGAGCGGTGTCGTCGTGTTGGGTAGCGCAGGCGCGTACTGGCTAGCTAAAAAGCCACTAAAGCCGATCAAACAGTTGAGTGAGACGATCGCTCACATTCGCCCCGACAGCTTTACCCGCCTTGACGAACAACTCTTGCCGACTGACGGACCGGACGACGAGATGAAGCAGTTGGCGCAATCGTTCAACGCGATGTTAACCCGGTTGGAAGATGTGTTTCAGCACCAGTATCAATTTGTGTCCAGTGCGTCGCACGAATTACGTACGCCGTTGTCGGTTATGCAGACGAATGTAGAGGTGCAACTCGACGACGATGAGGCGACGGCGGAAGACTATCGCGCAACGCTATACGTGTTAAAACGACAAGTTGCCCGCTTAAACTGCTTAGTCGACGAACTGTTGCACTTGTCGCGCCGCGACATCATTCGCCGCAAACAAAGGATCGACATAGCACAGATGCTGGCGGAAGTGACGACAGAGTTAGCGCCGCTTGCGGCTGAACGACAAGTGGACGTTTCCTTGCATGCGGACGAGGCTGCCGTCTGTTTAGGACAACGCGATTTACTCAATCGCGCGCTAAGCAACATCGTCGAAAATGCCATTTGCTACAACCGACTGAACGGTAAGGTGACGATTACGGTAAAGTGCCAACGGGAGCGTAAGCAGTTGCTTCTGACAATTAGCGACACCGGTGTCGGTATTCCCGCTGACGATGTGCGTGTCGTTTTTGAGCCGTTTTACCGCGCCGACCGTTCGCGAGCACGCCACTCTGGGGGAACCGGCCTCGGGCTCGCTATCGCTAAACTAATTGTGGAGCGGCATGAAGGGACGATTACTGTAAACAGTGACAGTAGAGGGAGTACGTTTACGATCGTATTACCGCTAGCTGACGCCGTGCCGTAGAAAGCGGGTTACCGCCGGCTGTGCGATTGCAGCAAGTGACGATGTGCGAAATGGATGACGGGCGTTTTATCCGTTTTTCTTAATTTTTCCCGCGAATGCCTATTGAGATGCGACGACATTCATGGTACAATATTGTTTGTTTGATAAAATAAGCACTCAGATGGAGAGGTGTCCGAGTGGTTGAAGGTGACGGTCTCGAAAACCGTTGCGCGGTACTGCCGCGCCGTGGGTTCGAATCCCACCCTCTCCGCCAGACGAATAAAGAGAGAGCTGTCCGACATTCGGGCAGCTTCTTTTTACATCTACACGCAACGTGCATATTGTGTCATCCTGCACATCAGGCACCGATCAGTCCTTTTGACCGATACGAACGAGTGCGTAAGTTAATTTCCGAATAGTAAGTTATTTATACTCGAAAACATATATTTGACACGGAAGTCACGGTTATGGTATATAATAATTGGGATTAGCATTATGTCATCATTTATAATCTCCCATCTATAACATACCATAAAAAAAGATCGGTGTCAACAGTTTTTTTTAGCAAAACCGACCTCTAAAGATCGGAGGAGGGAAAATGGAAAAACGTCTACACTGTACACAGGCTGAGTAGCCGAGCGAACAGGTCGCCGATGCCGATCGATTGAAGGGGGGAAGGGAATTGTCCTCGTTATTCCGCGTTTACAACTTTCCGGTTCCGGAAAAGGTTGTGAATGAATTACTCGAAATGAATCAGAAGACGCAAGCGTTCGGTCTAACCTTAACTCCCGCGCAAATACAACAGATGATCACTGCTAGAAATAAAGTGCTCCGCGATTATGGACGGGTCGAACTGGGTTTTGAGGTAACGAAACAACTAATGGAACTGTTTTGCGCGTCCCCTTATATCAATAATGAAAATTATGCAACTACGCTGCATGAGTTGCACGAGATCTTTTATTATTTAAGAAACGAAACGGAAGATAAGATCGGCGACGCGAAGCTGATCGGCTTGATGAAAGATTACTTTGACAATGAATGTGCCGGTTCGTTAGAGCTGTTAAAGAGCACGCTGGAGGAGTTTGCAGAGCAATTCAGAAGGCGCGCATTGCACAGTGAATCTCTGTTCGGAGAGGATGATGAGTTTGGATTGTGAGAACTTAAACGACGATTCGGCATTAGCTGCACGGAGTAAAATAAATGAGGCGAATCTACAGCGCAACGCATACACCGTCTCTCTCCTGAATGAAGGGCTGCGTACGGGGATGTTAAGCAGCGAGGACGTTTACAACGTCCAACACGGGCTAATGTCGATCCTGCGAGAGTTGATCAGTCGGTACACGAAAGGGGAAAGTTCCTCGGTTGCGACCGACACGGCTGAAGGAATCATGGCCTCCATCATGTACGCGGTTGACGCTTATACGCTAAGCTTTGCCCAACCAGACGCGGCTGTTCAGTGTTTGAAAGGCAACGACGTCAGAAATGTGTACGAAGAGGGGCTTGCCCTAGTCAGCCAATGCTTCATAGAAACGAAACAGCTCTACAAAGAGATCAAAAAAAATAAATTAGCTGTCCCGGTAGACGCCTACAACTTAACGATTGATGAAGCGTTTCCCGTGTTTATGAGAAAATACGGTATTGTTTTTGAGGCGCACCATACGATGGCGAGCATTGATTATCCACTGGCGATTGACGACATGCGCTTGCAAGGTGTATTTTACATGAAGCAATATTTGGAGCACCTTGCCATCGAGACGCGATTTTGCCACCAGTTTGCCGAACAGGACGTGCGACAGTTATTGTCCGACTACGGAAAAGTGTGCCGCTTTGATTACCGGATTGAGCTGTTTAACATTTTTAGATTAGTACTGGACCATGCCGTTTTCTCGGTTTTGTCTGGTGGGGATGCGAATAAGGTCACCCTAACAGCTGAGCAATTTAACCGACTGCGATTGTCGTTCGCCCGCTCAAGTGACGCTGAAATCAGATCTGCCATTCACCGCGCGATGGCTCGACTGCAACAAGAGTTACAGACGGATCCTTCCCTCACAGCTTACATGAACGAATGCCGAAACGACCTTGTACAGCGCGTCGCGGGGGCTGCTAATCACGACAGCTTGGAGTCGGTCATCATTACGGAAATAGAAGAGCAGCCGAAACAGAAGGTGCTGTTAGTGAACGAAGCCGACAAAATGAGCGATGTACGCTTGCGCGTATTGATTGAAAAAATTGTGCGCTGTGACCAAACAGAAGCGAAGGTTCAACTCATTAGGGAAAACTTCCATTCGTTGTACGATTATTTGGATTTACTCGATGCCGATTGTTTGTTCGCGGAGGAGTATGAGGCGTTGTTTGCGACTTTTGGCGATACGGAACTTGCCATCTTTGCAAAAATCGTGTTTTATGAAGAGCTACGGAACAGCTCCGTACAATTTGATGTGATCGTGTGGGACAGCACAGAGACCGATGCTGAATGGAAAACGCATTATGTTCATTTTTTGCAACGTTTAAGCAAAGAGCGGCTCAGCGCCATCGAAACTGTTATTTCTCAGATTGACTATGAGGAAGTCGCGTTTTTTTCGTAATTTGCATTGCGGCGGCAGATGCATATATGTTACAATATTAGATGCCGTACTAGACGGGGAGGTAGCGGTGCCCTGTACCCGCAATCCGCTGTAGCGGGGTCGAATTCCTGTTTGCGGCTATACGTTTGTCGAGGTCTGGTTCGAATAAGTGGTGTTGACAGTCGGGTCCTGCGCAACGGAATTTCATGAACCCCGTCAGGTCCGGAAGGAAGCAGCGGTAAGTGAATCCTTTCGTGTGCCGCAGGGTGGCCCGATTCGAGCTAACTGTTCGGATACGCTCGGTGAGCGTTAGTCAAGGGCGGGTGTACGGCTTTTACTTAATATTCGATCAAAACACGCACTTTCGGATGAGGCGTGTTTTTTTGTTGTGACAAGAAAAAATTCTTTCGTAGCAGGTGTCAAACTGTCGACGAAATTACGCCCGTTAGCAGGAATGCCTACCCTTAAGGCGAATATGTAACAAAAAGCGCTGCAGTTCGGCGTAAATTAAAGGGGTGACGGCAGTTGATCCATTTTTCCTCACAAACGTCGTTAACGGATCTATTCCAACTTATGGGACAGCTTCCCTTTGCGGCGCTCTTCGTGGACGATCACGAAAACATCATTCACGTAAACGAGATTTTTATGCAGGCTACAGGGGCGAGTCTTTCGCAATTAAAAGGAGAACATCGCAGTCGGTACGTCACGCTTTTCGGTGAACCGCCATTGTGTTCGTTAAAACCGTTTACACTGCTAGAAGGGGAAATTGTGACGGCTAACAAGCAGCGACTTTTCAGCACGGTCGGGTACCAGCGATGGCGCGACGGTGAAGATTGCTTTTATTTGTTCCACTTTGTCAACGTCATGCATGTACATACGTATCATTTAGTACAGCGCTTTGCGAATAGCTTGATTTCGGATATCGATTTAGGTGTTTTGGTGGTCGACCAGGAGGGTCGCCTTGTGGCGCTGAGCGATTTAGCGTGCCGATTACTCGGGGTGACACGTGAAGATGTGCTCCATAAGTCACTCGCAGAAGTGTTCCCAGAAATACCGAACGAACAGCAACTGATTCAAAAAAACTTGTTGGACGGGGTGACTGTACGCAACAAAGTGACTTCGTGGACGAACGGTAAGCAGCGCTATGAATTGTTGTTAGACTCTAACTTGTTATTTGACGAAATGGGTCATACAGTTGGAGCATATGTCATTTTTAAAGACATTACCCAGCTACGTTCGTTGGACGAACAAATTCAGCGCAGCGACCGCCTCGCGATGATCGGACAAATTGCTGCTGGTACAGCACATGAAATTCGCAATCCGTTAACGTCAATTAAAGGGTTTTTACAAGTGCTAAAGTACGGGCTAGTAGAAAAGGGCTTACTAAAGGAACAAGAATATACAGATATTATGCTCAAAGAAATCGATCGTATTAACGATCTTGTGAGTGAATTCCTGTTATTGAGCAAACCGCGTCACGCAAGTTACGAAGAAGTGGATGTTGCCGCGGTTTTTTCCGAATTGCTACCGATTATTCGCAATGAAGCCTTACTACATAATGTCGACGTTCATTATGAACGCGAGGAAAACGTACCGCCTGTCATTGCGGACAGTGAATTGTTAAAACAAGTTTTCCTTAATTTGTGTAAAAATGGGATTGAAGCGATGGTCGAAGGCGGAAAGTTGACCGTGCGGGAACGGCTTGCCTCTTCTGGGCAAGAGGTCGTCATCGATATTCAAGATACAGGCCCCGGTATCCCATACTACGTCATCGATAAAATATTTGATCCGTTTTTTACGACGAAGGAGAACGGGACAGGTCTCGGACTCCCGGTGTGCCAGCGCATTATTCACGACATCGGTGGGAACATTCGCGCATCGACGAAAGGATTCGGGACGACGTTTAGTGTGTTTATTCCTTGCCGCTACAGCGGTTTAAAGCTGTACTGACAACCGACGTTACATCGTTAATCCTATTGAGCAGGGGTGTTGCAACGTTTGTCTCCAAGCGGATGCCGCGACACGTGTACGCAGGCGAAGGGCTACGTCGTTTGTTGCCCGGACGGGGGGGGAATCGTGTATAATATACAGGAAAAGTGCTTGATCCTACAGGAGGCAAACTCATGACTTATCGTGCACTCTACCGGGTGTGGCGGCCGCAAACCTTTGCAGATATCGTCGGACAACAGCACATTACGCGTACCTTGCAAAACGCGATCAAACAGGGGCGCCTCTCTCACGCGTATCTTTTTTCCGGTCCGCGGGGGACGGGAAAGACGAGTGCAGCAAGAGTAATGGCCAAGGCGGTCAACTGTGAGCGGGGGCCAGCAGCTGAGCCGTGCAACGACTGTACAGCCTGTCGGCAAATTGCGCAAGGCGCTGTGCTAGACGTCGTCGAGATTGACGCGGCATCCAACCGCGGCGTCGAAGAAATTCGCGACCTGCGGGAAAAAGTTAAATATGCCCCGACTGAAGTTCGCAAAAAAGTATATATTATCGACGAAGTTCACATGCTGACGACGGAAGCTTTTAACGCTCTACTGAAAACGTTGGAAGAACCGCCGGAGCACGTCTTGTTTATTTTGGCGACGACGGAGCCGTACAAATTGCCGCTAACGATCATTTCTCGCTGTCAGCGCTTCGACTTCCACCGCGTCGCGGCGGACGAAATTGTGACGTTGCTCGCTGCCATCTGCGAAAGTGAACGCATGGCGATCGAAGAGGCGGCGCTGTACTTAATTGCCCAAGTGGCGGAAGGTGGGCTGCGGGACGCTCTGAGTTTACTGGATCAAGTGTACGCGTTTGGCGATGACCGCATCACCGAGGCAGACATTCGCGCTGTCATCGGAACGGTAGCCGATTCCTTTTTTGATAAAATTATGTCGCTCGCCGCGAAACGCGAGGCGTCGCGCGTGTTGGACGTTACCGCGGAGTTGATGCAGGAAGGGTATGACCCGGAAAAGTTCACCCACGATTTATTATGCTACTTTCGCGATTTGTTACTCGTTAAAACAGCGCCACACTTAGCGGAAACCGAGGCGCGATTGCGAGCGCACCAATCCCTCGGCCGGGTGGCGCCACTGTTTACAGAAGACGATCTTTTTGCCATGATGGAACAGACGAATGAGACGTTGCAACAGATGAAGTGGACGTCACAGCCACGCGTCCTGTTAGAGATGTTGCTTTTGAAGCTCACCCACGCCCGCGAGCAAAGTAGCGCGCCCGCGCCCGAGGTGCCGAGTGATGCGCTCGCCCCGCTCGTTAAACGGGTGCAAACGTTGGAACGGGAGTTAAAGCGACTTTCTGGCGAAATCGTACGCGTCCCCGTGCAAAAACAAGAGGGGACAACTACTCCCAAAGTAGCGGCAACGGGAAAAGCGTACGGAAAAAGACAACAAAGCGGATTGACGAGTGCGGAGCGGCAAAAACTGCAGACGGTGTGGCAAACGGGAAGCATTCAGCAGCGGTCGGCTGTACAAGCGAAATGGCCAGACGTCCTTTCGCATATAAAGGAAAAAAACGTCCGCGTACACGCTTGGCTCATGGACGGTGAACCGGTAGCCGCCGACGGCAGTCACATCGTCGTCGCTTTTAAAAGTGCCATTCACCGGGAAACGACCGAGAAACCGAGTCACAAGCAGTTAATTGAAGAAGTGGTCGCCGCGATTACAGGAAGCGACAGTGAGCTCGTGACGTGTATGAAGAGCGACTGGCAACAGTTAGAAGCACAAGGCGGCGCGCGTGAACAAGCGGTTGCTGCTGAAGGTGGCGAAGATGATCACGTGCAGAAGGCGTTAGAGTGGTTTGGCGAAGATTTGGTCGAGATCAAAGACTAGGGGGATAACCGCATGAAAAACATGAATCAAATGATGAAACAAGTAAAGAAAATGCAGGCGCAAATGGAGAAGGCACAGGCGGAATTAGCCGAAAAGACCGTCGAGGCGACAGTTGGCGGTGGCGTCGTGAAGGTGACGGCTAACGGGCATAAGCAAATTTTGAGTGTCGAGATTGCGCCGGAAGCAGTCGATCCGGACGACGTTGAAATGTTGCAAGATTTAGTGACTGCGGCTGTTAACGAAGCGTTAAAGCAAGTGGACGAACTCGTCGCTAAAGATATGGGGAAATTTACCGGCGGTTTAAACATCCCCGGATTGTTTTAATGCATTATCCAGCACCGATCGCCAAGTTAATTGAAGGGTTTATGCGCTTGCCCGGCATAGGCCCGAAAACGGCACAGCGCTTGGCCTTTCATGTTTTGACGATGGAAGACGACGATGTGACCGATTTTGCGAAGGCACTCGTCGGCGTCAAGCGCGACCTACACTACTGTTCCGTTTGCTACAACATTACGGACCGCGATCCGTGTGCGATTTGCGCGGATAGCAAACGGGATCGCTCGGTCATTTGTGTCGTGCAAGACCCGCGGGACTTGATCGCAATGGAACGAACGCGCGAATTTAACGGGTTGTATCACGTATTGCACGGCGCTATTTCCCCGATGGACGGCATCGGACCGCAGGAGCTGTACATCGCCGAACTTTTGCGGCGGTTGGAGAACGATGAAGTGCAGGAGCTCATTTTAGCGACAGACCCGAACATCGAAGGGGAAGCGACGGCCATGTACATTTCCAAATTAGTGCGCCCTTTCGGCATTAAAGTGACGCGGATCGCCCACGGGCTACCTGTCGGCGGCGATCTAGAGTATGCAGATGAAGTGACGTTGACGCGAGCGCTGGAAGGCCGGCGTGAACTGTAAGTAAAAAGCGAGTCATACTGGATCCATCCCGGGACTATACATGTATTAACTGACTTGTCCCGAGGGAGGCGGAATCCGGATGGCTCGCTTTCGTTTTAGTCGCCAAGTGCACGCCGGACAAAATGGCGAGGAGCAAGCAGACGATTTATTGCTCGCGCTCGCGCGGACACGTCGCGAATGGCGCTCGGCACACAGCACCTTAAATTGGGCTCGCGAACCCGAACTGATCGACTTCGCTGTGTATCGGCTTCAAGCGGCCGAAGTTATGTACGCCTATTTAATCAAGCAGGCAAAAAAGAAAGGACACACCACAAAGGAATACGTCGCTATAGATGTAGAACTGTGTGGGATGACCGAGTCCGACGGAGTGGCGCACAACGTCGACGGACGATAAGTCCCGCGAAAAAGCACCAGCTTTTTCTGCCCCCCTAGTTTGGGGCAGCAAGGGGCGAAAGCGCGGCGACGAAGGACTGCAGCAGAAAACGATATAGTAAGATAGGCACGAAACAGGAAGGAGGTGGAGGTGACAGTGCTTCTACTGACAGCCTACGCAGCGAAACCACTCAAATGGATTTGGCTAGGTTTGCTTTATACGGCGATTGGCGGTATCGTCCTTTTTCTTATCAATTTATTGGGCGGGTTATGGGACTTTCACTTGCCGATCAATCCAGTGACGGCTTTTGTGACGGGTGTTTTAGGCTTGCCGGGACTAGTTTGTTTGACGATCGTCAAGCTGTGGATTGTATAACAGCGATTTTTTTTAAAAAAAGGTGTTGACGTGAGCCGTCGATCCGTGATAGTATATAACTTGTCGCCGTGAGAGCGGGTTACCGCGAACGCCAGCGACAGCCAAAGCGGCAAGATAAGATAGCCGCGGCGGGCACGGGTTCGAGCGAAAATAACTTAAAAAAAGTTGTTGACAAACGCTCAGCTGCGTGATAAGATAAGAAAGTCGCCTCGAGAGAGCGCGGCAGCAAAGAACGAGAATGTTCCTTGAAAACTGAACGAACAAGCCAACGTGCGAGGAACCCATCATTCACTTGATGGACAACAGTTAGGAATAACAAACTTACCTTTTATGGAGAGTTTGATCCTGGCTCAGGACGAACGCTGGCGGCGTGCCTAATACATGCAAGTCGCGCGGGGTGAAGCAGCCGAAGCCTTCGGGTGGACGCAGCGGAACCTAGCGGCGAACGGGTGAGTAACACGTGGGTAACCTGCCCGAGAGACGGGGATAACGTCGGGAAACCGGCGCTAATACCGGATCACGACAGACGGTCGCATGACCGACTGTCCAAAGGTGGCGCAAGCTACCGCTCTCGGATGGGCCCGCGGCGCATTAGTTAGTTGGTGAGGTAACGGCTCACCAAGGCGACGATGCGTAGCCGACCTGAGAGGGTGATCGGCCACACTGGGACTGAGACACGGCCCAGACTCCTACGGGAGGCAGCAGTAGGGAATTTTCGGCAATGGGGGAAACCCTGACCGAGCAACGCCGCGTGAGCGAGGACAGCCTTCGGGTTGTAAAGCTCTGTCATGTGGGAAGAATGGCTTGAGGAGTCACTGCCTTAAGCGTGACGGTACCACAGGAGGAAGCCCCGGCTAACTACGTGCCAGCAGCCGCGGTAATACGTAGGGGGCGAGCGTTGTCCGGATTTATTGGGCGTAAAGCGCGCGCAGGCGGTCTCTTAAGTCTGATGTGAAAGGCCACGGCTCAACCGTGGGATGGCATTGGAAACTGGGGGACTTGAGTGCAGGAGAGGAGAGCGGAATTCCCGGTGTAGCGGTGAAATGCGTAGAGATCGGGAGGAACACCAGTGGCGAAGGCGGCTCTCTGGCCTGCAACTGACGCTGAGGCGCGAAAGCGTGGGTAGCGAACAGGATTAGATACCCTGGTAGTCCACGCCGTAAACGATGAGTGCTAGGTGTTAGGGGTTTCAATACCCTTAGTGCCGAAGTTAACACATTAAGCACTCCGCCTGGGGAGTACGGCCGCAAGGCTGAAACTCAAAGGAATTGACGGGGGCCCGCACAAGCGGTGGAGCATGTGGTTTAATTCGAAGCTACGCGAAGAACCTTACCAGGGCTTGACATCCTCTGCTAGCTCTAGAGATAGAGTGTTCCCTTCGGGGACAGAGTGACAGGTGGTGCATGGTTGTCGTCAGCTCGTGTCGTGAGATGTTGGGTTAAGTCCCGCAACGAGCGCAACCCTTAAGCTTAGTTGCCAGCATTGAGTTGGGCACTCTAAGTTGACTGCCGGTGACAAACCGGAGGAAGGTGGGGATGACGTCAAATCATCATGCCCCTTATGTCCTGGGCAACACACGTGCTACAATGGCCGGTACAAAGGGTAGCGAAGCGGTGACGCGGAGCCAATCCCATAAAGCCGGTCTCAGTTCGGATCGCAGGCTGCAACCCGCCTGCGTGAAGCCGGAATCGCTAGTAATCGCAGATCAGCATGCTGCGGTGAATACGTTCCCGGGCCTTGTACACACCGCCCGTCACACCACGAGAGTTTGTAACACCCGAAGTCGGTGAGGTAACCTTTTAGGAGCCAGCCGCCGAAGGTGGGACAGATGATTGGGGTGAAGTCGTAACAAGGTAGCCGTATCGGAAGGTGCGGCTGGATCACCTCCTTTCTACGGAGTATATAAGGCACGTTGGCAGTGTTCGTTTGGTTTTGAAGGAACATTCCTTCAAACAGCTGCGGAAGTTAGCGAGACACGTTAGCTTGCGCGGCATTTGTTCCTTGAAAACTGGATAGGAAGCATTCACCGGGATGATCGTAAGATGTATCATTCCAGAATGAAAGAATAAGATTAAGCTACAAAGGGCGCACGGTGGATGCCTAGGTGCCAGGAGCCGATGAAGGACGGAGCGAACACCGATATGCTTCGGGGAGCCGTAAGCAGGCTGATCCGAGGATTTCCGAATGGGGAAACCCACTCTCTTTCATAGGAGAGTACCCGTTGCTGAACACATAGGCAACGCGGAGGCAACCAGGGGAACTGAAACATCTTAGTACCCTGAGGAAGAGAAAGAAAACTCGATTTCCTGAGTAGCGGCGAGCGAAACGGAAGTAGCCCAAACCTCGAGGTTTACCTCGAGGGGTTGTGGGGCGTCTCACATGGAGTAAGAAATGACTGGGATAGACGAAGCGGTCTGGAAAGGCCCATCAGAGAAGGTAACAATCCTGTAGTCGACATTTTAGTCACTCCGAGGCGAACCCCGAGTACTGCGGGGCACGTGAAACCCCGTGGGAATCCGGGAGGACCACCTCCCAAGGCTAAATACTCCCTGGCGACCGATAGTGAACCAGTACCGTGAGGGAAAGGTGAAAAGCACCCCGGAAGGGGAGTGAAAGAGTACCTGAAACCGTGTGCCTACAAGCAGTCGGAGCATCCGTAGAGATGTGACGGCGTACCTTTTGTAGAATGGGCCGGCGAGTGACGGCGTGTAGCGAGGTTAAGCCGTATGAGGCGGAGCCGCAGCGAAAGCGAGTCTGAAGAGGGCGATCTAAGTTGCACGCCGTCGACCCGAAACCGAGTGATCTACCCATGTCCAGGGTGAAGGTGCGGTAACACGCACTGGAGGCCCGAACCCACGTATGTTGAAAAATGCGGGGATGAGGTGTGGGTAGGGGTGAAATGCCAATCGAACTCGGAGATAGCTGGTTCTCCCCGAAATAGCTTTAGGGCTAGCCTCAAGGATAAAACGTGGAGGTAGAGCACTGATTGGGCGAGGGGCCCTCACCGGGTTACCGAACTCAGTCAAACTCCGAATGCCACAGTTTTCGACCTTGGGAGTCAGACGTTGGGTGCTAAGATCCATCGTCGAGAGGGAAACAGCCCAGACCATCAGCTAAGGTCCCTAAGTATCCGTTAAGTGGGAAAGGATGTGGCGTTGCTTAGACAACCAGGATGTTGGCTTAGAAGCAGCCATCATTTAAAGAGTGCGTAATAGCTCACTGGTCAAGTGACGTCGCGCCGAAAATGTACCGGGGCTAAACGGATCACCGAAGCTATGGATGCAAGGATCTACCTTGCGTGGTAGGGGAGCGTACCTTGCGCATAGAAGCAGACGCGAAAGCGTCGGTGGAGTGCAAGGCAGTGAGAATGCCGGTATGAGTAGCGAAAAGAGAGGTGAGAATCCTCTCCGTCGAAAGCCTAAGGTTTCCTGAGCAAGGCTCGTCCGCTCAGGGTTAGTCGGGGCCTAAGCCGAGGCTGAAAAGCGTAGGCGATGGACAACAGGTTGATATTCCTGTACCGCCGACCTTCGATTGAGCGAAGGGGGGACGCAGGAGGGTAAGGGAGCAGACTGATGGAGTTCTGTCCGGAAGGCGAGAGGGTAAACGGAGGCAAATCCCCGTTTACGCATACCTTGAGCCGACGGTTAAGTGAAGATTGCAGTAGCGAAATCCCTGATCTCACACTGACGAGAAAAGCCTCTAGCGAGAAGGTTGTGCGCCCGTACCGCAAACCGACACAGGTAGGCGAGGAGAGAATCCTAAGACGCTCGGGAGAACTCTCGTTAAGGAACTCGGCAAAATCGCCCCGTAACTTCGGGAGAAGGGGTGCCCCGTTAAGGTGAATAGCCTGAGGGGGTCGCAGTGAAGAGGTCCAAGCGACTGTTTAGCAAAAACACAGGTCTATGCGAAGCCGTAAGGCGAAGTACATGGGCTGACGCCTGCCCAGTGCTGGAAGGTTAAGGGGAAGGGTTAGCTGACGATTCGTTAGCAACGCTCTGAACTGAAGCCCCAGTGAACGGCGGCCGTAACTATAACGGTCCTAAGGTAGCGAAATTCCTTGTCGGGTAAGTTCCGACCCGCACGAAAGGCGCAACGACTTGGACGCTGTCTCAACGAGAGACCCGGTGAAATTGTAGTACCAGTGAAGATGCTGGTTACCCGCGACAAGACGGAAAGACCCCGTGGAGCTTTACTGTAGCCTGATATTGAATTTGGCGGTGGTTTGTACAGGATAGGTGGGAGCCATAGAAGCCGGTTCGCTAGGATCGGTGGAGGCACTGTTGGGATACCACCCTGATCATCGTTAAGTTCTAACCGACTACCGTTATCCGGTAGCGGGACCGTGTCAGGTAGGCAGTTTGACTGGGGCGGTCGCCTCCTAAAGAGTAACGGAGGCGCTCCAAGGTTCCCTCAGCGCGGTTGGAAATCGCGTGTAAGCGTGCAAAGGCAGAAGGGAGCTTGACTGCGAGACCTACAAGTCGAGCAGGGACGAAAGTCGGACTTAGTGATCCGGTGGTACCGAGTGGAAGGGCCATCGCTCAACGGATAAAAGCTACCCCGGGGATAACAGGCTAATCTCCCCCAAGAGTCCACATCGACGGGGAGGTTTGGCACCTCGATGTCGGCTCATCGCATCCTGGGGCTGAAGTCGGTCCCAAGGGTTGGGCTGTTCGCCCATTAAAGCGGTACGCGAGCTGGGTTCAGAACGTCGTGAGACAGTTCGGTCCCTATCTGTCGCGGGCGTAGGAAATTTGCAGAGGATCTGTCCTTAGTACGAGAGGACCGGGATGGACACACCGCTGGTGTACCAGTTGTTCCGCCAGGAGCACCGCTGGGTAGCCAAGTGTGGCCGGGATAAGCGCTGAAAGCATCTAAGCGTGAAGCCCCCCTCAAGATAAGATTTCCCATGAGACCCCTTGTAGAAGACGAGGAGAATCGGTCCGAGGTGTACGCACAGCAATGTGTTCAGCTGACGGATACGAATCGGTCGATCGGCTTAATCAATATAAGTAAGTAACTGGGAATGCTTCCATCTAGTTTTGAAGGAAACAACTTCATACGACATCTCCTGTCTGGTGACGAGAGCGGAGGGGACACACGCGTTCCCATCCCGAACACGACCGTTAAGCCCTCCAGCGCCGATGGTACTTAGGGCGCGAGCCCTTGGAAGAGTAGGACGTTGCCAGACGGATACATAGTAAAAAAGAGCCTTATTCAGGCTTTTTTTTTAATGACTTCATTAATGCCTTCAGCAGAAATATTATTATCTCAATGACGCTTTACGAAATGGATGGCTTGGTTACTATTAGGAAACGTTTTATGCGCTACATTTGTCCTTTCTATACTCCTTATCCACCTATATTAACAAATATTGGCGAACTTTATCTTCTTACTCATTAGAAATATACAGTTTGCCTTTCATTAATATTAAATTGATGGTATATTTGGTTCTTAGTAGGGAACAACCCAAAAATTAAGGGTGAGGAGGCTTAAATTGGTAAAAAAAAGCAAACGATTAATTGCCGTTGTACTAGCAATTGCGCTATTAAATGTAACGGCACTTTTTTCTGTGGACCCTATTTCAGTTGCTGAAGCGGCTAAAAAACCGTCTCCTACATACGGTAAAGGCACGGTAACTGCATCAGTCTTAAACGTCCGCCGAACGGCGTCGACGAAGGCGATGATTGACGGTCAGCTCTTAAAGGGTACGACTGTGAAAGTGCTGAAGAAAAGCAAAGGCTGGTACCAAATTGAGTTCAAAAAGTTACGCGGGTGGGTGTCTGGCGACTACCTTAAAGTGACGAAGGCTAAAACGTCTGCAGCTAAATCGAAGCCTGCGCCAAAACCGAAGCCGAAGCCAAAAAAGCCGTCCCCTACCTACGGTAACGGCACCGTAACTGCATCGGTTCTAAACGTGCGCCGGTCAGCGTCGACGAAGGCGCTAGTCGACGGCGCGCTCCTGAAGGGTACCAAAGTAAAGGTGCTGAAAAAAAGTAAAGGCTGGTATCAAATTGAGTACAAAAAGTTGCGTGGGTGGGTGTCTGGCGACTACCTTAAAGTAACGAAGGCTAAACCGAAGCCAAAACCAGCACCAAAGCCAAAACCGAAACCGAAGCCAAAAAAGCCGTCCCCTACCTACGGTAATGGCACCGTAACTGCATCGGTTCTAAACGTGCGCCGGTCAGCGTCGACGAAGGCGCTAGTCGACGGCACGCTCCTGAAGGGTACCAAAGTAAAGGTGCTGAAAAAAAGTAAAGGCTGGTATCAAATCGAGTACAAAAAGTTGCGCGGGTGGGTGTCTGGCGACTACCTTAAAGTAACGAAGGCTAAACCGAAGCCAAAACCAGCACCAAAGCCAAAACCGAAGCCAGCACCGAAGCCAAAACCAGCACCGAAGCCAAAACCGAAGCCAGCACCGAAACCAGCACCGAAGCCAAAGCCCGCGCCGAAACCAAAGCAAGGCAGTGTGACTGCCGATGTGCTTAACGTGCGGAGTGGCCCGGGTTTGAGTGCTAGCGTGATTGGGACATTGAAGTACGGTGCGACAGTGTCGATTTACGAGACGAAAAACGGTTGGCATCGCATTGCCTTTAATAATGGTAAAGGGTGGGTGTCGGCCGGATACGTGGTCATAGGAGCGGCAGCGAAGCCAAAGCCGACACCGCCGTCTGTATTCCAAGGTAAAACGATTGTGATCGATCCTGGACATGGCGGTAGCGATCCTGGGGCGATCGGGCAACACGGGACAAGGGAAAAAGACATCACCTTGTCGACAGCGCATTACGTGGAACAATTGTTGCGCGAGGCAGGGGCTCGTGTCATCATGACCCGTACAGGTGATACAAACCCGGATTTGGCTAACCGCGTAGACATTAGCCACCAGTACAATGCAGACGCGTTTGTGAGCATCCACTACAATTCCGCAACGCTCGACAGTGCTCACGGGATTGAAACATATTATTACTATACAGGAAAATCCTTAACACTCGCGACGCTCATTCAGTCAAATTTGGCTAATCTGACGGGACTTTACAACCGGGGCGTGAAATTTGGCGATCTACACGTGTTGCGGGAAAACCGTCAGACGAGTGTATTAGTGGAACTCGGTTTTTTATCGAATTCGCAAGAAGAACAAATCATCCGCACGAGTAGTTATCACGCGAAAGCCGCTGAAGCGATCGTGCAAGGGTTAAAGCAATATTTTACGGACTCGAAATGAGTAACTGTCTTTATATTAGATGCGCCTCGGAATGAGGCGCTTTTTTTTGGACAAGTTCCGCTTTGAATACGACATTCATTTAATATAATGAATGTCGACGGCAGCGTAACTCCTTTTATCGAGTCAAGTATATATAATGGCATAGTTGTAAAAAATGTAACAAGAACACATGCAGATCGAGGTTGATCGTATGGAACATAAAGATGCATTAAACGAGCGTCAATGCATTGTGTGCGACCACATGAAAGATAGCGGTATAACCGTATGTGACCAATTCATTTGCGACTCGTGTGAGCGTGAAATGATAAAAACGGATGTGAAAGAAGCGAAGTATCCACTATTTGTGCAGCGGCTGCGCCGTATATGGCTTAAAGATGCATAAGTTGGCACATCGCAATCGTAAACAGAGATGGCACATCTCTGTTTTTTTTATTGACGGACAATATGACGCATTACATTATGTGATATGATAACGGTAGATGAATCGTGCAAATTGCAGTTTTATAAACCGAATGCCCGCTGTAGTGATTTCTGCAGGGTAGACGTGATAAAATAAATGCACAACACAAATGGAGGAGCATCTGTGAGCGGTCTGTTTATAACGTTTGAAGGGCCTGACGGCGCTGGTAAAACAACGCAAGTAAACTTTTTGTGTCAATGGCTTAAGGAGAGCGGTATTCCCTTTGTACGGGCGAAAGAACCGGGCGGGACGGCGATCGGAGACAAAGTGCGCCAGTTGTTACTCGACCCGTCACACGTCGAGATGGCTGACAAGGCAGAAATACTATTGTACGCCGCATCGCGCGCGCAGCTAATTGAAGAAGTGATCCAACCGGCTTTAGTTGATGGGCAAATTGTCATTTGCGACCGTTACGTAGACGCCAGTCTAGCCTATCAGGGGTTTGGGCTCGGATACCCCTTACGGGATATTCGGGCGATTAACGATTTCGGTACCGGTGGGATTCGGCCAGATCGGACGTATTTACTCGATCTTCCCGCCGAAGAGGGCATTGACCGACTGCAGCGCTATCGGCCTGAAGGTCTCGATCGGATGGAACAAAAGACAGTTGCCTTCCATCAACGCGTACGGCAAGGGTTTTTACAATTGGCAGCTGAAGAACCGGCACGGTTTCATCGGATCGATGCCCGGCAGAGTGAAGACACTATTTTTACATGTATTCAAACGGATCTACGGCAATCATTTTCTTTAGGAGGGAAAGACAGTGAAGCTAATTATTGCCGTCGTGCAAGATAAAGACAGTAACCGCTTGTTAAACGCTTTAGTCCAAGAGGAATACCGCGCGACGAAACTGGCGAGTACCGGTGGTTTTTTGAAAGCGGGGAATACGACGTTTCTCATCGGCGTCGAAGACGAAAAAATCCCGCGGTTAATGGCCATCATTAAGGAAAATTGTAAAGCGCGTCAACAACTGGTCACACCCGTTTCGCCACTCGGAGGGAATGCCGAATCGTACGTCCCGTATCCCGTTGAAGTGCAAGTGGGTGGAGCGACAGTCTTTGTTCTTCCCGTCGAGCAGTTTGCACAATTTTAAGCGGAGAAAAGGGTGAGCGACAGGTGGCCTTTCACGATGTGCTAGGGCAAGAAAGAGTAGCGACAATGCTACAAAACGCGCTGCGTCGCGAGCGGTTGGCACACGCCTACATTTTTTTCGGACCGGACCGAGCGGGTAAAAAACAGATGGCGTTGGAACTGGCCAAGGCGCTTAACTGTGAACGACAAACCGCCGACGCATGTGGCAGTTGTACGACGTGTACGCGCATCGCGCACGGCAATTACCCTGACGTCCATTGGGTGCAACCGGAAGGGAAATCGGTAAAAATTGAACAAATCCGCGGCCTGCAAAAGAAATTTGCTTACCGTACCTTAGAGTCCAAGGTAAGTGTGTTTATCGTCGAAGCAGCGGAAACGATGACGGGGCAAGCGGCCAACAGCTTATTGAAATTTTTGGAGGAACCTGCGGACGGCGTCGTCGCGATCCTCCTAGCGGATCACGTCCACAATTTATTGCCTACCGTCGTTTCGCGTTGCCAACTCGTACCGTTTCGCGTGCTCTCTGCGGAAAAAGTGAGTGAGCAATTAGAGGCGGAAGGTATCCTTCCGCAAACGGCGCGCGTCGTCGCCCATGTCGCCGACGGGTTAGAAGCAGCGCGTCAGTTAGCCCACTCCGAGTCGTTTCGCGAGGCGATTAAGCTCGTCCAACAGCTAAGCGAGGCAACGCGTGTGTCCAGTGGTCAAGCCGTCGTCGCCATTCAGGAAAAAGTGATGGCGTCGGATGTTAGTCGCGACCATCTAAACGAATTTATAGACTTGATGATCTTGTGGTATAAAGATATGCTTAATATAATGCTAGGTTGTCGTCAACCGCTGACCTTCTCTGAACAGAAAGAAGTCCTGCAACGACAAGCGACTAACTGGACGATCAGTCGTTTAGTACAGGCAATAGAACACATGTTGTTTGTCAAGCGACAATTGAAGCAACATGTTCCACCTCAATTAGCGTTAGAAGGGTGGGTATTATCCGTTCGGGAGGGATAAACTATATGTACGCTGTAGTTGGCGTTCGCTTTAAACAAGCGGGTAAAATATATTATTTTGATCCGTGCGATCTTGAAATCGGCAAGGATCAGGACGTCATTGTGGAAACGGCACGGGGCGTCGAGTACGGGAGCGTCGTCATCGGCAAAAGATACGTTCACGAAGGGGAAGTCGTTCTACCGTTAAAGCCTGTCCTTCGTGTCGCGACAGCTGACGATCGCCGCCAAGTTCAGGAAAACGAAGCGCGAGCACAGGAAGCGCTCGTCATTTGTCAGCAAAAAGTGAACGCACACGGCTTAGATATGAAGCTGATCGATGTCGAATACACATTTGACCGCAATAAAGTCATCTTTTACTTCACAGCAGATGGGCGGGTCGATTTCCGGGAACTAGTGAAAGACTTGGCAGCTGTTTTCCGTACGCGGATCGAACTGCGGCAAATCGGCGTTCGCGATGAAGCAAAAATGTTAGGCGGCATCGGCCCTTGCGGGCGAGTCCTTTGTTGCTCATCGTTTTTGGGCGATTTCGAACCTGTGTCGATTAAAATGGCAAAAGACCAAAATTTGTCCTTAAACCCTATAAAAATATCAGGTTTGTGCGGTCGTCTCATGTGCTGTTTAAAATATGAAAATGGGCATTACGAAGAGGCAAAACGGGAAATGCCCGATATGGGAGACCGCGTGCGCACACCGGATGGCGCGGGGCGCGTCATCGGCTTAAATTTGTTAGAACGCAGAATTAAAGTAGAGTTACAAAACGCAGAACGCATTGTAGAATACGACATAGGTGAAGTCAACCGACAAATGAAACAACTGAGTTGAGGTGAGACGGTGGACAAAGCGAATATTTTCACCCAGGTAGCTCAGATGGAACAAAGAATCGGAGAGTTGTATAAAGAGTTAGGTGGACTGAAGTCACAAATTGCTTCCCTCATCGAAGAAAACCAACAGCTTAGTATTGAGAATCGGCATTTGCGAGAACGGATGCACGTTGAGGAGCCACAAGAGAGTGGTGTGGATGCGGCACACGAAAAGCGAAAGTCCACCAAATTAATCGGGGAAGGTTACGATAACTTAGCGCGTTTGTATAACGAAGGTTTTCATATTTGTAATCTACATTACGGCAGCATTCGTAAAGATGGGGATTGTCTATTTTGTATGTCGTTTTTAAACAAATAAGCGCCTGCCGGTTACCCGACCGGCGGCTTTTTTGTTTATGTTATATCCTTTTTAAGGCAGGGACGATATGTTTACACCAAAAAATGACGTAGTGCTTCGCGCTGACGAACGCATCGATCAATTAACGGAACAGCTAGGAATTATCCAAAGTCCGCACGTGTTCCGCTTTTCCATGGACGCGATCCTGCTGGCGCGGTTTTGCCGCTTGCCGCACCGGGGACGCATACTCGATCTCGGCAGCGGTAACGGCGTCATCCCGTTGCTATTATCTACGCGCACCTCGCTCCCGCTAGACGGCTTAGACATTCAAGCGCGACTAGTGGACATGGCGCGGCGCAGCGTCGCCATGAACGGGCTGGATAAGCAAATTCACATGTACGAAGGCGATTTGCGCAGCTGTCCGCCCGCGTGGAACGGGCAGTACCTACTCGTCACGTGTAATCCCCCGTACATACCGCTGAACGGGAGCGACAAGAGCGAGAACCCGTATGTGGCGATTGCGCGGCACGAAATACACTGTACGTTGGAAGATGTGCTAGCCACGGCACGGAGGCTCGTCCCGTCGGGCGGTAAATTGGCACTCGTGCATCGTGCGTGGCGCTTTAACGATATTGTCGCGTTTATGCGCAAGTATCGGTTTGAACCGAAGCGGGTGCGCTTCGTCCATCCGTACAGCGATGCTGAGGCGCACACCGTACTCGTCGAGGCAGTGAAAGACGGCGGCGTGGAACTACACGTCGAGGCGCCGCTCGTTGTTTATGAGCGGGATGGCGTTTATACGGAAGATCTACTCCACGTGTACGCAGGTGTTGCCGATGACGCACGCTAAAGGGCACTTTGTATACATCGTCGAATGCAGTGACCACACGTTGTACACGGGATACACGGTCGATATCGCGCAGCGGCTCGCCGCACACAACGCGGGTAAAGCGGCGAAATACACGCGCGGGCGTACACCTGTTACCTTGCGCTACTGCGAAGCGGGGGAGAGCCGCTCCTGGGGTCTTCGGCGTGAGCGACAAATTAAACGGATGTCCCGGGAGGAAAAGTTGGCGCTCGTGCGTCAAGGAAACGAATGCGAGACAACGCGAAAGGAGAGTGACGGCCGTGCAGCAGCAGAAGTCGTTTGCCCCGTTAGAAAATAGGGGGACGCTGTATCTCGTAGGGACGCCGATCGGCAACTTGGAGGATATGACGGTGCGCGCCGTGCACACGTTGCAAGCCGTCGACGTTATTGCAGCTGAAGATACGCGGCACACGCGAAAATTGACGAACTACTTTGACATTCATGTGCCGCTCGTTTCGTATCACGAACATAACCAACAAAAGCAAGGGGACGTCTTGCTCAAGCGACTGCTACAAGGGGAAGCGGTGGCGCTCGTTAGCGATGCCGGTTTGCCGGCCATCTCCGACCCGGGGAGCGCCCTCGTAGCGACTGCCATCGCTCACGACATACCTGTCGTGCCCATTCCAGGAGCCAATGCGGCGCTTTCGGCGTTGATCGCCTCGGGGTTGCCGACCGACCACTTTTTGTTTCTCGGTTTTTTGCCGCGCGAACGGAAAGCGTGTCGCCGCGAGTTGCAGCAGTGGCGGGACATCAGCGCCACACTGTTGCTGTACGAAGCACCGCATCGGTTATTGTCGACGCTTGCGCTCATTGCCGATGAATGGGGCAACCGCCAAGCAGCGGTCGCCCGCGAATTGACGAAACGGCACGAAGAGTGGCTGCGGGGGACAATTGACGAATTGGTCGTGTGGTTTGAACAGCATCCCCCGCGCGGCGAATGTTCGCTTGCCATTGAAGGGAACGCGAGCGAAGTGGCGGCTGAGGAAGAGTTGCCGTGGTGGCATGCGCTTTCTTTGGAGGCACACGTCGCACACTGGATCGCCGAGGGCGCGTCGAGTCGGGACGCGATACAAAAAGTAGCGGTGGAAAGAAACATGAAAAAACGCGACGTTTACAACTACTATCACCGGCGGCATGAATAGAATGCACAAAAAAACGAGCGGCCGTCTGGTCGCTCGTGAATGTCGCCTATATTTCTATATTATTCTTGGGCAACTGGCGCCGGCAATTGGGCGATACAATCGCTGCACACAATTTTATTTTTAAAGTTTACCGTGCGATCGGCGTTACCGCAAAAAACACAGGAAGGCTCGTACCGCTTTAAAATGACGCGATCTTTGTCCACATAAATTTCCAATGCATCTTTTTCGCCGATCCCCATTGTCCGGCGTAGTTCGATCGGGATCACCACACGTCCCAATTCATCTACTTTGCGCACAATCCCCGTTGACTTCATCACCTTGTGTCACCTCTCCTTATTTCCCCAATATATTGACAAATTATATATATACAATTTTATCGTACCAATGTTTCCATTTACAGTCAATGATAAATTATAACTTCGCGACAAGTTATTAATCCTTCAGAAGAAGATCATAATAGGATTGTGGTGTACGGTAAGTTGACAAAGACGGATTAATTTCGTTACAATATAAGGCAACATTGCTACGGAAATCACATTCGATGAACGGAAGAGTAATTGTCTTCTGCCTATAAAGCAGAGAGCCGGGGAAGGTGCGAGCCGGCATAGGCAGATACAGTGAACATGGCCCGGGAGAAGGTCACCTGAACGAACTGCGGCGCAAGGCGCCGTATAGTAAGGTGTCCCGTGAACCTGCGTTAACGGTATAAGTGACACGTGTTAAAGCGTAGTGCCGGCATTTGCGGCGCTAAATTTGGGTGGTACCGCGTGAGTAAGCCTCTCGTCCCAACTGGACGGGGGGCTTTTTTAATGAAAAGGAAACGATGAACCCGAGGAGGAAATGGTATGAGCAAACAGCAGACGTTTTATGTGACGACGCCCATTTATTATCCGAGCAATAAACTGCACATCGGTAATGCGTATACGACGATTTCCGCTGACACGATTGCTCGCTTCAAGCGGCTGACCGGTTACGATGTGTACTTTTTAACTGGGACAGACGAACACGGGCAAAAATTGCAGCGCCGCGCTGCAAAGGAAGGAAAAGCGCCGCGGGAATTTATCGATCCGATCGTCGCCTGGATCCAAGATTTGTGGGAGAAACTCGATATTGCGTACGACGACTTCATCCGTACGACGGAAGAGCGGCACAAGGCAGTCGTGCAAAAGGTTTTCACGCGCTTGCGGGACAACGGCGACATTTATTTAGGGGAATATAGCGGTTACTACTGTGTCGAGTGCGAGGCGTTTTGGACGGAGCGGCAGGCAAAGACAGATCACGGCTACACCTGTCCCGACTGCCAGCGCGAAATTAGCCACGTGACCGAGCAGAGTTACTTTTTCCGCCTGTCAAAGTATACGGAGCGCCTATTACAGTACATCGAGGCGAACCCGGAATTTATTCAACCGGAATCGCGCAAGAACGAGATGATCAATAACTTCCTGAAGCCTGGTCTGGAAGACTTGTGCGTGTCGCGCACGACGTTCGACTGGGGGATTAAAGTGCCGGGCGATTCAGAGCACGTCGTGTACGTATGGATTGACGCCTTAACGAACTATTTGACGGCGCTCGGCTACTTGTCGGACGACGATGCGAAGTTCAAACGGTACTGGCCAGCCGACGTGCAAATTATCGGTAAAGACATTCTCCGCTTCCATACAATCATTTGGCCGGCGCTCCTCATGGCGTTAGATTTGCCGTTGCCGAAAAAAGTGTTCGGTCACGGATGGCTCCTCATGCCGGACGGTAAAATGTCCAAATCGAAAGGCAACGTCATCGATCCGAAATTTCTCATCGACCGATACGGTTCGGACGCGGTACGCTACTTCGTGCTCAGGGAGATCCAATTCGGCCACGACGGTGTGTTTACGCCAGAGGCATTTATTCAGCGGCTCAATTTCGACTTGGCCAACGACCTCGGCAACTTACTCCACCGCACCGTTAACATGATCGAAAAATATTTTGAAGGACACATCGTCAAGCGGGACGTGCGGGAAGCGCCGGACGACGAACTGATCGCCCTCGCCGGACAAACGGTGCAAGCGGTCGAAGCACACATGGAAAAATTGGAGTACAGCAACGCACTAGAACACATTTGGCGCCTCGTCGGCCGCGCAAACAAATACATTGATGAGACGATGCCATGGGCGCTAGCGAAAGACGAGGCGAAGAAAGACCGGTTGGCGACGGTGCTATACCATTTAGCGGAGAGCTTGCGCATCGTATCGATCTTGTTACAGCCGTTCTTGACGAAGGCGCCGCAGCGCATGTGGCAACAGTTAGGCATTGCTGGCGACGACTCGCTGACGAACTGGCAGTCGTGTGCCACCTTCGGACTTCTTCCCGACGGCCAACGCGTAACGAAAGGTGAGCCACTGTTTCCACGCCTCGACTTAGAAGAAGAAATTGCGGTCATCGATGCGTCGACGGCAGCGGCGCGCAAGCAAGCTGAACAAAATAAATTGGCCAGGGAAGCGCGCGAACAGGGAGCTTCCCATAGTGACAAGGCGAAAGTAGGGGCAGAAAAAAATAGTGCTACCGCTGACGAACATGCGCCACAAGATGAAGGTCGTCCCACGGAAATTACGATCGACGATTTCTTTAAAGTCGATTTGCGCGTCGCGGAAATTGTGCAGGCCGAGCGAGTGAAGAAAGCTGACAAACTGTTAAAATTGCAACTTGACCTCGGCTATGAACAGCGGCAAGTCGTCTCCGGTATCGCTGAGTATTACCGGCCGGAGGAACTCATCGGGCAAAAGGTCGTCTGTGTGACTAACTTAAAACCGGTGAAATTGCGCGGCGAACTGTCGAATGGGATGATTTTAGCGGCGGCGGAAGGTGAGCGCCTCGTGCTCTCGACCGTCTCTGGCGACATCCCGAACGGGACGAAAGTGAAGTAACAGGAACAGAAGCTAGTGAAACAGTCCATGAATTGGCGAAGATAAATAGGCGGAGGAAGGGGGAGTATTTGTAACATGCAATTGATTGATACGCACACCCATTTAAACGATTCACAGTTCGATGAAGACGGCGACGAAGTGATTCACCGTGCGCGGAGCGAATTTCACGTGTCCCACATGATCAACGTCGGCTACAACCGCGAGACGATCCCGCCGACTCTTGCGCTCGCGGAGGCGTACGACTTTATTTATGCGGCGATCGGGTGGCATCCGCACGACGCACAAACGATGCAGGACGAAGATTTAGTGTGGATCGAACAGCTCGCCGCGCACGAGAAGGTCGTCGCACTCGGCGAGATGGGCTTAGACTACTACCGCAACCATTCGCCGCACGATGTGCAAAAAGACGTCTTCCGACGGCAAATTGCGCTCGCAAAAAAACTTCACCTGCCGATTATCATCCACGCTCGCGAATCGTACCGAGACGTCGTGGCGATCTTAAAAGAAGAGGGAGCCGCTGACGTCGGTGGGGTGATGCACTGTTTCGGCGGTGACTGGAAAATCGCTCGCGCTGCACTCGACTTAGGTTTTTACATCGGTTTAGGCGGTCCGCTCACGTTCAAAAAAGCGGACGACGTGCGTGACATCGCTCGTCAAGTGCCGTACGACCGCTTGCTCGTCGAGACCGACTGTCCGTACTTGGCTCCAGAACCGCGACGCGGTCGGCGGAACGAAACGGGTTACGTCTATTACGTAGCGCAAAAAATGGCAGAAGTGCGCGGGATCAGCTTGGAACAGCTCGCATTAGAGACGACGTCGAACGCGAAACGTTTATTTAAGCTACCTTAACAATATGGCGACAATTTTGTGCTAAACTTGTAATAAACGCCATAAACGGAGGCATTCAATGGAAAGAGAACGGCCGATTACGGCACGCACGGGTCAACTGTTACGAGATCACGCCTTACAACCGAAGAAATCGCTCGGGCAAAACTTTTTAACCGATCCACACGTTCTCGACAAAATGATCGCCGCGGCGGCGCTCGATCGACAAACAGGCGTGCTTGAAGTCGGTCCTGGGGTTGGGGCACTCACGGAGCGGCTATCGGCAGCGGCGGGTGCTGTGCTAGCCGTCGAAATCGATCGGCGCCTCGTTCCCGTCCTACAAGAGAATTTCGCCGACACAGCGAACGTACAAATCGTGCACGGGGATATTTTAGCGCTAGATGTTGCACACTTAATACATACGCGCTTAGTCGGTATGCAAAAATATGTCGTCGTCGCTAACTTGCCTTATTACATTACATCAGCGGTCATTATGCACGTGCTAGCGGCAGGGGTGCCATTCGAGCGACTCGTCTTTATGACGCAAAAAGAAGTGGCCGAGCGGATGGCGGCCCAGCCAGGGGGTAAAGACTACGGCATGCTCTCCGTCGCGGTGCAGTATTACGCCTCCGTAAAGACAGTCGCTCGCGTACCGGCACACGTGTTTATTCCCCGTCCAAAAGTCGATTCGGCTGTCGTCTGTCTCGAACCGCATCAGACGGCGCTAGTTGCCGTACAGTCGGAGGAAACATTTTTTTCGGTCGTGCAGAGTGGCTTTCGCGAGCGACGCAAAACGCTGGCGAATAATATAAAAACACATTTACTCCCAGACTGGAGTAAAGCGCAAGTTAACGAATGGCTAACTGGTTTAGACATCGATCCACAGCGGCGGGCAGAGACGCTGTCACAAGCCGAATTTGCCCGTATTAGCAACGCTCTCGACGACATAAGTTAACGGTTCGCAAACCTCGCCTTCGAGGAGGGAAACCGCCTTGGATTTTATGCATCCGCGCAAAGGCCAAATAACGCTAGAAGAAATGATTCGCGACATTCAATCGTTTATGGCTGAAGACGAAAATGCGCATTACAAAATTGTGATCGGTACTGACTCGCAAACGACCCAGCAACAGACGTTGTTCGTCACAGCCGTCATTGTCCACCGGATCGGTAAAGGGGCGCGCTTCTACACGCGTAAAATGCGGTCGCAGCCGCTACACAACCTGCGTTACCGCATTTACCGTGAAACGGAATACAGTTTAGATTTAATGCAACATCTAAAAGAGAAAGGATTTCTTGAAGAACTCCTGGATTTACCACTAGAAATTCATTTGGACGTCGGACAAAGAGGCGAATCGCGCAAATTAATTCAAGAAGTGGTCGGCTGGGTGACAGCGGTCGGCTACACAGTCAAAATTAAACCGGACGCATACGGTGCCAGTGCGGTCGCCGATCGTTTTACGAAATAAAATCGTTAACGCTTGTCTCCGATTTGTAAAAATGGGAATTACAATTTTACCATTGACAACTACCTCGCGGCACTGCTATAATTTACTATTTCATTTGACATACTACCGAATAAGTGTTAAAATATTTAGCAAGTGAGGTGGTTATGTCCGTGGCGAAAAATGCGTTACAGGAGATCAAAAGTAACTTGGACCGTCACATTGGAGAAAAAATTAAACTCATTGTGAACGGCGGTCGTCGTAAAACGGTTGAGCGGACGGGAGTGTTGGAAGAAACGTACCCGTCAGTTTTTATTGTAAAGTTGGACAAAGACCTGCATGCGTTTGATCGTGTTTCCTACAGCTATGCCGATATCCTCACCGAGACAGTAGAACTAACCGTCTATCGCAACGAAGGAAAAGTCAAAATACAATATGTTACACAATAGAACACGGTTACCGTGTTCTATTTTTTTCAGGTCTTTAAAAACAGCGCGCGTTGCATACACTAACGGTGTCTCATCACCATCGTCCAAGGGGGCTACAACATGGCACGGCGATCGATTATGTCCGCAGCGTTTAAAGAAGAATTGGCGAAGGACCTCGGATTTTACGATGTCGTACAACGCGAAGGTTGGGGTGGGATTACGACGCGCGACGCCGGAAATATGGTCAAGCGCGCGATCCAACTCGCCGAAGAAAGGTTAGCCGCGCGCGAGGAGTAAGGTTGTGGGACACGAGCTAAGGGGGTCCCCCCTTAGCTTTTTTCCTTCCACTAATCCCGCAATAAATGATAAAATGAGCGGGTATGAGGAGGGCAGGCAGATGATATCAGAAAAGGCGCCGGCAAAAATCAACCTCAGTTTAGACGTACTCAACAAGCGGAGTGACGGTTTTCACGAACTGGAAATGGTTATGACGACGATCGACCTCGCCGACCGGATCGATTTGTGTGAAACGGCACATTCGGCCATCCATGTTGCCAGTTCATCAGGTGTACTTCCTTCCGATGAGCGGAATTTAGCCTATTTGGCTGCGGCTCGACTAAAAGAACGCTACGGCATTTCGCAAGGCGTATCGATCTATATCCAAAAGAAAATTCCGATTGCGGCTGGCCTCGCTGGCGGTAGTAGTGACGCTGCAGCGACACTGCGCGGTTTAAATCGCTTGTGGCACCTCGGGTTGACGCTGGACGAGCTTGCGGTAATCGGTGCGGAAATTGGTTCGGACGTGCCGTTTTGCCTTTATGGCGGAACAGCGCTCGCACGAGGCAGGGGCGAAAAATTGCAGCAACTACCCCCACCGCCGCCTTGTTGGGTCGTACTCGCTAAGCCTCCGATAAGTGTCTCGACGAAAGAAGTCTTCCAAACGCTGCAGGTTGAGGACATCCGCGACCACCCCCGCACGCCACTAATGGTTCAGGCGCTGCGCGAACAAAATTACGAGGCGATGTGCAAGTTTTCGTGTAACGTCCTCGAAAGTGTGACGATGGCACAACACCCCGAAGTTAAAGCGTACAAAAATTGTTTGCTGAGGTTTGGTGTCGATATGGCGCTTATGTCGGGAAGCGGACCGACAGTTTTTGCTCTGCTGAACCAGGACACGCGTGTTAACCGCGTCGTTAACGCGTTACGCGGCTTTTGTAACGACGTGTATGCAGTGCGTATGTTGCGGGAAGGCGTACAAAAATGATATATTAACTCCATAACATTCGGTTCTGTGGAGGATATGATGAAGAAAAGAAAGCGAAGTGCGCGTCTAGTCGGCATGACCCGCCAGTTGCTGGCTAGTCCGCGACAAGTAATATCCCTTTCGCGGTTTGCTGAGCAATACGGGGCGGCAAAGTCGTCCTTGAGTGAGGATTTGGCAATTATTCAAGAAGTGTTTCAAGAAGACGGTTACGGCGAGTTGCAAACGATCGCGGGGGCGGCAGGTGGGGTTCACTATATCCCGACTATTTCCCGCGAAGCGGCAGCGGCGACAATCGACGCCATATGCGACCAACTGGCCCAAGCCGAACGGATCTTACCGGGCGGGTATTTGTACATGTCCGATATTCTCGGTCAGCCGGCAACCGTAAACTGTTTGGGATTGATGTTCGCTTCTCATTTTACTCAACCGATCGACGCCGTACTGACCGTTGCAACCAAAGGGATCCCACTCGCCTACGCTACAGCGCATTATCTCGACGTGCCCGTCGTCATTGCTCGTAGAGATAGCCGTGTAATCGAAGGATCAGCTGTCAGCATTAATTACGTCTCTGGTTCTTCCAAGCGCATCCAAACGATGTCCCTCGCGCGGCGGAACCTTCCGGAAGGTTCTCGTGTCCTCGTCATTGACGATTTTATGAAAGCAGGTGGAACGGTACGGGGAATTAAAGACTTGTTGGCCGAATTTCGCGCAGAAGTCGTCGGCGTCGGCATCTTTGTCGACTTGTTAGCGGAAGAGCGCCTCGTGGACGGAGTCGTCTCCTTAGCTACCTTAACCGAAGTCGACCCGGAGAAACACTGTGTGACTGTCGTGCGCGGAAATTATTTTTCCGAATAAGCAACACTACTGTTGGGGAGACACTTTACACTTACGCATGCAAGGAACTAAATGACACGAACTCAATAACCAAGGGAGGAAACAAACGATGGAATTTATTGCGACAGAACAAGCACCGGCAGCGATTGGTCCGTATTCCCAAGCGGTGAAATGTGGGAACTTCTTGTTCACCTCGGGGCAAATCCCACTGACGAAAGACGGTGAACGAGTTACTGGCGACATTGAGGTACAGACGAAACAAGTGTTACAAAACTTGCAGGCGGTGCTCGATGAAGCGGGTGCAACCGTTCAGCAAGTCGTGAAAGCGACCGTTTTTTTAACTGACTTGACCAATTTCGCACGTGTGAACGAGTTGTACGGTGACTTTTTTCAAGGACATGCACCGGCTCGCTCGTGTGTGCAAGTTGCAGCATTACCGAAAGGCGTAGACATCGAAATCGAGCTCATCGTCGCGCTCACATAAAAAGGCTAACATAACAACAAAAAAAGAAAAGTTTTTGGCATATATTTGCAGGATTTTCACCATCTTTGTTGAATACATCATGTAGCAACATTGCTAACAACAGAAAAAGGATGGTGGAATTAACGTGCAAGTCACCGATGTCAGATTGCGCCGCGTTAAGACGAGTGGAAGGATGAAAGCGATTGCCTCGATTACGATTGACAACGAATTTGTCGTACACGATATCCGCGTCATTGACGGCAACAACGGGTTGTTCGTTGCCATGCCGAGCAAGCGAACGCCGGATGGTCAGTTTCGGGACATCGCGCATCCGATTTGTTCCGAGACGCGCGGCAAGATTCAAACCGCCGTGCTCGCTGAATATGAACAAGCGGCAGCGGTAGAGTCTAGCGAAACAGCAAACTTAGAAGTAGCGGTTACGACGAGCGAATAACGACGCGTGAATAGCGGAAGGCAATGATCTGTATTTACTCATCTTTTTACACCCCTTCGCAAAGGTTTCACTAGAGCGGAGGGTTTTTTTATGTACCGCCTATTTTGCGCAGGTGGAAAAAGGGCCTTGTTGCAAAGGGGAACGAGTTAGGATATAGTCATTATGAAAAAAAAAGAGGGGGCGGATGGCGAGTGTCACACACGTACGCCGTTATATTGGCTGCCGGAAAAGGGACGCGGATGAAGTCCAAAACCCATAAAGTGCTACACCAAATCGGCGGGAAGCCGATGGTGGCACATATTGTCGACACATTGGCACAATTGGGTGTAGAGGACATCGTTGCCGTCGTCGGCTGCGGCGCGGAAGCTGTGCAAGCTTATTTGGGGAACCGCGTCCGTTACGCCGTGCAACAAAAGCAACTAGGTACGGCACATGCCGTTATGCAAACGGCGTCTCTGTTGGAAGGGAAAGCGGGGACTACACTCGTGATTAACGGGGATAACCCGCTCATTACGGTAGAGACCTATCGCGCATTTTTACAACGTTTTGCGGCAAGCGGTGCCGCAGCGTCGATGCTTACTGCGATTGTAGACGATTCTTCAGGTTACGGCCGCGTGTGCCGCGCGGCGAACGGCGATGTCGAGCGCGTCGTAGAACATAAAGACGCAACGACGAAAGAGCGGAGTATAAAAGAAATTAATACAGGGACGTTTTGCTTCGACAACGCCCACTTGTTCGCGGCCTTAAAACAAGTAGATAACGACAATGCGCAAGGCGAATACTATTTGCCCGACGTGCTGCAAGTGTTACGAAGCGAAGGGCAGTCCATTAGCGCCTTTTGTGTCGACGACGCGAGCGAGACAGTCGGCATTAACAACCGCGTGCAACTAGCGGAAGCAGAAGCTATTTTTAGAGCGCGTACCTTAAGGGAGCACATGGCAAACGGCGTGACCGTCATCGACCCGGCGAACACATATATCGAAGCAGATGTCGCCATCGGGATGGACACAGTCATCTATCCGGGAACGGTTTTGCGCGGGCAGACGGTCATTGGCGAAGACTGTGTGATCGGCCCCCAGGCCGATATAAGGGACTGCCGTATTGCCGACCGCGTAACGATCGAAAACGCGACGCTTGTCGAAAGTGTTGTCGCTGAGGAGGCGACAGTCGGTCCGTACGCCTACGTACGACCACAAAGCGACATCGGTCCGCGCGTTAAAATCGGTGACTTTGTCGAAGTGAAAAATGCCGTCGTCGGTGCCGATACGAAAATACCTCATCTAAGCTACGTCGGCGACGCCGAGATCGGGCAAGGGGTGAATGTCGGCTGCGGCGCGATCACCGTCAACTACGACGGGCAAAACAAATGGCGTACGGTCGTCGGCGATCGTGCGTTTATCGGGTGTAATGCGAATGTCATTGCTCCAGTGCACATCGGGGACGGTGCTTACGTTGCCGCAGGCTCGACGATTACCGCCGACGTCCCGGACGATGCGTTTGCTATCGCCCGCGAGCGCCAAACGACGAAAACAGAGTATGCGAGAAAACTAAGCGAAAAAGTGCGTAAACTAAGTGAAAAAATGCGGGGGAATAATAGTAATGACTGAGTGTCACTATCCGAAATTGAAACTGTTTAGTTGCAATTCGAATCAACAGCTTGCTCAAGAAATAGCCGATCACATCGGGGTATCTTTAGGTGACGGGTCAGTTACCGCGTTTAGTGACGGAGAGACGCGGGTCACTGTGAACGAGAGTGTGCGGGGCGGGGACGTGTACGTCATTCAATCGACGTGTGCACCGGTCAACCAACACCTCATGGAGTTACTCGTCATGGTCGATGCCCTGAAACGTGCGTCGGCGAAAACGATTAACGTCGTCATTCCGTACTACGGGTACGCACGGCAAGATCGGAAAGCGCGCGCTCGCGATCCGATTACCGCGAAGTTAGTCGCTAACCTCATCGAGACGGCCGGCGCTGACCGGATGATTACGATGGATTTACACGCGACACAAATTCAAGGGTTCTTTGACATTCCGGTCGATCAATTACTCGGCGTGCCGATCCTCGCCGAATACTTCCGCAACAAACAACTACAGGACGTCGTCGTCGTTTCGCCCGACCACGGCGGGGTGACGCGGGCGCGCCGCCTGGCCGATCATTTAAAAGCACCACTGGCGATTATCGACAAACGACGTCCGCAGCCGAACGTGGCGGAAGTGATGAACATCGTCGGAGACGTCCGGGGACGAACGGCAATTATTATCGACGACATTATTGACACGGCGGGGACGATGACGCTCGCGGCGAACGCGTTAATCGACCACGGGGCGCTCGATGTGTACGCCTGCGGCACGCATTCCGTCTTATCGGGTCCGGCGATCGAGCGGCTGAAAAACTCCCGCATTCGCGAACTCGTCATTACGAACACGATCCCGCTACCGGCGCACAAGCAGTTGGACAATGTTCATACACTGTCCGTCGCACCGCTGATCGGTGAGGCGATTATTCGCGTGCACGAAGAGATGTCGGTGAGCAAACTGTTTGATTAAGCGCTACTGTTTGCCTTTTCAACCCGGTGGGTATAGTATTATGATGAGGAGGCATACAAACTATGGCTGTTGTGATTCGCGCCGAAACGCGTGAGACCAAACCAAAATCAGTATTAAGGAAATTGCGCAAGGCGGGTAAAGTTCCAGCGATCGTCTACGGGAAAGATACGAACGGGGCGGCAATCGCTGTCGATGCGATGGAAATGGATAAAGTTTTACGCGACGAAGGGGATTTTGCAATCCTCGATTTGGAAGTTGCCGGTGGACAGGCTTACAAAGTGATGGTGAGTGAGGTGCAAAAAGATCCACTCAAACGCACGCTCACGCATCTCGACTTTCAAACGATTCGCATGGACGAACCGGTAGATAGTGAAGTCGTCATCGAGCTCGTCGGGGAAGCGCGCGGTGTCAAAGACGGCGGGGTGTTGCAGCACGGTTTGCGCGCCTTAGAAGTGCGTACCTTACCTGATGCACGTCCTGACGTGATCACTTGTTCGATAGATGACCTCAGCATCGGCGACAGTATTAATGTCGCCCAGCTAGAAATTCCCGAAGGTGTCGAAGTGTTGACGAATCCGGAAGAAGTCGTCATTAGTGTCGTTGCACCAGTAATGGAGGACGCGGAAGATGCGGACGATGCAGATGCTCCCGAAGCTCCGAAACTAGTAGAAAACACGACGGACGACGGTTCACCGGAATAAAGGATTGCTCATTTACACTCCTTTGCGTTCCCCAGCTGCGAAGGGGTGTTTTTTTATGATAAAATCATCTTAAGGATGTTTTATAGGAGTGTGTAGCGAGTGAAGCTAATTGTCGGCTTGGGCAACCCTGGCAGAAAATACGCAGGGACGCGGCACAATGTCGGATTTTTCGTTATCGATCAGTTAAGCGATCGATGGGGTATCCCCGTAACGAAGAAAAAATGGCATGCCTTCTGCGGCGAAGGCCGTGTGCACGGAGAGAAAGTCGTCCTGCTCATGCCGCAGACGTACATGAATTTGTCTGGTGAAGCGGTACGTCCAGCGCTCGACTTTTACGGCCTTACCGCGGAAGATTTAGTCGTCGTTTACGACGACCTCGATTTGCCGCCCGGTAAAATCCGTTTACGTTTAAAAGGGAGTGCTGGCGGGCACAACGGGATGCGTTCAATCGTGCAACACCTCGGAACCGATCAGTTCAAACGCATCCGTATCGGCATCGGGCGCCCCGCACCGTTTATGGCGACGGCCGACTACGTGTTGTCGACCTTCGCTAAAGAGGAACAGGATGTCGTCGCTACAGCTGTCGAGGATGCTGCTGCAGCTGTCGACTTCTGGCTGCAAGCGAATTTTTTACAGGCGATGAACAAATTTAACGCAAAAAAATGACACACCAGTAAAAAGGCGGCCTTCCTGTATAAAACGGTCGCCTTTCAGGCGATACTACGAGTGATATAGCCGTTACAGGAGGCATATACATGATGGCAATCCACTATATTTGCCGCTATTGCAAAACATCACTCGGCGCGCTTGACGTTACCGCGATCAGCGAGGAGCAGCTAGGCCTTCACGCCTTGACCGCTTCCGAACGTAAAGATATAATAACGTATGATCCGGTTGGAAATATGACTGTTCACGTGATTTGTGACTACTGTAAAGAAGCTGTCGAGAAACACCCTGAACTGGCTCCAACCAATTTGTTACAATAAACTGTGGGAATAAGGCCTAGGCCTGGACGCCAGGGCCTCTTTTTGCTATGCGTACTTAAACGTTGCCACGCACGGTTAACGGTGGCAACGGCGTATGCCTATGCCAATTGGGGTGGACGCAAGCTTATTTAGGTGAAAGTAACCTGTAGATTGTTAACGCGTGAGCAACCTTTTAAACATGCGTGTGTTAAGTTTATAGATTAGGAGAAACAGAAAGGAGGATCGCCCTTGGATGCACTAATTACTCGTTTCGCCGAAGATAAGGACGTGCAATCGACGGTGCAAGGCGTAGCGAACGGCCTTAGCGAACAACTCGTCGCCGGGCTCGGCGGTTCGGCGCGCGCGTTGTACGCGGCAGCCGTGTATCGAGAACTGCGGCGGCCGATCGTGTTCATCACGCACAATTTAAATCAGGCGCAGCGACTTGTCGAGGACTTGTTAGAGTTCTTATCCGAAGACGACGTCTTGTTGTATCCGGCCAACGAACTGATCGCCGCCGAGATGGCCATGAGTGAACAGGCGAATGGCGGTGAACGGATCGGCGTCCTCAGTGCCCTCAGCCGCGGCTTTCGCGGCATCCTCGTCGTGCCTTACGTCGGGCTGCGCAAAAAATTTATTCCGGCTCGCGTCTTCCGCGACGCGCACGTGACGCTCGCCGAGGCGGAGATCGTTACGATCGACGACCTTTCCGCGCGGCTCGTTGCGACCGGTTACGAACGCGTTGACAAAGTGGAACATGGCGGGGAGTTCAGTGTACGGGGTGGCATCGTCGACGTGTTTCCCCCCTCGTTTGCGCGGCCGCTGCGCATCGAATGGTTTGACGACGAAATCGATACGATTCGCGAATTTGATGTCGATAGCCAGCGGTCGCAGGAACGCCGAGAGCGCGTGACGCTCCCACCGGCGCGCGAGTTGTTCGCCACAGCAGACACGCTGTATCAAGGGAGTGAACAGTTACAAAAACGACTTGACGAGCGTCTCCGTCGGGTGAAAGATCCGAAATTGCAAGAAGAATTACTAGAGGCAATCGGCGCCGAAATCGAACGGATGAAGCAAGGGGTCGCCGATCGAGAACTGTATAAATATATGTCACTGTTGTATGAGGACAGTGCAAATTTGACGACGTACATGCCGCAAGATACGGTACTCCTATTTGACGATCCCGCGCGCATACAAGAAACGGCGAAACAGTTGGAACACGAGGAAGCCGAATGGGAGACGACGTTATTAAAACAGGGGAAATTGCTACCCGACCTCGAAATGTCCTTGCGCTACGAACAGTTATTAACCGAGTTAAAACAGCCGAAAATTCATTTGACGATGTTTGTGCGGCAGGTGCCGAACACGAATCCGCAAAATATCGTCAACGTGTTGACGCGGGCGATGCAGCAGTTTCACGGGCAAATGCACGTGCTGAAGACAGAGTGGGACCGCTGGCAAAAGACGAATCACCGCGTCGTCTTTCTCGCGTCGAACCGCGAGCGGGCAGAACGGTTAGCACGCGTCCTCGGCGATTACAAGATGGACGTCGACATCCTTGAACACCGTATCCACACGGTTCCACCGCGTCCGAGTGTGTTAATCGGGCACTTGCACAACGGGTTCGAGCTGCCGAGCATCCGTCTCGTCGTCGTCACTGAGGGTGAAGTGTTTACTCAGAAGCAGCGCCGTGCGCGCCGCGTCGCCAAAATGAGTAATACGGAGCGAATTAAACATTACCAAGATTTAAAACCGGGCGACTACGTTGTCCACGTTAACCACGGGATCGGTAAATATTTAGGCATAGAAACGCTGCAAGTGGCTGGTTTGCATAAAGACTATTTAAATGTTCGCTATGCGGGCAACGACACGCTGTACGTACCAGTCGAACAAATCGACCTCATACAAAAATACGTCGGCAGTGAAGAAAAGACGCCGAAAGTGTACAGCTTGGGCGGTAGCGAATGGAGTAAAGTGAAAAACAAGGTCAAATCGTCGGTGGAAGACATCGCGAACGACCTGATCAAACTGTACGCCAAGCGGCAAGCGACGAAAGGTCATCAATTTCCGGCCGAAGTGCCGTACGTGCGCGAATTTGAAGCGTTGTTCGCGTACGAGGAGACGCCGGACCAACAGCGGGCGATCGACGAAGTGTATAAAGATATGGAATCTGCTGTGCCGATGGATCGTCTCGTCTGCGGCGACGTCGGTTACGGCAAGACCGAAGTAGCGATTCGCGCCGCTTTTAAAGCGGTCATGGACGGCAAGCAAACAGCCGTACTCGTCCCGACGACGATTTTAGCACAGCAGCATTACGAGACGTTTCGCGAGCGGTTCGCCGACTTTCCGATCAATATTCAAGTACTCAGTCGCTTTCGCACGCGCAAAGAGCAGCGGGAAACGATTAAAGGACTAAAAAACGGCACGGTTGACATCGTCATCGGCACGCACCGCTTACTGTCGAAAGACGTTGAGTTCCGAGATTTAGGACTGCTCGTCGTCGACGAAGAGCAGCGTTTCGGAGTGAAGCACAAAGAAAAAATAAAAAAACTGCGGCACAACGTCGACGCGATGACGTTAACGGCGACGCCGATTCCGCGGACGCTGCACATGTCGATGTTAGGCGTGCGCGACTTGTCGCTCATCGAGACGCCGCCAGAAAACCGTTTTCCGGTACAGACGTACGTCGTCGAATACAGTCCGACGCTCGTACGCGAAGCGATTGAGCGGGAGCTGGCACGCGGCGGACAAGTGTACTTCTTGTACAACCGCGTCAGCAACATTCAGACGATGGCCGACCAAATATCCGCTCTCGTCCCCGATGCCCGCATCGCCGTCGCCCACGGGCAAATGTCGGAACTGGAACTGGAACGGGTGATGCTCGACTTCCTCGACGGGGAATACGACGTGTTAGTGAGTACGTCGATTATTGAAACCGGCGTCGACATTCCGAACGTGAACACACTCATCATTTATAACGCAGACGCGATGGGCTTGTCACAACTGTACCAGTTGCGGGGGCGCGTCGGCCGTTCGAGCCGCATTGCGTACGCCTACTTCACGTATCAGCACGGCAAAGTGTTGTCCGAAGAAGCCGAAAAGCGGCTCGGGGCGATCCGCGAGTTTACTGAACTCGGTTCTGGCTTTAAAATTGCGATGCGCGATTTGTCCATTCGCGGTGCCGGCAACTTACTCGGTGCAGAGCAGCACGGACATATCGCTTCGGTCGGCTTTGACTTGTATAGTCAAATGTTGAAAGACGCGATCGAAGACTTAAAGGGCGAAGCGCCGCAAGAAAAAGTGGATCCAGACGTGGAATTGAAGATCGACGCGTATATTCCGCAAGACTACATCGCCGACGAAAGGCAAAAAGTAGAGTTTTACAAGCGCGTCCGCGGGATTGACACGCTAGACGACGTCAAAGAAATTGAGGAAGAAATGGTTGACCGCTTCGGCGAACCACCGCAACCGGTACACCACTTACTTTATTTATCGCGTCTAAAAATGTATGCCAAAGCTTGTGATATTACTGTTATTAAGCAAAAAGGCGAGCAAGTAAACATGAAATTCCAGGCTACAAATATCGAGGGACGCAAGCTGATAAAGTTAGCGCAGCTTTATAAAAATCGCATTCGCCTCATACCGGGTAAAGATATTCGCTGTGAATTTAAATTAAAAGGGTTGAAGGCGGAGGAAAGGCTAGCAATGTTAGAACGTTTTTTGATACAATGTGAGTCGTTGGCAAACGCGAAAGGAGAGGTGCAGCATGCCGCGAACTAAACGGCGTTTCATATGGTTGGTCGCTATTCTCGCCCTTGTCAGCCTCGTCTCTGTCGGCTGTGGCGATCAAAAAGCGGACAAGAAGGAGAAAGCAAAGGACAAGAAGAAGGAAGAAAAAGTTGAACAGCAAGCCGGACCGCTCGACACGAAGAGTAAAAAGGTAATTGCTAAGTACGAAGGGCTGACGAAAGGGGAAGTGACCGAAGGGGAGCTGAACCGTTTCATTAACATTTTGGCCTCGCTCAATCAACAAGTCATGATGTTTAAGGACCAACCGGAAATGCAGGAGCAACTGCTGCAGGAATTCGCCGCGCAAAAATCGATTGCCGAACAAGTGAAAGTAACGAAAAAAATGACCGACGAAGCGGACAAAGCGATTGACAACCAACGCAAGTTTTTCGAGGAGTCGGTAAAACAAGAGGGCGATAACAAGGATAAAAAGGACAAGCCACAAGACTACGAAGCGTTTTTGAAGGAAAAGGGCTTCACGGAAAAAGATTTGCACGCGTTTATTTTAAACAGCATTAAATTAGATGAACACTTAAGTAAACAACTGGCTGACAAAGACGTCAACGCCGGTTACGATAAATGGAAAGAAGATAAAGACTTACGTCTGTACAGTGCGAAAATACGCCACATTTTAGTTCAAGTGAACGAAAAGCGAGACGACAAAAAGGCAAAGAAACGGGTCGAAGAAGTGAAGCAAAAGCTTGACAAAGGCGGCGACTTCGCCAAACTGGCGAAAGAGTATTCGGACGACCCCGGATCCAAAGAAACGGGTGGTTCGCTCGGAGATGAACTCACGCCACTCGCCGGGAACTTAGATCAAGACTTTGCTAAGGCAGCGCGCGACTTGAAACTAAAGACCGTTAGCGAGCCGGTGAAGACGCAATTCGGGTACCACATCATTGAAGTATTGGAGCGTCAAACGTTGAAGGCCGACGAGGCCAAGCAGCTCGTGAAGCGGGAACTGGCAGACGAGCATTACCGCAACTACGTGCAGAAAGATTTGAAGGTCGATCAAGTCGGTAAGAAGGACGCGAAGAAGAAGGACGCGAAAAAATCGTAAACAGAGCACATGACATGTGCATAAACCTAGGCCGTCCCGAGGCCTAGGTTTTTTTTTTGATCGGATGGGGAAACGCATATTATGCCGGGGTCGGTTGAATACTATGGTTACATTTCCAAGGTGATCAAAGGTGATCAACATACAGAAAGCGAGGCATTATCTACATGAAAGCAACAGGTATTGTACGGCGCATCGACGATTTGGGGCGAGTCGTCATCCCGAAAGAAATTCGCCGCACGTTGCGCATTCGCGAAGGGGATCCGCTGGAAATATTTGTCGATCGTGACGGTGAAGTCATTTTAAAAAAATATTCCCCGATCGGAGAGCTGGGGGATTTTGCTCGCGAGTACGCCGAATCGCTGTTTGAAAGCTTGCAACACGTCACCTTAATTTGTGACCGCGACACGTACATCGCCGTAGCCGGTGCGTCGAAAAAAGAGTATTTGGATAAACCGATCGGCCGTATCATTGAGGACGCGATGGAGGGCAGGCGGACATCAATTGAAAAAAATGCTGTCGATGTAGAAATTGTACGCGATGTTCCAGACAAAGTGCAATCGTACGTCGCCGCACCGATTATTGCTGGCGGCGACCCAATCGGCGCCGTCGTCATGCTCAGTAAAGAAGGCAGTATGGGGGATTTGGAGATGAAAACAGCGGAAACGGCAGCCGGATTTTTGGGGAAACAAATGGAACAATAACTGCCCTTTATGGAAACAGATTGTAAGATTGTAAAAACGTTGTCCCTGTTTTCGTACGGGTGTAAATGACGGGAGTAAATGTATTGGCGACAAAAATGTCTGTTTTGTAGCAGGTTTATTTTGGCCTGCTTTTTTCATGGATGTCGCAATGTGGTATAATGGTTTGGCTTGTAACGCGTTCCGTTAAAGGGAGGAGCAGCATGAAAGCACAGTCATTCGTCAAAGGTGCTGCTATTTTGGCAGCTGCCGCTTTTTTTACGCGATTTCTCGGATTAATATATAAAGTACCGTATCAAAACATTACCGGCGACACCGGGTTGTTCATCTATCAACAGGTGTACCCTCTATATTCAACAATTCTCGTCCTGGCGACAGCCGGTTTTAATATCGCTGTATCCAAAATCGTTTCCGAACGGTTGACGCTCGGGGATCCGTTCGGGGCGAAGCGCGTGTTCCGCGTCTCAGCCGTCGTTCTAAGCGGGACAGGCGTATTATTTTTTTGTGTCCTCTTTTTCGGCGCGCCGCGCATTGCGGCGTGGATGGGGAATGCCGAATTGTTGACGCTGCCGATAAAGAGTGTGTCCTTTGCGCTGCTCATCGTTCCCGTCATGTCTGTCATTCGCGGCTATTTCCAAGGGCATCAAAACATGGTGCCGACAGCGATGTCGCAAGTGGTGGAGCAAATTGTGCGCGTCATTACGATCGTCACACTGGCGTATTGGTTTATGGCTAGCGGCATGGGCGTCGTGTACGCCGGTGCCGGTGCTGTGTTCGGTGCAGTTACTGGGGCGATCGCCGGATTAATCACCTTACTGATTTATTGGCACCGTAACGAACAAATGCAACGGGAAATTGCCGTAACGGCGACGACGTTTGACATGCCCTCAGCACAGGAGTCCACGTTCAAAATTGTGAAGCGCATTTTGTACTATGCGCTGCCGATTTGCTTAGGGGCACTTGTCTTACCGCTGTTTGGCTTAGCCGATTCGTTTACCGTCGCCAATATGCTAGAAATAGCCGGTGGGTTGAGTAAGGAGTCCGCCGCCCAATTAAAAGGTATTTATGACCGCGGGGATTCGCTCATCCAATTTGCCGTTTCCTTCGCTACGGCGGTGACACTGTCGATCGTCCCGGCGGTTGCGGAAGCCGTTGCGAAAAACCGTTTGGATCTCGTGCAGCACCGCTCTGACTTAGCCTTGCGGCTCACGTACATGTTCGGGTTGCCCGCTTCGGTCGGTTTAGCGGTCATTATCGTGCCGACGAACATTATGATTTATACGAACGACAGCGGTTCGGGGACGCTCGCCGTGCTCGCCTTTGCCACCGTATTTTCGACGTTGAATATGACATCGGCTGGCATTTTGCAGGGGGTAGGGCTCGTATTACTGCCAGCGCGCAACTTGCTCCTCGGGGTCGGAGTGAAAGTACTTCTCAACCTTCTGCTCATCGGGCCGCTCGGCATTACGGGGGCGGCGATTGCCACGGTTATCGCTTATGCGTTCGCCGCGTTTTTAAACTACGTGTCTTTGGTGAAACACGTCCATTTGCGCATTGCGTGGCGCGATTATATAAAGCCGTTGTTGCCGGTGGCGCTAATGGCGGTGGCGGTGTACACATCGATGCGTGCGTCGCGCGCTTTATTCCTCGGTTTCATTAGTTCCGAGAGGATCGCGATGCTCGGCACCGTGTGCGTGGCACTCGTCGTCGGAGCTGTTGTGTACGCGCTCGCCTTGTTCCGCTCAGGGGCGATTAGCCGCGAAGATTTACAGTCAGTGCCGTCACTCGGTCGCCGGGCGATTCCGCTACTGGAGAGGTTGCGGTTATTGAAGTAAGGGCGTCTCGTAATGGACGGAAGTTATTTGATGAATGTAACTGACGTTCGGGGACTCTCGTTTGTTTAGGTAAGGTCACGGGGATCCAGCCGCTGGCACATATCGCGAAATTTCAGGAGGTCATACAGGTGAGGGAGAAAGGTTCGCTGACAATTGTCGGGCTCGGCAGTGGCGACGAAAGTGACTTGACGCTAGAGGTGTGGCGGACGTTGCAACAGGCAACCCACATCTTTTTGCGCACGGCGCGGCATCCAGTCGTGGCGTACTTAGAGCGGGAAGGGTTGCGTTTTACCGCGTTCGACGACGCATATGAACAGCACGCGCAATTTGCCGACGTGTACGAGGAAATTGTCGCGCGTTTGTTCGCTGCAGCAGAGGTGGACGAGATCGTGTACGCCGTCCCCGGACACCCGATGGTAGCGGAACAGACGACACAGATGCTTATTGCACGCGGGGAGACCGCGGGGATCCCCGTTGAGGTAAAAGGGGGCCGCAGCTTTTTGGAGGCGATTTTCACGCGTCTTAACGTCGACCCGATCGACGGGTTCCAACTGCTAGATGCGCTGACACTTACCGCAGACGCGTGCAATCCGCGCCTTTTTACTGTCATTGCCCAAGTGTACGATCAGTTAACCGCCTCGGACGTGAAGTTGACGTTAATGGAACGGTACCCCGACAACACAGCAGTAATCGTCGCCCACAATCTCGGGATCGCCGGCCAAGAGCACATTAAGCGCGTGCCGCTGTACGAACTCGATCACGGCTTCCCCGTCAGTTCGCTCAGCGTTGTCGCTGTTCCCCCCGTGCCGGACGACGTGTACATAGAGCGGGATTTCCGCGACCTCGTGCGTATAATTAGCGTGTTGCGTGGGCCGGACGGATGTCCGTGGGACCAGCAGCAAACCCACGAAAGCTTACGCAAATACTTACTTGAGGAAACGGCGGAATTTCTCGAGGCGGTGCATGAAGGCGATGCGGACAAAATGTGTGACGAGCTCGGCGACGTCTTGTTACAGGTCGTCTTACACGCACAAATTGCCGCCGAAGCGGAGACCTTTGCGATCGATGACGTTGTTGCCTCAATTAGTGCGAAAATGATTCGCCGTCATCCACACGTCTTCGCAGGGGAGTCCGCCGCTGACGTGGCTGACGTCCGTCGTAATTGGCAAGTGATTAAGCAGGCGGAAAAAGAGATGGAAGCTCTACAGCGAGGCGAAAAGCGTACGAAAACAGAGGGGCGATCTTTCGCTGAAGCAGCTGGGCCCGGTAGAACCCCTACAGAGAGAGAAAGCAAAGGGATGCGTAGTATTGCTGTTTCCTTGCCGCGGGAACTGCCGACGCTCACGCGGGCGGAAACGTTGCAAAAGCGGGCCGCCGAAACCGGATTCGACTGGAACGACATTCGCCCCGTCGCGGAGAAAGTGCGCGAAGAGCTCGTAGAATGTTTGACAGCTAGTCCAGAAGAGGTAGAGTTAGAAGTAGGGGACTTGTTGTTTGCCGCAGCTAACTTGGCACGCTTTTTAGACGTCGATCCTGAGCTTGCGCTACGGCGGGCGAACGACAAATTCATTGCGCGCTACGACGCGATGACTAAACTTGCGCGAGAGGAAGGCCGCACCTTTAGCGAGCTTTCACCTAGCGAACAGGAGCGTTTGTGGCAAACTGTAAAGAAAGCTGAAGCAGCGCATTAGCAGTAAACGATAATGGATTAGTTGCTCCGAAATCGAGCGGCTACACGACAAGTGTGCTAAAAAGTTGCCGTGTCTAGCAGGAGTTCGGCACTAGTGCGCGAATAACTATAGCAGTAGTCAATTTTGGGAGGAGAAAACGATGACGAAGCAAGAGCTGATTAACCGCATTGCCAGTAAAAACAGCATGACAAAAAAAGAAGCGGAAAACGTCTTAAATACGATTTTAGACGAAATATGTGAGACGTTAAAGGCGGGGGAAAAAGTACAATTGATCGGTTTTGGCACGTTTGAGACGCGCACGCGCGCCGGGCGTACAGGGCGCAATCCGAAAACGGGTGAACCGATCGAAATTCCGGAGATGACGGTACCTGCCTTCCGCGCCGGAAACAAATTAAAAGAAGCGTTGAAATAATGCGCCTCGATAAATTTCTGAAAGTATCCCGCCTCATTAAACGCCGTACGTTAGCGAAGGAAGTGTGTGACCAAAGGCGCGTCAGTATAAACGGTCAACCGGCCAAAGCGAGTGCTAACGTGGCCATCGGCGATGAACTGACGATTCGTTTCGGTCAAAAAACAGTAACTGCTCGCATCGAACATTTGCAGGAAACGTCTCGCAAAGAAGAAGCGGCGAACATGTATACGTTGCTTTCCGAGGAACGTTCGAGCGATGCTGGGGTTAAGGGTTAGTAGCGGAGTGATAGCGAACTATCGACGAGCGTGTGCGGTAGTTCCTTTTTGTTTGTTCTAAACAGAAATAGCCGTCCATATCATGTACCAAAAGGGGGTACATGCTATGATGGCGGAGCAGCAATATCGCACGACGCACGAAATCGTCATGCTCAACCGCAATTCACTCGAAGTGAGCGGGGTCGTCAATGTCGAAAGTTTTGACAGTGAAGAGTTTTTACTAAACACAGAGTGCGGTTACTTGGCAATTCGTGGAAAAGATTTGCATATAAAGACGTTGAATCTCGAACAAGGGAAGGTGGCCATCGAAGGTGCACTGTACGACATCGGGTACTTAGACGAAGGCACACAGACGCGGGAGCTAGCTAAAGGGTTCTTTAGCAAGTTGTTTCGGTGAACGCGTATCCCCAGTGGCAGGCGCTCGCCGCCATGCTCGGATCGGGACTCCTTTTAGGCAGTGCCCTTGACTTGTATCGCGTGTTAAAGGGAAAGTTGCGCATAACTGGTTGGGTCGTCGCGATCGTCGATTTGTGTTATTGGGTGCTTGCCGCCTGTTGGATCTTCGGAGTCCTCCTGTGGAGCACTTGGGGCGACCTGCGTTTTTATATGTTGCTAACGTTGTTCTTCGGAATCGGCTTGTATTATTTGTGGTTCAGTCGGACGACGATTGCGGTGTTGCTAGTCGTTATTCAAATCGTACAGCAACTTACGCGGCTGTTTGTCAATGTGTTGCGAGTGCTCATTTGGATACCTCTTACGTCCATTGCCCTTTTCTGTTGGACAATCGTCAAGTTTTTACTGCGCATCACGTTTGCCGCAAAGCTACTACAGGTTTTAGCAGGAAAATGGCAACAGGTGAAGAATGTCTTATTACGGAGAAAATGATGCATCGGAGTGAACAGCGATGAGAAAAAATAGAAAAAGAGAATCCTCCGTCGTACGGTTTGACCCGATCGCGAATAACAACGGGGGGAACAGTGACCGGCATAAAGGTAACAAAGGTAACCGTCCGAGCCGCGAGAGACAGGCGACACCGCCAGCAAACGTTCCGCTGGCAAAACCGAAACGCGGGTCGGGAGGAGCGAAACGTCGGCTCACAGTCTGGCTGTCGGTCTGCGTCGTTTTTTTCGCCTGGGCCGCCATTCAGTTGTTTGTGATTGAAGGGAATCTAGCGAAGAGTCAGGAAGAACTCGTCGGGGCGCATGAACAGCTAAAACGGGCAAAAAAACACAACGAAAAATTGCAAGAGGAAGTGAAACTTTTAAAAGATCCCCAGTATATTGCTGAGTATGCGCGTAAACATTTATATATGAGCGGTGAAGGAGAGATAATCTTCGACTATGCACCTTAACCGGCGGTTGACTTTTTTTTAAACTCGGTTATAATTAACCGTACAACTATGCATTAATAAGGTATCTGGAACGCACGTCGCACAAAAAGAATGTGGGCATTAAAGCGTTTTAACGAACACTGCGAAAGTGGGATCCGGGTCCTGCGCACTTTTTAAGGAGGACGTTTTTGTTCATGACAATTGATGTGGGCAGCAAATATGAAGGAAAGGTGACAGGGATCACCCATTTCGGAGCATTTGTGGAGCTGCCAGGTGGTAAAACTGGGCTTGTGCACATTTCTGAAGTCGCGGATCAATACGTAAAGGACGTCAAGGATCACTTGTCGGTCGGCGATACAGTTACTGTCAAAGTAATGAACGTCGACGATAACGGTAAAATTGGCTTGTCCATTCGCAAAGCGCAAGATCGACCACCAAAAACTGACCGTCGGAGCCCGAGACGAGATCGTTCATTCGAAGACAAATTAAGCCGCTTTATGAAAGATAGCGAGGATCGTCTAACATCACTTCGTCGTCATACAGAAGGCAAACGAGGCGGTCGCGGAGCCCGTAGAGGTTAAGCGGCATTGCTGACATACGGCTGTACAATATTGGCGGACACGACGACGACCAGGAAGACACGACAGTCGTGGACGCCACACAGTGTTTAGTTTGCTCAATACGGCGGTGTAGCTCAGCTGGCTAGAGCGTACGGTTCATACCCGTGAGGTCGGGAGTTCGACTCTCCCTGCCGCCACCACACAACCGATTCCCGACGAGATGCACGCATCGCAATTTTTTGGGGGGATCGGTATTTTTGTACACGCCGCGTGGCGTTTTTTTTATCACTGTTTTAAAACAAATTACGTGGCATGTTTCGTTTAAAGAGCGACTAAAAGGAAAAAATGTCTACTAGAGGAGGGGATTCGGTGGATGTAACGATCAAGAAAATTAAGTTTACAACGCTAAACAAAACGTATACGGAACTCGTACGCGCGTGGCGCGGTCCGAATTGCTTTGCTACGCAATACCCGAACCCGGACGGCAAACGCATCTTTTTGACGTATTATATGGTGGATCAAGGGTATACCATTTCCAAAGTGTTTAATAAGAAGGGCGATTTTATATACTATTACTGTGACATTATGGAAATGAAGCGCCTGAGCGACATGCATTACGTGATGGTCGATTTGCTGCTCGATCTGATCGTTTACCCCGATGGCAGTTACGATGTGCTCGACATTGATGAATTCGCCACTTCCATCGACAAAGGGGAACTTAAACGAAAACAGCAAGTGTATGCCTTACACATTTTACATCACATGATTCAGCTGCAAAAAAAACGCCAACTCATTCCATCGTTCGTCGCTGAAGCGACGATGTACCCACTTTGAGGCACACTTTCACTTGATGTAAAGCAACGAGATGTTTATTTAAAATTGTGTAACCATTTGTCGGAATATCGCTGTAGTCGACAAGAAACAGCCTATCCTCCATAAAATCGACGGACAATTTAACAGTAGCAAGTAAAGAAGCTCAGTGCCAGGGACTGAGTTTTTTGCGTTGTAAGGCGGAAAAGTGGCCTGCCCGAACATTGTCGGAAAAAAAGTTTGTGCTGTCAGTTTTTTTGACAAATTATGTTCATGCGCCCTTGTATAATAAGAGCCACTTACCCAAAACAAAGGAGATGGACGTACATGCGATCATTCTCGCTCGGGCGACAAGTCGTAAACACGGGTAAAAAATTGATCAAGTGGCCAAAAATAAGGGGAACAGCACGTCAAATGTCCTTTGTCGCCCTGAAACGCTGGGACCTCTTGCTACTCGCGATCAGTTTCTTACTCGGACGGGCAGTCATTTTAGATCAAGTGTCACCTTTTGCCTTACCCTTCTTAGCTGTCGTGTACTATTTAAAACGGAACCGCTTACTTCCGGTAGTTGTGTTTCTCCTCATCGGTGCGAGTACGGTGGACGGCAATCACTTAGCGTGGCTGACGACGTTGTTTGCGTTGTTTTTCCTGTTGCAAAAAGGAACGGAGCAGTTCAAGTTTAAAAGCGTCAACTACGTACCGTTAATCGTATTTTGCACCTTGCTCGTCGCGGCGAGTGTGCGTCTCGGGTTTACGGGCTGGACATTTTACGACGGTGTGCTCGCGGCGATTGAAGTCGTGATCGGCGTACTGCTGACCTTCATCTTTGTCCAATCGCTTCCCCTCATTACGAACAAACGGCGCCAATTTACGATGAAGCCGGAGGAGATCGTGAGCCTTGTCATTTTGCTCGCGACGGTAATGACCGGGATGACGGGATGGACAATCGGAGGGTTATCGGTCGAGCACATTTTTTCCCGCTACTTCATTCTTCTTTTCGCCCTCGTAGGAGGTGGGATGCTCGGAGCGACAGTCGGCGTCGTCATCGGAATGATCCTCAGTCTTTCCAACCAACAAGCGATGTGGGAAATTAGTCTACTCGCCTTTACGGGGTTACTTTCCGGTCTGTTCCGCGAAGGGAAAAAGTTGGGTGTCGCAGTCGGCTTTTTCATCGGAACGTCCATTTTAGCGTTATATGCCGGTATGAACACGTTATGGTGGACGACGATCCAGGAGTCGGCGCTCGCAGTGCTCTTGTTTTTACTCACGCCGAGTACGTTCGCGCACACATTGTCGCGCTATATACCTGGCACGACGGAAAACGTGCAAAGCCAACACGAGTATGCGCGCCGCGTCCGCGATTTGACGGCGAAAAAAGTGGAACAATTTTCACACGTGTTTACTGAGTTGTCACATAGCTTCTCGGACAAATACAATAGGCCGCAACAAGATGAGGCGTATTTACAGCAGTTTGTCGATACGTTATCAGACACAGCGTGCAGCCGATGTCGTAAGTACGACGAATGTTGGGGACCGAAGTTTGTACAGACGTACACTGGGTTGACCGATCTGATCGCTTTGGTGGAACTGGAAGGGAATAAAGGTCACATCCGTGTGCCGAAAGAATGGGATGCACACTGTATTAGAAGCGAGCGGATAATGGCACGTATCAAGAAGCAATACGATACGTATCAGTACGATTTATATTGGCAAGAGCGCTTGCGCGAGACACAGCAAATCGTCGCTGAGCAGTTGTCCGGCATGTCACAAGTGATGCTTAACTGGGCGGGAGAAATTCGCCGGGAAACAGAGGTGCTTTCCGCACAGGAGGAGCAAATACAAACGGCGCTAGAAGACTTAGGGCTCGCCATCGATCGCATTGACGTCATCAGTTTAGATGAGGGAAATGTCGAGGTAGAAGTGACGTTACCGGAAAACGACTATTTGGACAGCAGCCGTAAAGTTATTGCCCCGCTGTTAACAGATGTCATCGGTGAGCACATTACCGTGTATACGCGGGAAGGGGCTAGTGACCGTACAGAAGGCGTACAAACGGTGGCGTTCGGATCGGCGCAAAACTTCGACGTGCAGGCAGGCGTCGCGGCAGCGGCCAAAGGGGGTGGCTGGCTATCGGGGGACAGTTACAGTTATTCAAACTTAGGAACGGGCAAGTATGCGGTCGCGATAAGCGACGGGATGGGTAATGGGGTGCGGGCGCGAGAGGAAAGCCAAGCAGCGTTAAAACTGCTCGGGCAGTTGCTACAATCGGGGATGGAGGAGCGCATCGCTGCCAAGACGGTAAACGCGATCCTCGGAATACGCTCAACGGACGAAATGTTCGCGACGATCGACTTAGCACTCATCGATTTAGATACCGCGCGGACGACATTTCTCAAAATCGGTTCAGCTCCGAGTTTCATCAAACGGGGGAACGAAGTCATATGTGTGACGGCGAGTAATCTTCCGCTCGGTATTTTACAAGATATTGACGTCGATACTGTACACGAGCAACTATTGCCTGGGGACGTTCTCGTCATGATGACGGACGGGGTGTACGATGCGTTAGAGGTTACAGTCCATAAAGAGGAATGGTTCAAGCGTGCCATCGGCGAAATAAAAACGCAGGAACCGCAAGGGGTGGCTGACGTCCTCCTAGAAAAAATGGTGCGTGAGCAAGATGGGGCGATTGAAGATGACATGACCGTTGTCGTCGCTAAAATCGATCATTCGCTTCCCGATTGGCAAACAATCGCGATCCCGGGCATGCCAAGGCTATCGCGCCATGAAGCACCACAACATTAATTAGTAGCGGCAGCGACTAGCGACTGGTTAGCAAGCGGTGCGACACTGAAGTAAACTGCGATGATATAAGGTACAAAAGGTACAAGCAAGGACGTATGCAATCACCCTTAATGGGCATGTTCGTTTAAAAAGATATGTTCATACAGCGATGGAGTTGAACAAGGGGAAATTCGCGGGTGCGGCCTCAGAAGGTCGCACCCCCATGTATAACATCTATCGGCTCCGCATTATTTCCTTGGAAATAATGCGGCTGCTTACGCATGCCGAGATACGGTTGAAGAAGAAAGCTTACTTATCGCGCAGTGGAAGGTGTATATGCTATAATTAGCTGTGAAAATGTAGAATGTGTACTTCCTCGATGTAGCGTAAAGTTGCAAAGCTGCATAGCGGTTGATCCGGGTGAAGGTGGTATTGTTCGTGTTCATAAAACAAATGGAGGCGACTATTCGCGAATACGCGTTATTGCAAACAGGGGATTGCATCGTCGTCGGCGTTTCCGGCGGGCCGGATTCGCTCGCGTTGCTGGAAGGGCTGCGCCACTTGTCTGCCGCCTATGAATGGCAAATCGTCGCTGTCCATGTCAATCATCAGTTGCGTGGCGAAGAAGCGATAGCAGATGCCCAATTTGTCGCCCAGTTTTGCCGCGACCGCGACGTTGCCTGTTATGTACGGTCGGTCGATGTGCGACGTCATTTGCAAGAAAACGGTGGGAATTTACAGGAAGTAGCGAGACGTCTCCGCTACGACGTGTTTCGCGACGTTGCAGCGCGTGTCGGCGCAACGAAACTGGCGCTCGGGCACCATGCGGACGATCAAGCGGAAACAGTACTTATGAGATTTTTGCGCGGATCGGGCACTGCGGGCTTAGTAGGTATTCCCGTTAAGCGTACGTGGGAGGGCATTGACATTGTCCGCCCGCTTTGGCGTACGTGGCGGACAACAATTGAAGCCTTTTGCCGCGAGGCGAAGCTCGCGCCCCGCGACGATTCGAGCAATCACTCGACTAATTATGTACGCAACCGCGTGCGGTTAGAACTTATTCCGGTGCTGGAACAGTATAATCCACAGATTAAGACGGGAATGTTACAATTAAGTGAACAGTTGGCAGCGGAAGAGGTAATGTGGGACAATTGGACTAAGGAAGCGGCAGATCAGGTGATTGTAAAACGGGGCACCACTGAATGCGTCTTGTCGATCCCCGAGTTTCACACGTTAAACCTAGCTTTACAAAGGCGAGTCGTTCAACTAATATTAAGTTATCTTTCGATTCGTTCATGGGTACACATTGAACAAATCCGCCTGTTAACATACCGTGACTCACCGTCGGCGCAGCACGATCTCCCCGGAGAATGGGAGGCGGTTCGCGACTACAACTTTATCCGGTTCAGGAGGCGAAAAGAACCCTCCGCTTCAGAAGGCGATTGTACCCTGCTCAACGTTCCCGGTGTGACGCGTGTGCCAGCACCGTACGACACTTACTTGACAGCTGTCGTTACATCGGATGACATTGAAACTTGCGAATGGGGGATGCGATGGGCAGTTTTTGACGCGGAACACATAACCGGAAAACTATACGTGCGCACGCGCCTGCCAGGCGACCGTATACATATTAAAGGAATGAGCGGCAAAAAGCGGGTAAAGACGCTTTTTATCGACGAGAAAGTCGGGAGAGACGTGCGTAGTTGGTGGCCGATTGTTACCGACGAGGCGGACATCTTGTGGATTCCGGAGCTTAGACGCTCACAAAAAGCGCTCGTTTCGGCGGGGACCAAGCAGCGCATTTACTTATTTTTTCATACTGCGCATTCATTACATATGTAGAGGTAGGGGGCTTTGTATGCATGACGATATCCGGGAAATCTTGTTCACTGAGGAGAACATCGCAAAGATCGTCAGCGATCTCGGCCAGCGACTAAGTGAGGATTACCGGGGAAAAAATCCACTCGTTATTTGTGTGCTTAAAGGTGCGACACCGTTTATGGCGGACTTAATACGTCGTATGGAAATTCCGTTAGAGATCGACTTTATGGCTGTCTCCAGTTACGGTTCAGCGACGCAATCGTCCGGTGACGTACGCATTATTAAAGACCTCGAGGTGTCAGTGGAAGGGCGGCACATATTAATCGTCGAAGACATCATTGACACGGGGTTGACATTGACGTATTTGATGGATATGCTCAAACGACGTCACGCGAGGTCGATCAAAGTTGTGACGTTACTCAATAAAGTCGAGCGACGGTCGAACGATTTCGAACCCGATTATATCGGCGTGCAAGTACCAGACGAGTTCGTCGTCGGTTACGGTCTCGACTACGCCGAAAAGTACCGAAACTTACCTTATATCGGCGTATTGAAGTCAGAAATATATAAGGAGTAACGTATTGTGACAGGCGAAACGGTGTGTTAAAATAAAAGATGTTGCGTTTGAGAGGAGGTAAGGGATGAGTCGGTTTTTCCGGCAAGCCGGAATATATATTATTTTGCTGCTCGTTGTCGTAGGGCTAATGAATTTGTTTGTAGCCAACGGACAAGATACGAAGCAGATCGAGTACAATGAGTATCGCCAACAATTATTAAATGGGAAACTCCAAGATATTACTGTTCGTCCTGACGGTGGTACCTACCTTATCGAAGGAAAGTATGTGGGCGGCAAAACCAGCTTTAAAACGCGAGCTCCTTACTATAATGATAGGGTCATTCCTGAATTGGAAAAGGCCGGGGTGAAGGTCAAGTTTGAAGCGGAAGAAGGCCAGTCGCTTTGGTTCACCTTCTTTACGTCCATCATCCCGTTTTTAATCCTCTTTGCCCTCTTTTTCTTTGTGCTTAACCAAGCACAGGGCGGCGGCGGCAAAGTGATGAATTTTGGAAAAAGCAAAGCGAAACTGTACAACGAAGAGAAGAAAAAGGTGACGTTTGACGATGTCGCAGGAGCGGACGAGGAAAAGACCGAGCTTGTCGAGGTTGTCGACTTCTTAAAAGACCCGCGCAAGTTTTCTAGCGTTGGGGCGCGTATTCCGAAAGGCGTGTTGCTCGTTGGACCGCCCGGTACAGGAAAAACGCTCTTGGCACGTGCCGTAGCGGGTGAAGCAGGTGTGCCGTTCTTTAGCATTAGCGGTTCCGACTTTGTCGAAATGTTTGTCGGGGTCGGTGCTTCGCGGGTACGCGACTTATTTGAGAACGCCAAAAAGAATTCTCCTTGTATTATATTTATCGACGAAATTGACGCCGTCGGTCGGCAACGCGGTGCAGGTTTAGGCGGTGGCCACGACGAGCGGGAACAGACGTTAAACCAATTACTCGTCGAAATGGACGGCTTCGGCGCCAACGAAGGGATTATCATTATGGCGGCGACGAACCGGCCGGACATCCTCGATCCCGCCTTGCTCAGACCAGGGCGCTTTGACCGGCAAATTACGGTTGACCGCCCAGACGTCGCCGGACGGGAAGCGGTGTTGAAAGTACACGCGCGCAACAAGCCGTTGGCAGACGATGTCGATTTATCGGTGTTTGCGCAGCGCACGCCTGGCTTTACTGGCGCCGACCTGGAAAACTTGTTAAACGAGGCGGCGTTACTAACGGCTCGCCGGAGTAAAAAACAAATAACGAAAGACGAAGTCGAGGAAGCGATTGACCGCGTCATTGCCGGACCGGCGAAAAAGAGTCGCATCATAAGCGACATAGAAAAGAAAATTGTTGCCTATCACGAAGCTGGGCATACAGTCGTCGGCTACCACCTCGAACACGCCGACATGGTGCATAAAGTGACAGTCGTCCCGCGCGGCAGTGCCGGCGGGTACACGGTTATGTTACCGAAAGAAGACCGTTACTTTATGACGAAGACGGAGCTAATGGAAAAGGTGATCGGTTTACTCGGCGGGCGCGTCGCGGAAGAAATTGTGTTAGGGGAAATTAGTACCGGTGCACACAACGACTTCGAGCGCGCGACCGAACTCGTCCGGCGAATGATTACCGAGTTCGGAATGAGCGATCGTCTCGGCCCGATGCAGTTCGGCCGTTCGCAAGGACAAGTGTTTTTAGGCCGGGATATCGGTCACGAGCAAAACTACAGCGACGCGATTGCGTACGAAATCGACAAAGAAATGCAAGACACGATTCGCAGTTGTTATCAGCGTTGTACTGACTTGCTTACAGAACACCGCGACCACTTAGAAATCATTGCGCAGACGCTTCTCGTGAAGGAGACGCTCGACGCCGAGGAAATTAAACAGTTGATTGAACACGGCAAGTTGGGCGTTCCCGAAGTTGACTCGAAAGTAAAAGTACAGATTCACGGGAAGAAAGATGAGACCGCTCAAGAAGACGATTGGTTGGCAGACATGACGGACAGTCTCAACACTCCGAATAAGGATGATCACGACAAGGCGTAACACGGACGATGGCGCGTGAACGGGCAAAGGTTCTTATTGTCCAGACAGCAACAGTCGTAAACATAAACAACGAACACCTAGGTTGAAGCAACGGGGCAACCTAGGTGTTTTTTCCTTTCGTGTCCGCTGCGATACTGACGGGGTAGTGGCGGGCACGGTGTGGTGCTTTTTTACCGCGCGTAAAACTGCTATGCTAATGAGGTAAACGTCGACAGACGGGTAGACAGAAAGTAGGTGTAGCGATGTTACTCGCGATCGATATCGGAAACACGAACATTTTACTCGGCATTTATGTGGAACGGCAGCTCAAGCGATACTGGCGCATCCATACGAACCGGCTCGCGACAGCGGATGAGTATGCGGTCATCCTCCGACAGCTTTTGGCAGCTAGCGGTCTCGCTGAGCGTGCGATCCGCGGCGTAGCGATCGTCTCCGTCGTCCCATCCGTTACAATTGTGTTCGAGCGGATGGTGCGCCACTATTGGCACTTAGAGCCTCTTGTCGTCGGTCCCGGTGTAAAGACGGGGTTGAACATTAAAGCGGAAAATCCGAAAGAAATAGGAACAGATCGCATCGTCACAGCCGTTGCCGCGAACCATTTGTACAGCGGACCGTCGATCGTCGTCGATTTTGGCACCGCGACGACGTTTGGCTTAGTGAATGACCGCGAACAATATTTGGGCGGTTTAATTGCCCCCGGCCTCGGGATATCCACTGAGGCACTCGTTAATCAGGCTGATCAATTAGCGAAATTTGAAGTCGTCAAACCGACGCATTTGTTAGGAAAAAATACGATAAAAGCGATGCAATCTGGGGTATACTACGGTTACATCGGGCTTGTAGACGGTATTGTCCATCGCTTGCAGGAGCTGGCCTCCAATGAGGCCACCGTGGTCGCCACGGGAGGGTTAGCGGAACTCATATACGCGGATACGGAGACGATCGATGAACACCGTCCGCTCCTCATCTTAGAAGGGCTTCGTCTCATTTACGAGCGCAACGTATCGTGATAAGAGTAACTCCTACAAGGGACAACATATATGGGCAACAACTCGTTGACAGCAGCATGTGCCATTGCTATTATAGGGATGAAGGTAATATCCTACTGATTCGATAGGAATAGGGGGGTTGACGGTATGCGCGTAGCGAACACTATTACTGAATTAATCGGGGAAACACCACTCGTCAAATTAAACCGGCTTGTAGGTAAAGACGACGCAGACGTTTATTTAAAGTTAGAGTTTTTCAATCCGGGGAGCAGTGTGAAAGACCGGATCGCGATTAGTATGGTCGAGGCGGCGGAACGGGAAGGTAAACTGAAGCCAGGTGCAACTATCCTAGAACCGACGAGCGGCAATACGGGGATCGGCTTAGCGATGGTCGCGGCGGCGAAAGGTTACCGCGCGATCCTCGTCATGCCGGAGACGATGAGTGTGGAACGGCGAAATTTATTACGTGCGTACGGTGCGGAAATCGTCTTGACGCCGGGATCGGAAGGAATGGGTGGCGCGATCCGCAAAGCGGAAGAAATCGCCCGCGAGCACCCAGACTGTTTTGTACCGCAGCAATTTAAAAATCCCGCCAACGTACAAGCTCACCGGGAAACGACTGCCGAGGAATTGCTCAAGCAAACGGGCGGCAAGCTCGACGCTTTTGTCGCCGGAGTCGGGACAGGTGGGACGGTTACTGGCGTCGGGCAAGTACTAAAACAGCACATCCCCAGCGTGACAATCGTCGCGGTCGAACCGGAGGACTCTCCTGTTTTATCCGGTGGCAACCCAGGTCCGCACAAAATTCAAGGGATTGGGGCCGGATTCGTACCCGACATTCTCGATACGGACGTGTACGACCAAATCGTCGCCGTAAGCAACAGTGATTCGTTTTACTGGGCGCGTCGCCTCGCACGCGAGGAAGGCATTTTGGGCGGTATTTCGTCAGGGGCCGCTGTTAGTGCTGCTTTGCAAATCGCGAAAAAACTCGGCAAGGGTAAAAAAGTCGTCGCTGTCGTTCCGAGTAACGGTGAGCGGTACTTGAGTACCCCGCTCTTTCAGTTTGAAGAAAATTGAACGATCGCCCATGGTGAAGCGCGTAAGATCCACGTAAGGAGCACGTTGGTGACAGTGCTCCTTTTTTCGTGTTTAAGGGTATTTTGCATGGCGAACGATCAGGTCTTGACTGTGGGCATCGTAGTCAGCTAGTAAGATATGTAGTACACTAAAATAGATTAGCTTGTACAGCGTGCAGCAGAGGAAAAAACGGTTAAACACATGGTCATACGCCTTGTAAACCGGGCAAACTAAATCGCTGTTAAACGTCATAATAAAAGAAAAGGAGGCCACCTAATGGAAGCAAACGTGTACGTGTTACAATCTATTCCCTCGCCGCTTGCATCTGAAACAGCATTCGTATCGCTCGCGGTGGAAGGTTTTCCGCACATAGCCCGTGCCAGCGTCGCCCAAGGGACGAACATAGGGGCGGAATGGCAGGAATCGCCACGCCAACTCGTCCTCTCTGGCACAGTGCCGGAAATTCGCGCGGCCGTTACCCGCTGGCAAGAGACGCTCGCCCCTTGGCAACAGGCGGTGTTAAATGTGCTTGCGCGCACGGGGAACGGGTGGCCGCACAAGCCGCTCAAAGTCGGCAAGTGGTTCCTTCCTTGGCACGAGCGAACGCTCGTTATGGGCATCCTCAATGTGACACCTGATTCCTTTTCCGATGGCGGCCGTTACCGGCAAGAGGAAACTGCGCTCGAGCACGCGCGCGCCCTTGTCGCCGCTGGGGCGGACATGATCGACGTCGGCGGGGAGTCTACGCGACCGGCAGGTGTGTACGGGGAAGGGGCTGCTTTCGTTTCAGCCGAAGAAGAAAAGGCGCGCGTGTTGCCGATCGTCAAGCGGTTAGCGCGCGAACTGGACGTGCCAATTTCTGTCGACACGTACAAAGCCGAAGTGGCGGAAGCTGCTCTTGCGAGCGGAGCCCATATCGTCAACGACGTGTGGGGCTTTAAGCGCGACCCGAAGATGGCAACTATCGTCGCCCGTTACGGCGTTCCGGCTGTCGTCATGCACAATCGGGAGCGGATCGACTACGATGAACGGCGGCCGTTTATGTACGAAGTAATCGACGACTTGCGCGAAAGCGTGGCGATCGCACGTGCGGCAGGCGTAAACGAGGATCAACTCATTCTCGACCCGGGAATCGGGTTTGCAAAAACGTATGAACACAACGTGCAAGTGATGCAGCAGTTAGAACAAATTGTAGCGCTCGGTTACCCTGTCTTGCTCGGGACATCGCGCAAATCGCTGATCGGTGAGGCGCTCTCACTTCCTGTCGACCAACGCGTTGAAGGGACGGGTGCGACCGTGTCTGTCGGCATTGCCAAAGGGTGCCGCATCGTCCGCGTGCACGACGTGCAGGAAATGGTACGCGTCTGCCGCATGACCGATGTACTCGTACAGCCACTGGGAGGATGACGTATGGATAAAGTGTTTTTACGGGAAATGACGTTTTATGCCTACCACGGGGCTTTTCCAGAGGAGAATCGGCTCGGCCAACGGTTTACCGTCGATTTACAGTTAGGCCTCGATTTAAGAGCAGCGGGGCAGAGCGACGACTTACAGCAAACAGTCAATTATGCAGAAGTATACGAAGTCGTGCGCCGAGAAGTAGAAGGTGCGCCTGTAAAGCTCGTCGAAGCGTTGGCGGAACAAATCGTGAAGCGGCTATTTGCCGCGTTTCCCGTAACAGACATTACAATCCGCCTGATGAAGCCTGATCCCCCGATTCCTGGTCACCTTCGCGCGGTAGGCGTAGAAATCACAAGGCAGCGAAGCGAGTACGACTGCAACGGGTCTAGCGGTAGTGAGCAGGCGACGTGTAGCGTGGAAGCTAGTGTGCGCCGTACGGGCAAAGTGCGTACGGACGCACCTAGCTGTGCACGTAGTGTAAGTAAAAGGCGACAAACGAGCGATACGTGCGGTGTCGGTAAAGAATGAGTGAATATGTACGCACTTACTTAGGTCTTGGTTCAAATCTCGGCGATCGGATCGGCTTTTTGCGCGGTGCGATCGGGGACTTGCAAAGGCATCCGTACATTCAGTTAGCGGCGATCGCTTCTGTGTACGAAACGAAGCCAGTCGGGTATACGGCGCAAGGGGAATTTTTAAATACAGTCGTCGCAGTCGATACGACGCTCGCTGCAGAAGCGTTACTCGACGTAACGCAAGCGATCGAAAAAAAATGGCAGCGGGAACGCACGGTACGCTGGGGACCGCGCACGTTAGATATTGACATCTTGCTTTACGGGACGGGGATCGTACAGACAGAGCGGTTAACAGTACCGCACCCGCGCATGAAGGAACGGGCCTTCGCTTTACTGCCGCTTTCGGAGCTCGCACCTGAACTAGTCTTACCCGGAACAGCGGAGTCCGTGTCCGAACACGTCCAAAACGTCGGAGGGAAAGAAGGGGTAACGCTGTGTGCCACATTATCATTGGCCGCCGAATTCGGGCTTTCCGTCGGTTAAAGGGGTATACGCAGCAACAGTTGGCTGACGAGTTAGGCATGTCAGTAGCCATTGTCGGTGCCGTCGAGCGAGGGACGCGAACAGCTAGCCAGCAACTGTTAGCGCAAATCGCGACGGTGCTGCATATTACCGTGGAAGAACTACTCCCCTCGGGGGACGAGTACGAGCGGTAGCGTCCTGTGAAAGCAATACTTTTTGTGGTATAACTAAAATATTATGTGCGAGTGAACCCCCGGGGGCCATAGCCGTCGGGTTCTCTTATTCGCGATGCGGCTGCCGTTAATTTTTGAGGAGGTATACAATGGAACAGGCGTTAAATGAACTATTACAAATAAGGCGCGACAAGTTACAGCAGTTACGCGACCAACAAATCGAACCGTTCGGTCACCGTTATGAACGGACGCACACGGCGGAGCACATTCATACGACGTTCGGCGATTGGTCGAAAGAAGCGTTAGCCGAGGAGACGCACCGCGTCACAATTGCCGGGCGGATCATGTCCAAACGCGGGCACGGTAAAACATCGTTCGCGCATTTGCAAGATTTGTCGGGCAGCGTGCAAATATACGTGCGCAAAGATACTGTCGGGGAAGCGGCTTACGAGTTGTTCTCGCTCCTCGACCTCGGGGATTGGATCGGGGTGGAAGGGAGCGTCTTTCGCACGAACCGTGGCGAACTTAGTGTACAAGCCGAAAAGATTGCGTTATTGTCGAAATCGCTTCGCCCCTTGCCCGAGAAGTTCCACGGACTGCAAGACGTCGAACTGCGCTACCGCAAACGTTATTTAGACTTAATCGTGAACCCGGGTGTGCGGCAAACGTTTGTCATGCGCAGCAAAATTATTCAGGCGATCCGACGTTACCTCGACGAGCATGGCTTTTTAGAAGTTGAGACGCCGACGATGCACGCCATTCCCGGCGGCGCGGCGGCACGCCCGTTTGAGACGTATCACAATGCGCTGGACATACCGCTGTACATGCGGATTGCGATCGAATTGCACTTAAAGCGGCTCGTCGTCGGCGGCTTAGAAAAAGTGTACGAAATCGGCCGCGTCTACCGTAATGAGGGCATTTCCACCCGGCACAATCCGGAATTTACGATGCTTGAACTGTACGCTGCGTACACTGACTACAACGACATTATGGATTTGACGGAAAACCTCGTCGTCCACGTAGCCGACGAACTGCTCGGATCGCGGGAATTAGACTACCAAGGGATGAAAGTCGACATGTCGCTGCCGTGGCGACGCCGTTCGATGGTCGACCTCATTAAAGAGCACGTCGGCGTCGACTTCTCGCAAGAGATGAGCGATGAGGAGGCACACGCCCTGGCCCGCGAACACGGGATTGAAGTGAAGACAGAAATGACGTTCGGGCACATTGTGAATGAGTTTTTTGAGCAGCGAATCGAAGAAAAGCTGATCAATCCGACGTTCGTCTACGGGCATCCAGTGGAAGTCTCGCCTTTGGCTAAAAAAAATACCTCCGACCCGCGGTTCACCGATCGGTTTGAGCTGTTCATCGTCGGGCGCGAGCACGCGAACGCTTTTACCGAGTTGAACGATCCGATCGATCAGCGCGCGCGCTTCGAAGCACAGTTGATCGAGCGGGAACAAGGTAACGACGAAGCGCACATGATGGACGAAGATTTTATCGAAGCGTTAGAATACGGTTTGCCGCCGACTGGCGGACTCGGGATCGGCATCGACCGGTTAGTGATGTTGCTCACAGACTCCCCCTCCATTCGCGATGTACTACTGTTTCCACAAATGCGCGCAAAGAGTGGCGAATAAAAAACGGTGTGACAAAAAAACATCCCCTTCTGTCCATGCAGAAGGGGATGTTTCAATTGCCCTCTGGAACGGTTTTTTTACACGTGTTGAAACTTTTTTTTCCCGAGCGACGTTAGCCTGTTTGAATGCTCATTTCACGCCAGACACCTCGTTGACACTAGCTAGAGCAAGTACGTGTGAATAAGGAGGTGGTGACTGAGGCGAAAAAATAACTCTACCAATTTTGTCCGCAAGTGTGTTATTGTTGGTAATATACAGCAAGGTGCTATACAACAGGTGCAATAGCAAAGCGAAAGGAGGGTAGCGGACAGACATTCCGACAAGGGCATGTATACACATAGACTACATCTTGCGGATAAGGGGATCATCGAATACACAGATGAAAGAGTAAGGGGAGGTAAACATTAGTGTCACGCTTCCAAACCTTTATGAAGCGTCTCTTAGCATTGACACTTGGGGTCGCGCTATTCGCAGTACCCCTGAACAGTTATGCCGCACTCGGGGATCAAACGCTCCGGGAAGGCATGAGTCATAAAGATGTGAAGCAGCTGCAGGACAAGTTGAAGAAGAAAGGCTATTTCAAGTACAAAAAGTCGACGGGCTACTTTGGGCCGATTACGACGAAAGCCGTGAAAGACTTTCAACGCGCCCATAAGGTTAAGGCGAGCGGCGTCGTCGACAAGCGTACGTTCCGAGCGCTAGGTGTAAAAAAAGGTAAAGCAGTTACCTCTAAAGCGTCGGGCAGTTCCAAAAAGGCGAAGACGCTGCGCCAAGGAATGAGCGGTAAGAAAGTAAAGGATCTTCAGTCGAAGTTGAAAAGACTCGGCTACTTTAAAACGAACGTCACTGGTTACTACGGCCCAATCACTAAGAATGCCGTGAAGGCATTCCAGAAGAAGCACAAGCTAAAGGCAAACGGAATCGCAGGGTCAAAAACGATTGCTAAGATCAATAAAGCGGCTAAGGCGAAAAAGGCGAAGAAAAAGCCAGCCAAGAAAACTACCAAAAAGTCGGCAAAGAAGCCAGCAAAAAAAGTTAAGACGCTGCGCATCGGTTCAACTGGTAAAGCCGTTACTGACTTGCAAAAGAAGCTAAAAAAACTCGGCTACTTTAAAGTCGGTGTGACTGGCTATTACGGCACAGTGACACAGAAAGCTGTCAAAGACTTTCAGTGGGCTTACGGTATGAAAGTGACTGGCGTCGCTGGTCCGCAGACGATTAAGAAAGTGAACGATGCGGTGAAAGGGAAAGTAAAGCCAGTTAAAAAGAAAAAGAAGAGCAAGAAAGCACCGAAGAAGAAAAAAGGACTCAACACGAAAAAGCTCGTTAAAGAGGCAAAGCGGCATCTCGGCACTCCCTACCGTTGGGGCGGGACATCACCGGGCGGCTTTGATTGCAGCGGCTTTCTCCTTTACGTGTACAAAAAGCAGGGCGTACACTTACCGCGCACGACTCAAGCGATGTGGAACAAAGGGAAGCGCGTATCCAAGAAAAAACAAGGGGACGTCGTCTTCTTCCATAGCACGTATAGTGCTCCAGGTGCCACTCACGCGGGTATTTACATCGGCGGTAACTTGTTCATTCACTCCGCAAGTTCCGGTGTAGAAATTAGCAACGTCTACGGCCCATACTGGGGAAGCCATTATATGGGGACGAAAAAGCTGCATTAGACGTTAACGAACCGTGATCGGTGAGTGAAGAGACCTTTCACTAATGATACAACTGTCGGAAGCACCATGGGGATGTTCCGACAGGCGTGCAAGTAATTGTTCGAGAAGCGACTGATGGTAGCACCATAAACGACAGTCATCATATCGGGGCCTTTCGAACAACTACTTTTCAAAAACTTGGTTTCGCCGTCGTGGCGGAACCAAGTTTTTTTTGAAATTTTGTATATCGCACCACCTGGTTAGGGCAATATAAGAAATAAATTGGCCTCCGCCACTTGTCAAACGGCGGCACACTTTATATAATAAAGACATAAGGTCAAAGTTAGTCAAGGTCAACGGAGGCGGGATATGGCGAATATTTCGGACATCATCGAGCAGCACATCAAGCAAATACTCGCGCAGTGCGGTGACGGTTCTCTCGAGATCCAACGCAGCGAACTCGCCAAAATGTTTCAGTGCGTGCCATCGCAAATTAATTACGTCATCAGTACGCGCTTTACCGTAGAACAAGGTTATCACGTAGAGAGCAAACGGGGAGGCGGTGGCTACATCCGCATCTCCAAAATAGAGTGGACGTGCCCGAAAGCGTGGTACGACAACATCGTAAAATTAATCGGGGGCAGCATAACGGAGACGGCAGCAGAAGGTGTGATCGAACAGCTGTACGAACAAGATATGGTGACCACGCGTGAAGCGCATCTGATGCGAGCCGCGATCTCGCGAGAAGTCATTAAAGTGCCGACACCGATTCGCGACCAACTACGCGCCAACATCATGTTGGCATTCATTAGGAGCTTAGTGGTGCGCACAGAAAGGGGATAAGTGCATGCTTTGTCAAGAATGTGGAAAGCGACCGGCGACATTGCACTTTACGAAAATCGTTAACGGGGAGAAGACGGAGTTTCACATTTGTGAACCGTGCGCTAAGGAAAAAGGGGAGTTTCTGCCTGACTGGCATAACGGCTTTTCCATTCATAACTTGCTAGCAGGTATGTTAAATACGGATTTTTTTGACGCCGATAATAGGCCGCGGACCGGTGACTCAGGGCAGTTGCGCTGTGAAACGTGCGGGATGACTTACCAGCAGTTTAGTAAAATCGGCCGCTTCGGGTGCAGTGACTGTTACCACTATTTTGAGCCTGTCTTAGAGCCGCTCATTCGCCGCGTACACGGTAATACCCAGCACAGCGGAAAATTGCCAGCCCGCAGGGGCGAACATTTAAAACGACGTCGCGAATTGAGTGAGCTAAAACAGAGGCTTGCACAACTAGTTGCCAAAGAGGAGTTCGAGGAAGCGGCGCACGTTCGCGACCGCATTCGCGAGCTCGAGCGGGATCAGTAGGGGGGATCGGTTTTGTCTTTACAACGGTTTATGAACAATCCAGTCAGTGAGTGGATGAAAGGAAAAGGCCCGCATTCAGACATCGTCATCAGTAGTCGCGTGCGCATCGCGCGAAACATTTCGGACCTTCCGTTTCCGATGTTGGCGACTGCCTCACAAGCGGCGGAAGTCGTGACGCGCACCGAGCAAACACTCGCCCAATTGCCACAAACGGAGCATCTTGTGGGAGCGGAATTGCTGCACATGGACGACCTCACGCCGCTGCAACAGCGGGTGTTAGTTGAAAAGCATCTCGTTAGCCCAGCGCTTGCCGACGAATCGCGTCACGGGGCCGTCGTTTTAAGCGGCGACGAAGCGGTTAGTGTGATGGTCAACGCGGAAGACCACTTGCGCATTCAATGTTTATTCCCCGGGTTGCAACTGAAGGAAGCGTGGGCGCTAGCTAGTCGCATTGACGATTTTTTTGAAGAACGGCTCGACTACGCTTTTGACGAAACGTTAGGCTATTTAACGAGCTGCCCGACGAATGTCGGTACAGGTGTCCGCGCATCGGTGATGATGCATCTTCCGGCACTCGTCATGACACAGCAAATTAATCGCATCCTTCCGGCGGTCACACAAGTGGGACTCGCTGTCAGAGGCATATACGGTGAAGGTAGTGAGGCGGTGGGCAGTTTATTTCAAATATCGAATCAAGTGACGTTAGGACAGTCGGAAACAGAAATTGTCGATAAAATCTCCAGCGTCGCGCTACAACTCGTTCACCACGAGCAACGCGCGCGCGAACAGTTAATGCACGAGGTGCGCGTAAAGTTGGAAGACCGCGTGCAGCGGTCACTCGGCGTTTTGGCTCACGCTCGCGTCGTCGACAGTAAAGAGGCGATGCGCCGTTTGTCTGATCTGCGTTTAGGGATCGATCTCGGTTTAGTGAGCGGCATTTCGGCAACGATATTAAATGAACTGATAGTGCAGACGCAGCCAGGCTTTTTGCAACACATCTCCGGTCGACAACTCGACACGGACGAACGGGACGTGTGCCGCGCCAGTTTGATTCGCGAGCGCCTCGGTCGCGGTAATGGTGAAGATTGACGACCTTAGGAGTTCAAGTGCTAGTCAGACGCTCGTACGGTACGTAATGCAAGGCACGCTAATAGGCATGCCGTATAAAGAGTTAACGATAACGATAAAAGGAGTGTTTGTGTATGATGTTTGGTCGATTGACAGAGCGCGCGCAAAAAGTTCTCGCGCTCGCGCAGGACGAAGCCGCGCGGCTCGGACACAACAACATCGGTACGGAGCACATTTTACTCGGCCTAGTGCGGGAAGGTGAAGGGATTGCCGCCAAGGCACTCATCGGCCTAGGCCTAAATTTAGAAAAAATCCATAACGAAGTCGAGGCGCTCATCGGCCGCGGGGGAGAACAACTGGGTACGCCAGCCTACACGCCGCGCGCAAAAAAAGTGATGGAACTATCGATGGACGAAGCGCGCAAGCTCGGTCACACGTATGTCGGAACGGAACACATCTTGCTCGGCCTCATTCGCGAAGGGGAAGGTGTCGCTGCCCGCGTGCTGAACAACTTAGGAGTCAGTCTCAATAAAGCGCGGCAACAAGTGTTGCAACTGTTAGGTTCAAACGAGGCCGTCGCTTCGAATCAAGCAGGGCGGAGCAACAACGCGAACACGCCGACACTTGACAGTTTGGCGCGCGATCTGACCGCTACCGCCAAGGAAGGTGACGTCGACCCGGTCATCGGGCGCAGTAAAGAAATCGAACGCGTCATTCAAGTGCTTAGCCGTCGTACGAAAAACAACCCTGTGCTCATCGGGGAACCAGGCGTCGGTAAGACGGCGATCGCCGAAGGGTTAGCGCAAAAAATCGTCGACAACGAAATCCCGGAAATACTGCGTGACAAGCGGGTAATGACGCTCGATATGGGCACCGTCGTCGCCGGGACGAAATACCGCGGCGAATTCGAAGACCGCTTGAAGAAAATTATGGATGAGATTCGGCAGGCGAGTAACATCATTTTGTTCATCGACGAATTGCATACGTTAATCGGCGCCGGCGGAGCCGAAGGAGCGATCGACGCTTCAAACATTCTCAAACCGGCGCTGGCGCGGGGCGAACTACAGTGTATCGGGGCGACGACGTTAGACGAGTACCGCAAACATATTGAAAAAGACGCCGCCCTCGAACGCCGTTTCCAACCGATCACGGTGGAACCGCCGACGCCGGACGAAGCGATCCTCATATTAAAAGGGTTGCGCGACCGCTACGAAGCACACCACCGCGTGAAAATAACAGACGAAGCGATCGAGCAGGCGGTAAAACTGTCTGATCGCTACATTACGGACCGCTACTTGCCGGACAAAGCGATTGACCTCGTCGACGAAGCGGCGTCAAAAGTACGCTTGCGTTCTTACACGATGCCGCCGAACTTGAAAGAGATGGAGCAACAGTTAGAGGCCATTCGCAAAGAAAAAGACGCCGCCGTCCAAAGTCAAGAGTTTGAAAAAGCGGCGCGCTTACGCGACGACGAGCAAAAACTGCGCGAAAAGCTAGATGTGACGCGCGCCAAATGGAAACAAGATCAAGGGCGGGACGATTCGGAAGTGACCGGTGACGACATTGCCGAAATTTGCGCGAGTTGGACCGGCATACCGGTGAAAAAAATTGCCGAAGCAGAGTCGGAACGGCTGCTAAAAATGGAACAAATTTTACACCAACGCGTCATCGGCCAAGAAGAGGCAGTCAAAGCGGTGTCGCGGGCGATCCGCCGTGCGCGCGCCGGCCTGAAAGATCCGAAGCGGCCGATCGGTTCGTTTATTTTCCTCGGGCCGACTGGCGTCGGGAAGACGGAACTGAGTCGCGCCCTCGCCGAGGCGCTCTTCGGTGACGAAGAAGCTCTCGTCCGTTTAGATATGTCGGAATACATGGAGAAGCATACGACAGCGCGGTTAGTTGGGGCGCCTCCTGGATACGTCGGCTATGAAGAGGGTGGACAGTTGACGGAGAAAGTGCGGCGCAAACCGTACGCGGTCGTATTGCTCGACGAAATTGAAAAAGCGCATCCGGATGTGTTTAACATTTTACTGCAAGTGTTAGAAGACGGGCGTTTGACGGACGGAAAAGGGCGGACGGTCGACTTCCGCAACACGGTCGTCATTATGACCTCCAACGTGGGCGCTCAGTCGCTCCGGAAAAACAAATCACTCGGCTTTGCTGTCAACAACGACGACGGTCACGACGATATGAAGAGCAAGGTGCTGGAAGAACTGAAGAACCATTTCCGCCCGGAATTTTTAAACCGCGTCGATGAAGTGATCGTTTTCCACTCCTTAAACGAAGCGCACATTCAAGAAATCGTCACGCTCATGGCCGAGCAAGTGCGGAAGCGGCTCGCCGAGCAGGACATTCACTTTAAGCTTAGCGACGCAGCTGAGAAGTGGCTCGCGAAGACAGGCTTCGATCAGGCGTACGGTGCCCGGCCACTCCGGCGCGCCATCCAGAAGCACATTGAAGACCGCCTGTCAGAGGAATTGTTGAAAGCTACGGTTAAAAAAGGCGATACAGTGGCGATCGACGTCCAAGACGACCAGCTCACTGTGCAAAAGACAGATAGTAGCCCGTCGGCACAGCCGCAACCTTGAGTATAAATTGCGAGTGACATGTGGTACACCGCCCTTCGCAGCCCCGGCGCTCGTTCTCGCAAAACATTGTTAACAGATAACAGAAAGCAGTTATACACTAAACAGTTGAGTCCCCTCCTGCGCATTCGCACGAGGGGGCATTGCTATAAAATGGGCTTCCTTTCCCGGCGTTCCCTGCAAACCCAAATAGCGACATACTGTCTTTTGTAGGGCTGTGATATAATGAAGGTGTAAAAATGTCGTCACACATTTCTATTGTCATTAGAAAAAATGAAACTTGTTTCAAAGTGAATACGTATATATAGTAGACTGCTTCAAGAGTGGACAGTGCTAACCGGTGACTGGGGGGCGGTGAATGGCGAAAGTTAAAACGAAATTCGTCTGTCAACAGTGTGGCTTAATCGCACCGAAATGGCTAGGGAAATGTCCCGGGTGCGGGGCGTGGAACACGCTCGTCGAAGAGCGGGAACCGGACGGGCGCGCGCTGTCACGCAGCGCCCGCGGTGGGAAAGCGGCAGCCGCGAAGCCGATCACATCGCTTGTATCCGGCGATGAACCCCGCTTCAATACGGGGATTAAAGAACTGAACCGCGTACTCGGCGGCGGGTTAGTTCCTGGATCGCTCATTCTCGTCGGCGGCGATCCGGGGATCGGGAAATCGACGTTGTTACTGCAAGCTTCGTACGAGTTGACCGTTCGCGAGCAAAAAGTACTGTACGTCTCAGGCGAGGAATCGGTGAAGCAGCTGAAACTGCGCGCTGACCGCATTGGCGCGTTAAACGAGCGGCTGTACGTGGCGACCGAGACGAGTTTGCCGCACGTCGAGCAGCTTATTGAGGACAGTCTCCCCACCCTCGTCGTCATCGATTCGATTCAAACCGTCTATCACCCCGACGTCACATCGGCGCCAGGCAGTGTCGCCCAAGTGCGGGAGTGTACGGCGCATCTCATGCGCATCGCGAAGTTGCGGGGGATCGCCGTCATTATTGTCGGCCACGTGACGAAAGAAGGGGCAATCGCGGGACCGCGCTTGTTAGAGCACATGGTCGATTGTGTGCTCTATTTCGAGGGCGAACGCTTCTCGACGTACCGCATCGTGCGCGCCGTGAAAAACCGCTTCGGGTCGACGAACGAAATCGGCTTGTTTGAGATGAAAGCGGCGGGGCTCTCCGAAGTAGAAAATCCGTCCGAGCTATTTTTATCTGAGCGGCCCGAGAAAGTGGCTGGATCGGTCGTCGTCGCTAGTTTAGAAGGGACGCGGCCCGTACTCGTCGAACTACAGGCACTCGTCACCCCCACCGCGTTCGCTACACCGCGCCGCATGGCGACGGGAGTCGACTATCAGCGCGTCTCCTTACTCATCGCTGTGTTGGAGAAGCGAATCGGCCTATTTTTACAAAATCAAGACGCGTACGTCAACGTCGCCGGAGGGGTACGGCTCGACGAACCGGCGGTCGACTTAGGCATCGCCCTCAGCATCGCCTCTAGTTTTCGCGATACCCCGAGTTCACCACACGATGTGTTCGTCGGCGAAGTCGGACTGACAGGAGAAATTCGCGCCGTCACACGCATCGAACAGCGCGTACACGAAGCGGCGAAACTAGGGTTCCAGCGCGTCATCGTTCCGCAAAAAAACATCGGCGGGTGGGAACCGCCCACAGACATTGAACTGTGCGGCGTACGTTCGGTAGAAGAGGCGATGGAAGTCGCGTTTGGGGGGAATGTGTTTGCCTGAGGAAACAGCGCACGATCGCGAGAAGAGTAACGTGTTGCGCCTCGTCGCCCCGGGCACTGACTTGCGAGACGGTTTAGATAACGTCCTCCGCGCCATGACAGGGGCACTCATCGTCATCGGTTACGACGATGAGATGGAAAAGGTGATTGGCGGCGGATTTCACATCGATTGTCCGTTTTCACCGGCGTACTTGTACGAATTGGCAAAAATGGACGGCGGGATCATCTTATCAGGTGACGCGAAACGCATTTTGTACGCGAACACCCATTTAAACCCGAATGCGGCGATTCATTCGGCAGAGACGGGGATCCGCCACCAAACAGCGGAGCGGGTGGCCAAACAGACGGGAAAACTCGTCATTTCGATTTCACAACGGCGCCACGTCATCACGTTGTACAAAGGACAGTTTCGCTACGCGCTAAAAGATATCGGCGTCATCCTGACGAAAGCGAACCAAGCTGTACAGACGTTGGAGAAGTACAAATCGGTACTCGATCAGTCGATGACGAACTTGTCGGCGCTCGAATTTGAAAATCTCGTCACGTTACACGACGTCGCTAAGGTGATTCAGCGCTTCGAACAAGTGCTACGCATAAAAAACGAAATTGAACAATACATTAACGAGTTAGGGACGGAAGGGCGTCTCATTCGCATGCAAGTCGAGGAGCTCGTTGCCGGCGTCGAAGCGGAAGAACGGTGGCTGATCAAAGATTACGTGAACCATCCGGGGGAGCGGCCGACCGACAAAGTGCTCACGCGCCTGAGGGGATTAGCTTCCGACGAACTGTTGGACAAAAATCACATTGTGCGCATCATCGGCTTTACCGGCATTGACAACGTCGAAGAAGCGGCAGTCGCGCCGCGCGGCTATCGCTTATTGCATAAAATTCCGCGTCTGCCGCAGACAGTCGTCGAAAACTTGATCCGCAAATTTTCTAGTTTGGCGAAGATCGTTGTCGCGACGGCTGAACAGTTGGACGAAGTAGACGGCATCGGCGAAGTGCGTGCGCGTATGATCAAGGATGGCTTGAAACGCATTCAAGAACAAGTTTTTGTCGACCGTCATATTTAAGGAGGTGAAACAAATGATCCGGATGTTACCTAACATGTTTACGATCGGCAATTTGTTTTTAGGGATGGTTGCCCTTTTTCTCGCGTTTAACGACCAGTGGCAATATGCGGCGATCACTGTTATTGCCGGGATGTTGTTTGATGGGTTGGACGGTAAAGTTGCGCGCCTCTTAAATGCGGAGAGCGAGTTCGGTAAAGAGTTGGATTCATTATGTGATATCGTCACTTTCGGCGTTGCCCCTGCAGTTATTATGTATATTGCCATTTTGCAGCCGTACGGCTTTATCGGCTGGGTCGTGGCAGCTGCTTTTCCGGCTTGCGGTGCCTTGCGCTTGGCGCGGTTTAACGTCGTGAAAGGGACGCCGGGCTATTTTGTCGGGTTGCCAATTACAGCTGCCGGGGGCGTGCTCGCGACGATGGCACTGTACAAAGAAGTCGTCGCCAGTCCACTCATCCTCATCTTCGGGATGCTGGCACTCGCTTATTTAATGGTTAGTTCGCTGAAGTATCCGAATTTCAAAAAAGTCGGTGTACCGAAACAAGTGTTTTGGCTCGGGCCGATCGTCATCGCACTCGCCGTGTTTTTGGCGATTAAATTTCCGAGTGAATTTCCGAAGCTCGTGTTCATTCCGTTGTTTGCGTACGCCATTTGGGGGATTACGAAAAACGTACGCAAGCACAAAGGCGATGACCATTCGATGGAATCGGACATTCATTACTAGTTTGTTTACGTTGGACCTGCACGGGTCCATTTTTTTTGGGGTTGGCGTGAAAAAGGTGGAACCTTTACAAAAATTATTCCGTTGATTAAGGTAGAGATGTTTTTTTGGCTGCCTACTTTTGCGCATATGTGCAAGCGAAGGCACTGCAGTTTCATCAATTAGCGTGAAAGTAAAATTATCAACATAACCTTATTCGCGCCCTTATTTAGGAGGAGATGATAGAAATAACCAGATATTTATAGTCATCTACTCTTAAATTATTTAAAAAGGTGATCATCGCTTTCCGCAGGCCGATTTTTTGTTAGAAAAAATGTATTGACGGCACTCGTAGGGATATGCTACGATTAATCTTTTTAAAACAATTGACATCTCCCGCTGTGTGTGTTACTTTGAAAGTATATTTTCCGTGGAGGTGGCGCGTTTGTTTAAGGTGGGCGATAAGGTCGTTTATCCGATGCACGGAGCTGGAATCATCGAAGCGATTGAAGAAAAAGAGATCCTCGGGGAGAAAAAGCAGTACTATGTCATGCATCTTCCCGTAGGGAACATTAAAGCTCTCTTGCCGATGAGCAGTGTGAACAGCGTCGGTCTGAGAGGCGTCGTCGATGAGCAATCAGCTAACCGCGTCATCGAATTCTTAAAGGGTGAAGATGACCTATCGGTTGCGAACTGGAATCATCGTTTCCGCATCAACCTCGACAAAATGAGGAGCGGTGACATATACGAATTGGCGGACGTCGTTCGTTCACTCATGTCGCGCGATCACGGTAAAGGGTTGTCGACAGGTGAACGAAAAATGTTAGACACAGCGAAGCGCATTCTCATTAGCGAGCTCGTATTGGCGAAAGACATGGAAGAAGAGCAGATGTGTTCGCTGGTGGACGATACCGTCGGCCAAAAAAATTCGGAGTGACAACCTCCCGCATTTCATCGGGTGGTTAAGCAATAAATGCCGTTTTTCGACTCGTTATTTACCGATTCTGTGGTTTACTTTCCGCAGAGTTGGCTATAATTAGTAAAAGGAGGTGAATCGTTTTATGAAACGAGTCTTTCAAGCTGTATTTACGATCGCAGGAGCGGTTCTCGGATATTACATCGCTCCAAAACTGTTTGTTATGTTGGAAAAGTTGCTCAATATAGGCGAAGTACCTTTCCCGGAATACATCGGTGCGGCGTTGGGCGCTATTATCATCTTTTTTGCAACTAAGAACCTGTCTGAAGAAATCGTTAAATGGATGCTGCGCAGTGAGGATCGTCTCTTGAAGATGCCGTCAGGAGACGTGCTTGCCGGTGCTTTAGGTTTAATTATCGGTTTAATTGTCGCTTACTTGCTTGGTCCTTCCATCTCTAAGCTACCGATTGCGCTGTTAGCTTCGGTGCTCCCTTTCGTCGTCTCGGCCATTTTCGGTTACCTCGGATTTCGCATTGGTTATAAGAAACGCGACGATTTTATGTCGGTTCTATCCATCGGTAAAGGCAGTCGCGAGAAGGAAAAAGGGAAGAAGGAAGGCCGTGAGCACGAATATAAAGTGTTGGACACGAGCGTCATCATAGACGGGAGGATCGCCGACATATGCCGGACAGGTTTTCTCGAAGGTACGTTGGTCATTCCGGGCTTTGTGCTCGAGGAACTGCAACACATCGCCGACTCTTCCGACGTATTAAAGCGAAATCGCGGCCGCCGCGGCTTAGATATCCTCAATAAGATTCAAAAAGAGCTGAAAGTGAAAGTGCTCATTTACGAAGGCGACTTCGAAGACATTCAAGAAGTCGACAGTAAACTTGTCAAGCTGGCGAAAGTATTGAAGGGGAAAGTGGTCACGAACGACTTCAACTTAAACAAAGTGTGTGAATTGCAGCAAGTACCGGTGTTAAACATTAACGACTTGGCGAATGCGGTCAAACCGATCGTGTTGCCCGGTGAAGAAATTCAAGTACAAGTCATTAAAGACGGGAAAGAACACGGACAAGGGGTCGCCTACCTCGATGACGGTACGATGATCGTCGTCGAAGGCGGACGTGACTACATCGGAAAGACGATTAGCGTACTCGTGACCTCTGTCCTGCAAACGTCGGCGGGGCGCATGATTTTTGCTAAACCAAAATTGCTGGAAAAAGCGTTGTAAACACGCGTTGTAAACACGCGATCTACTCGCGTGACCAACAGTTTACTTGTACGGGATATTTTCGTATGATAAGTGTATCATCCGTAAAAAGGCTTCTCTTAAGGTGAAGCCTTTTTTACACGTCATCGCGCGCGATGGCAGGAAATACGTATGCAATGGTGAAGGGGATTATTCGTGGACGTCGGTGTAGTTGTTGTGGCGGCCGGGCAAGGGAAGCGGATGGGGAGAGGTTACAATAAACAGTTCATCCCACTCGGTGACCGGCCACTTCTCGTGCACACACTGCAAGTTTTTGAACGCATGGCGAACATTGCGCACGTCGTTCTCGTGACGGGCGAAGAGGATTTGGCAAGGTGTCAGGCTCTTTGTCGCGCATACAACTTAACGAAAGTATCAGACATCGTCGCCGGAGGAGAGACGCGTCAGGAGAGTACGCGCTGTGGCCTCGCCCGAATTAGGGCGGAATGGGTGTTAGTACACGACGGCGCCAGACCGTTCGTTACCGAGGTGGTTGTTGCCGACTTAATCGCCAGTATGCGCACGTACGGGGCAGCTGTGTTAGCAGTACCGGTGAAAGATACGATAAAAAAAGTGAACGCGGAAGGCTTTGTCGAATCGACGCCGCCCCGGGAACAGTTGTGGGCCGTACAGACACCGCAAGCGTTTTGTACGGCTGAACTACAGCGGGCACACGAACAAGCGGCGGCGCTCGGGATTGACGTGACGGACGACGCAATGCTCATGGAACGCATGGGGAGAGACGTGTACGTCGTCCGCGGCGATTACGACAACATTAAGCTGACGACGCCCGAGGACGTGTACATTGCGGAGACAATCTTACATAAACGAAGGCCGGAGGAGTAGTGACGGTGAGAGTAGGACAAGGTTTTGACGTACATCAATTTGCCGCTGGCCGCCCGCTCGTAATCGGCGGGGTACACATTCCGTACGAACGCGGTTTAACGGGTCATTCTGACGCAGACGTGTTGACGCACGCCGTGACAGACGCTATTTTAGGTGCTTGTAGCCTAGGGGATATCGGCAAGCATTTTCCCGATACGGACGCAGCGTACAAAGACGCGGACAGCGTCGAGCTGCTGCGGCGCGTGTGGCACTCAGTAGAGGAACAAGGGTATCGCCTCGGCAACTTAGATGCGACGATTATTGCGCAAGCGCCGAAAATGGCGCCACACCTCGCAGCGATGAAGCGTGTACTCGCCGCTGCCCTCGACTGTAGCGAGGCGCAATTGAACATAAAGGCGACGACGACGGAATGGTTAGGGTTCGTCGGGCGGAGTGAAGGGATTGCCGCTCTCGCTGTCGTCGCGCTCGAAAAACGATAACTTGCGATCCGGTTAGATACGATTTAGTTAGATACGATCCAGTTAGACAGGAAGGTGACGGTTGAGCAATGGAAGGGACGAACGTCGTACGGACGCGGTATGCGCCGAGTCCGACAGGTCATTTACACATTGGCGGTGCGCGCACGGCGTTATTCTGTTACTTGTTGGCCAAAAAGACGGATGGAAAATTTATTGTCCGCATCGAGGATACGGATCAAGAACGGAACGTCGCCGGCGCGGAAGAGGAGCAACTGGCGAATTTACAGTGGCTCGGCATCGCGTGGGACGAAAGTGTCGACGTTGGCGGTCCGTACGGCCCGTACCGCTCGATGGAACGGCTAGACACGTACGAGACGTATTTGCAGCGCTTAGCGGATGAGGGGAAGACATATCCGTGTTACTGTACGAAAGAAGAGTTAGACGAAGCGCGCGAAGCCCAACTTAAGCGCGGGGAGATGCCGCGCTACTCCGGGCGTTGTCGCCATTTGAGCGCAGCGGAGCGGCAACAGTTCGAGGCAGAAGGGCGTAAGCCTGTCACTCGCTTTCGCGTGCCGGCCGGACAGACGATCGTCGTCGACGATCTCGTGCGCGGACGGGTGACGTTTGAGTCGGACGGGATCGGCGACTTTGTCATTGCGCGCGCCGACGGGCGTCCGATGTACAACTTCGCCGTCACCGTCGACGACGCGTTAATGAAAATTACCCACGTCATTCGCGGCGAAGAGCATTTATCCAATACGCCGCTGCAAATATTGTTGTACGAGGCACTCGGGTTTCCCGTGCCGCACTTTGCCCACTTATCGCTTATTTTAAACCGCGAGCGGCAAAAAATGAGCAAGCGGGACGAGTCGATCGTACAGTTTGTCGATCAATACCGGCAGCTAGGCTATTTGCCGCAAGCGATCGTCAACTTTCTCGCGCTACTCGGGTGGTCGCCACCGGGAGAACATAGCGAAGAAGAGGTTTTTTCGCGCGAACAGCTTGCTGAGCTCTTTTCACTGGATCGCCTTTCGAAGGCGCCCGCCGTGTTCGATCCGGATAAGTTGAATTGGCTGAACAACCACTACATTAAAGCGGCGGACTTAGACGACGTCGTCGCCTTGTGCACCCCGCACTTAGAAGCGGCAGGGCTGATCGCGGCCGAGCGTACGGCGAAAGAGGACGAATGGGTGCGGCGGCTCGTCACCTTGTACCAAGAACAGTTGAAGTACGGAGCGGAAATTGTCGAGCTCGCGGAATTGTTCTTTCAGCAGCAGCTCAACTACGGCGAGGAAGCGAAAGAAGTTCTTATAGAGGAGCACGTGCTAGACGTGCTCCAGGAACTGCAGCGGCAGCTAAACAGTCTCGACTCCTTTACGCCTAAGGCGTTTAAACAAGCGATGAAGGCGACGCAAAAAGCGACCGGGCAAAAAGGGAAAAAACTGTTCATGCCTGTACGCGCTGCACTCACCGGCAGTGTGCACGGTCCCGATTTGGGTGAGTCGCTTGCGCTAATCGGGCGGGAAAAAGTGCTAGCTCGCTTACAGTGGCTCATTGACAATTACGCACAAACCGTTGCAAAATAAGAGAACGAATGGATTGTTTTATGAACTTACCTTTTAAGGTTCACGTGGCATATAAGAATAGCGATGGACAGACGATGAACAGGAGAGGCGACTAAAGACACGACGAACTGACAGAGAAGGCGGTCACCGGCTGAAAGCCGTCCTAGTTTGTCGTTAGTCGCGATGCACCTGGGAGTTGGGAGCTAAAGCTGCACTTCGCAGTGTAGGCTCTTACCGGATCCCGCCGTTACCGGGAATGATGAGGGGAGTCTTTTGCGTGGCAAAAGACTCAAGCAGAGTGGAACCGCGGACACAAAAAGACCGTCTCTGTAGCTGAAGGCTATGAGAGGCGGTCTTTTCGTACACACTAACGTACGAAAAGCTTTTTGTAGCGAAGTGAGCGGTAAATAACGGTCGCCTTATTCGGAGCGGCCTGCTTGGGGGATGGTGACAATGGCATTTTGGCAAACGATAAAAAACGATGTCAACGTCGTGTTGGAGCGCGACCCGGCGGCACGCAACAAGTTTGAAGTCGTGCTGACGTACTCCGGGTTGCACGCTATTTGGGCACATCGCATCGCTCACGCATTGTACAAACGCAAACTACTGTTGCTCGCGCGCATCATTTCCCAGTTGAGTCGCTTTTTTACGGGAATTGAGATTCACCCGGGGGCGACGATCGGTCAGCGAGTATTTATTGACCACGGCATGGGCGTCGTCATCGGGGAAACGTGCGAGATCGGCAACGACGTGACGTTGTATCAAGGCGTGACGCTCGGCGGTACCGGAAAAGAAAAAGGGAAGCGGCACCCGACGATCGAGGACGGAGTCCTCATCGCGTCCGGGGCAAAAGTACTCGGGGCGTTTCGCATCGGGCGCTGCGCGAAAATCGGTGCTGGCTCCGTGGTGCTAAAGGAAGTACCACCTAATGCAACGGTCGTCGGCGTACCGGGGCGAGTCGTGCGCCGCGACGGCGAACGTGTACCGAGCGACTTCGATCAGACGAATTTACCCGATCCAGTCAGCGATCGGTTGCGGTGGATGGAGCGGGAAATTGTGCAGCTAAGAAGTGAGCTGGCTGCCTTGCAAGCGGAAATGCACGCCTGTTGCGAAGAGAAAGCAGCGCATCGTGTAGAGGAGGAAGAAACGTGCCGCGCATAGGGGAGTGCGTACGGCACACCGGAGGCTAATATTAAGCAAACTTACGCGAAAGTAGTGTACGATTGACGGAAGGAAGGGGAAGTAAACGATGACCGTAAAGTTGTTCAACACGTTGACTAGGAAGAAGGAGGAACTGAAGACACTTGAGCCGCAAAAGGTGCGTATGTACGTCTGCGGGCCGACAGTGTACAATCACATTCACATCGGCAATGCACGCGTGTTCGTACTGTATGACGTCGTGCGGCGCTATTTAACTTACCGCGGATACAGTGTGACCTATGTGCAGAACTTTACCGACGTGGACGATAAAATGATTCGCGTCGCCAACGAAGAAGGGTTGACCGTGCTGGAGGTCGGCGATCGCTACATCGCGGCGTACTTTGACGTCGCTGACCGCTTAGGAGTCCATCGCGCCGACGTCCATCCGCGCGTCACCGAAGAGATTGAGGAAATTATCGCTAGTGTGCAACAACTCGTACGGAAAGGGGCTGCCTATGAACGGGACGGGAACGTCTACTACCGCGCGCGTCACAAGGCCGATTACGGCAAGTTGTCCCACCAGTCGCTCGACGAATTGCGCGCAGGTGCTCGCGTCGCCGTGACAGAGAAGAAAGAAGACCCGCTCGATTTCGTCTTGTGGAAGCCGGCTAAGCCGGGAGAAATTGCGTGGGACAGCCCATGGGGAAAAGGGCGGCCCGGCTGGCACATTGAATGCTCGGTGATGAGCCGCAAGTACTTAGGCGACTCGATCGACATCCACGCCGGTGGCAGCGATTTGATGTTCCCACATCACGAGAACGAAATTGCGCAGAGCGAAGCGTTGACGGGGAAACCGTTCGCCAGCTATTGGCTGCACAACGGGTTCGTCAACATCGATAACGAAAAAATGTCGAAGTCTCTCGGCAACTTCGTGCTCGTCAAAAATATGCTCGACGAGTATCCGGCACTCGCTGTTCGCTACTTGTTGTTGTCGGCGCACTACCGTCAGCCGCTTAACTTCAGCCGCGACTTAATCGAACAGGCTGAGCACGCTCTCGAACGGATTCAACACGCAGTCACTAACTTACAGCACCGCTTAGAAACAGCGCGCGCGGAAAAAGTGGAGGCCGACGTTACAGAGGCGCTCGAGGGGCTCACGGAACAGTTCCACGCGGCAATGGACGACGACTTCAATACGGCGAATGGGATTGCCGTCGTGTTCGAAGCGGTGCGGGCAGCGAATGAATTACTCCGTCGCCCCGTCGTTTACCGCGAATCGGTCGCCGCTTACCTCGACTGGTTTGCGCTGTACGCGGGAGATATCTTGGGCTTGTTAGAAGGGGAAGAACTGTTACTCGACGAGCAAGTCGAAGCGCTCATCGCTGAACGCGACGCCGCGCGCAAAAGGCGTGACTTTGCCCGAGCCGACGAAATTCGCGATCAGCTATCGGCCGAAGGAATCGCCTTGGAGGATACCCCACAAGGGGTACGGTGGCGGCGCAAATGAGGCACGGTACGGCAAACGACATGGACAACCGTGGGGAAGCCAGCAGTTATGCCACAGGCGGTGGCGCGAACGGCTCGCCAAAGTCTCTCGACCCGCCGAAGTTTGGAGTCGTGGCAGTTGACCGCGAACGCCCGCTGCGCGTCGACCACGCCCTCTCCCTCGCCTACGTCGGCGATGCCGTGTGGGAACTGTACGCGCGCAATCACTTGCTCGCGCGCGGTATCGTAAAGCCGCACGAATTGCAGCGGGAGTCGATCCGCTATGTGTCCGCAAAATCGCAAGCGGCCGCTCTCCAAGTGTTACTGCCACTCCTAACGGATGAGGAACGATCCCACGTGCGCCGCGGAAAAAACGCGAAGGCGAAAACCGTGCCGAAAAATACGCCTGTACGTACTTACCGCGAGAGTACGGCAGTAGAAGCGCTTATCGGCTACTTGTATGTGACCGATCAGCTGCGACGGATCGAACAGTTAATGGTACTCGTCTTCAAAACGCTCGACGGTAAAGGGGGTGAAACGAATGAGTGAATGGATTGCCGGCAAAAATGCGGTGCGGGAAGCGTTAGTCGCCACGCAGCCGCTCGAAAAAATTTGGCTCGCGGAAGGGGTGAAGCAGCAGGGGATTGCACAAATTGTGCAGCTCGCGAAAGAGCGCGGGATCGTCGTACAACGGGTGAAGCGGCAAAAGCTCGACCAATTAACGAAAGGCGCCGTCCATCAGGGGGTGGTGGCGACAGTTGCCGCTTGGCACTACAGTGAGCTTTCCGAGGTGCTCACACGCGTGCAAACACGCGGCGAGGTGCCGTTTCTCGTCGTGTTGGACGGTGTAGAAGATCCGCACAACCTCGGCTCCATTTTACGTACAGCGGATGCTGCTGGTGTGCACGCCGTCATCATTCCAAAACGGCGCGCGGTCGGGTTGACCGCTACTGTCGCCAAAACGTCAGCCGGAGCAGTTGCGCACGTGCCCGTCGTCCGCGTGACGAATTTAGCGCGGACGATCGCCGACTTAAAACAGCTCGGGATGTGGGTGACTGGTGCGGAGGCGGCAGCTAAACAAGCGTATACCGACGTCGACTATACGGTGCCGACCGTTCTCGTCATCGGCAGCGAGGGTAAAGGGATCAGTCGCCTCGTGCGGGAAAGTTGTGACCACTTAGTACACTTGCCGCTTAAGGGGAAAGTCAACTCGTTAAACGCGTCAGTGGCAGCGGGTCTCCTAATGTACGAAGTGTTACGGAAGCGGGCTTAAGGCGATGCAAGAGTGGTTAGTAGTCGACGGATACAACATTATCGGTGCTTGGCCGGAGCTACAAGCGTTAAAAAGGTTTAATTTTGGGTTAGCCCGGGAAAAGTTAGTAGAAGTGTTAGAGGAGTACGCCGCGTATTCGGGTAAATATGTTATAGTAGTGTTTGACGCGCATTTAATACGTGGACAGGCACAATTAGAGACGCATACGCATTGTACCGTCGTCTATACAGAAGCAGGAGAAACGGCTGACGAATGTATTGAACGGCTAGTAGGGGAAGCGGGGGGCAGGCGCGTGTTTGTCGCCACTTCCGATTACACTGAGCAACGGATCGCGTTTGGGCGCGGCGCCTTACGCATTTCGGCACGGGAACTATTAGAAATGGTTGTGGACGCGAAACGGCGGGTGCGCGAACAAACGCGGGAGATGAAACAGGAGCGAATGACCTTGGGGCACGATTTGACAGAAGAGGTGAGACGTGAGCTGGAACGAATTCGCAGGGAACATTAACCAATTCGTTGACGAAATTATGACTATTTGGTTATAATGTTTCTACTAACAGGCTGTAACCGCTGTAGCTCATGGTCGGGAGGGATCGGTGTGAACGTTGTTGACTTCGAAGAAATGGAGCAACTAACCGACTATCATCGAATGGTGGACGAGGAATTGGTCAAGCGCGTGCAACTTGGCGACAGCCACGCACTGGAGTATTTAATCAATAAGTACAAAAACTTTGTACGGGCGAAAGCACGGTCTTATTTTCTTATCGGTGCGGATCGCGAAGACATTATCCAAGAAGGAATGATTGGCTTATACAAGTCGATCCGCGATTTTCGCGGGGACAAGCTAGCCTCCTTTAAGGCTTTTGCCGAACTGTGTATTACGCGCCAAATGATAACCGCGATCAAAACAGCGACGCGGCAAAAACACATTCCACTTAATTCTTACGTTTCGTTGGACAAGCCCATTTACGATGAAGAATCGGATCGCACGCTACTCGACGTCATTTGTGGTACGAAAGCGGCTGATCCCGAGGAACTTCTCATCAACCAAGAGGAATTTGACGATATCGAGGTACGCATGTCGGAAATATTAAGCGACTTGGAACGAAAAGTGCTGCGGCTTTACTTGGACGGGCAGACGTATCAAGAAATTGCCCTCGACTTAAACCGTCATGTCAAATCGATCGACAATGCACTGCAGCGGGTCAAGCGGAAGCTAGAACGTTACCTCGAACTTCGCGACGGTCTGTTTAATCGGGTGGCACAGCCGTGAGGACCGTCTACTCTCGTTATGCACTGCCAGTTGTTTTCACTACTACTAGGTTGACATGTTACCTTACCTTGTGATACATTATTCTGGATATAAATAGTTAATTCCGCGACATATTTCGCGAGCAGATGATTTTAGTTAAGGAGGTGCGCCTCATGCGAGTAACAGTGACGCTGGCTTGCACCGAGTGCGGTGAGAGAAACTATACGACGACTAAAAATAAACGGACGCATTCTGGACGTATTGAGTTTAAGAAGTTTTGTCCGCGCGACAACCGCCATACCCTACATCGGGAAACGAAGTAGTACAGGTAGGATCCGCGGGAGACTTCCAACGATTTGCAATAACCGTTGACGTTTTTGATTGACTAGTGGACTGTAGGCGTTGGAGGGGGTGGCGAGCTTGGGGTTCGTGGCGAGAATGGGGACTGGTATTAAGAACAGCGTATCGAAAATCGGCCGTTTTTTTAGAAATGTAATCAAAGAGCTAAAAAACGTGCGCTGGCCTACCCGCAAGGAATTGCAGAGCTACACGATTGTCGTGTTAGTGACGCTCATCTTTTTTGTCATTTACTTTGCGGTGTTGGATTTTGGTATTTCTGAAGTCGTAAAATTAATTGTCCGCTAATTGATCCGCACAAGGGGGAATAGGGACATCGTTGTCCGATAGAATCATGGAAAAACTTTGGTATGTGATTCACACTTACTCCGGATATGAAAACAAGGTGAAGACCAACTTGGAGAAACGCGTCGAATCGATGGAGATGCAGGACAAGATCTTCCGGGTTTTAGTGCCGACGGAAGAAGAGCTGGAAAACAAAGATGGGAAAAAACGAACGGTGCAGCGCAAGGTGTTTCCTGGCTACGTCTTAGTAGAAATGATCATGACAGACGATTCGTGGTACGTCGTGCGCAACACACCGGGTGTTACCGGTTTCGTCGGCTCTTCTGGTGCTGGTTCCAAGCCAACCCCCCTGATGCCGGATGAAGTTCACGCCATACTGAGACAAATGGGTGTCGACGAGCCAACGCCGAAAGTTGATTTCGACATTGCGGAGACGGTTAAGGTAAAAGACGGGCCGTTTGCTAACTTTGTCGGCTCGATCGAAGAAGTTGATGCGAGTCGCCAAAAAGTAAAAGTGCTCGTCAACATGTTCGGTAGAGAGACGCCTGTTGAGTTAGATTTTACCCAAGTGGAAAAAATGTAAGTCGCCTCGGCCCCCACAAGGAGCCGAGTTTCACTTTTTTATCTGGTTGACGTTGGCGCCAAGTAGTAGATAGCGCGCTAGCATCGTTCACTAGCCACACCGATCGGCTGAGTGTGGCGTCACGTTCGGCTGGCGTGTAATTGCGAAAGTGAGTGTTGCAATTGCATGGTAGGTGTGATAAATTGTTTTTGTTTAAGGGTGTAGCAGTATGGGCCTTATTTCACCCTTTCCTCTCATCACACCGTCAAACGATGAACAGTTACGTACGTTTTGCAAAGTGGGAGGGCAGTTGGCCCGCTTACCACATTTTGACACAAGGAGGTGGGTGACGTGGCAAAGAAGGTTTTCAAGGTCATCAAGTTGCAAGTTCCGGCCGGGAAAGCCAATCCAGCACCGCCTGTCGGGACAGCGCTCGGTCCGGCGGGGATTAACATTATGGCGTTTTGTAAAGAGTTTAACGCCCGCACACAAGAACAAGCTGGACTAATTATCCCTGCGGAAATTACCGTTTTCGAAGACCGTTCGTTTACGTTCGTAACGAAGACTCCACCGGCCGCCGTACTGTTAAAAAAAGCATGCGGCATCGATACGGCATCGGGGGAGCCGAACAAAAAGAAGGTTGCCACCGTTAAGCGCGATAAGGTTCGGGAAATTGCGGAATCGAAAATGGCTGACTTGAATGCGGCGACGGTCGAAGCGGCGATGCGCATGGTTGAAGGAACGGCTAAAAGTATGGGCATTGCGATCGAAGATTAAGTCGCATCTCGATAAAAGTGGGAGGAAGATCCTTCCGTTACGACCACAAAGGAGGAAAGAACATTGGCAGGTAAAGGTAAGAAATACGAAGCAGCTGCAAAGCAATTTGATCGCGAAGCGACGTACGCTGCCGCTGAAGCGATTGAGATCGTCAAAAAGATTGCGACGGCTAAGTTTGACGAAACGGTCGAACTCGCTGTTCGCCTCGGCGTCGATCCGAAGCGCACTGACCAACAAGTGCGCGGCGCTGTCGTGCTACCGCACGGTACGGGTAAAACGCAAACGGTTTTAGTGTTTGCGAAAGGCGAGAAGGCGAAAGAAGCGGAAGCGGCCGGTGCCGATTACGTCGGTGACGAAGACATGGTGGACAAAGTAAGCCAAGGCTGGCTCGACTTCGATGTCGTCGTGGCGACGCCGGACATGATGAGTCAAGTCGGTAAGCTCGGGCGTATTCTCGGGCCGAAAGGGCTTATGCCGAACCCGAAAACGGGAACGGTCACTTTCGACGTGGCAAAGGCGGTAGGCGAAATTAAAGCGGGGAAAGTGGAATACCGCGTCGACAAAGCGGGTAACGTCCACGCGCCGATCGGTAAAGTGTCGTTTGACGCCGCTAAGTTGCAAGAAAACTTAGAGACGTTGATTGACACGTTAGTGAAGGCGAAACCGCCAGCAGCAAAAGGAACGTATATGCGCAGTGTAACCATCTCTTCGACGATGGGACCAGGCGTACGCGTGAACGTGTCGTCGCTCGCTACCCGTTAACGTTTGCCCCGGCGATGGGGTTGTGGTAAACTGACGTTGCTGTGTTTTATTACAATCGCATCTTAATCAATGCTGTAGACTGCAGGGGCCGACGCGGCTTAAACGATTGCCCTGCCGAGGCATATGGACGAGTGATAGATAGTCATTAGGCCTCCGTATGTCTTGCGGAGGCTTTTCATATGTCGCGAGTTGCAGGTTGTTATTTCAGGAGGTGGAAACATGACGAGAGCTGTGATCGAAGAGAAGAAGAAAGTTGTCGCTGGCATTGTCGAGAACTTGAAGAACAGCAAAGTGACGATCCTCGCCGACTACCGCGGTTTAAACGTCGCTGAAGTGACCGAACTGCGGAAACAGCTGCGCGACGCGGGCATCGAGTACAAAGTGTTGAAAAACACGATGATGCGCCGCGCGACTGCGGAAACGGGGTTTACTGACCTCGATCAACATTTAGTCGGACCGACCGCGGTAACGTTTGGTCGCGACGACGTCGTTGAACCGGCCAAAATTTTGCATAAATTCGCCAAGGAACATGAGGCGCTCGAAATTAAAGGCGGTATCTTGGAAGGGCAGTACGTCACGGTCGAACAAATCGAAGAACTAGCCGAACTGCCGTCGTACGAAGGGTTGTTGTCGATGTTGCTCAGTGTGTTACAGGCACCGATCCGCAACGTGGCGTTGGCTGTTAAAGCTGTTGCCGACCAACAAGAACAAGGGGACGCTGCTGAGGCGTAAATTTCCAATAAACAGGAGGTAACGACATGACGAAAGAAGAAATCATTGAAGCGATAAAAGGTATGAGTGTACTCGAATTAAACGATTTAGTTAAGGCAATCGAAGAAGAGTTCGGCGTAACGGCCGCTGCGCCGGTAGCTGTCGCCGGCGGTGCAGGCGAAGGAGAACAAGCCGCCGAACAAACCGAATTCGACGTCATCTTGACGAGCCCGGGCGGATCGAAAATTAACGTCATTAAAGCTGTTCGCGCCATTACTGGTTTGGGGCTGAAAGAAGCGAAGGCGTTAGTCGATGAAGCGCCGAAGGCTGTCAAAGAAGGCGCCTCGAAAGAAGAAGCCGAAGAAATCAAAGGTAAGTTAGAAGAAGCAGGGGCAACGGTAGAACTCAAGTAATGTGTGTGCACGTAGCACCCCATCGTTTACACGGCGCACCCCGTCGTTTATACGGCGGGGTGTACCGCTTATACGGCGCATCGCCACCCCTGCTAGAAACGGTAACGGTGCATCCCACCGTCTATGCGGCGCACTCTGCCTTCATACAACGGAGTGCCTAAATCCGAGGTGTGATACAATAGAAGGACGATGTCATATGCTAAAAAGGGAATGTAACTCCATTCATTGATAACTACCTCACCAGCAATAAAAAACTTCTTAAACAAGTCTTTGTCGGCTTGTTCCTGGGGGCTCTAAGCGACATGAGGGACCATTACTACTCCCGCGATCCGCAAAGTGCGCACAAAACCCACGAATTTCATACCGAAATCGGCGGGCGAGAGTTTACGTTTACGACGGATTCCGGCGTGTTTTCGAAGCTTGGTGTCGATTACGGGACGCGTGTGTTGCTCGAGAGCTTACCGTTGCCACTCAGCGGCGATGTGTTGGATGTCGGTTGCGGTTACGGGCCGATTGGGATCGCGGTTGCCGTAGCCTCACCGAAGGCTCGCGTCACGATGATCGATGTCAACCGGCGGGCAATCGAACTTTGTCGCCTGAACGCAGAGAAGAACGGCGTAAGCGGCGTGAGCGTTTTGGAGAGTGACGGGTTGTCTCAGCTTACGGGACGCGCCTTTGACTGGGTGCTGACCAATCCGCCGATTCGCGCGGGCAAACGAACCGTTTACCGTTTGTTGCGCGAAGTGAGCGCGCATCTGCGAGAGGGCGGGGAGTTTTGGTTAGTGATCCAAAAAAAGCAGGGAGCACCTTCTGCCGTAAAGAAACTGCGTACACTTTTTGCGGACGTATCCATCGCCTCCCGGCATAAAGGATACAACGTCATTCGCTGCATACGTTGACTCATCTTCTGTATTATGATATTATCTTTTAATGCCAATAAACTATCACTTTTTTCAGTTAAAATTGTAACAGTTAATGAATAAACAGGATAAAAAAGGTAAAGATGGGGGTATACAGTCTTCGTATGCAAAGAACGTCAACCCACTTTATTTTTTTGTGATAACGGGCATGAGGGGTGAAAGTGTTGACAGGTAAACTGGTACAATACGGCAGACGCCAGCGGAGGAGTTACGCGAGGATCGAAGAAGTCCTCGAGTTGCCCAACTTGATTGAAATTCAGCTAAGTTCTTATGAGTGGTTTTTAAAAGAGGGCTTACGCGAAATGTTCCAAGAGATTTCGCCGATCGAAGACTTTACGGGGAATTTAGTGTTAGAGTTTATCGATTACAGCTTGGGTGAGCCGAAATACTCGGTCGAAGAATCGCGGGAACGCGATGTCACGTACGCTGCACCACTTAGAGTTAAAGTGCGCTTGATCAACCAAGAAACGGGTGAAGTGAAGGAACAGGAAGTATTCATGGGCGATTTTCCGCTCATGACCGACACTGGCACTTTCATTATCAACGGAGCCGAGCGCGTCATCGTCAGCCAGTTGGTCCGCTCACCTAGTGTCTATTTTAACACAAAAGTCGACAAAAACGGCAAAAAAACTTATACGGGGACCGTTATTCCGAACCGCGGTGCGTGGCTCGAGTTTGAGACCGATGCGAAAGACATTATTTACGTGCGCATCGACCGCACCCGCAAACTGCCAGTGACGGCGCTCTTGCGTGCGCTCGGCTTTGCGAGTGACGCGGAAATTATTCAGTTGCTCGGCGAGGACGAGTACATCCGTTTTACGTTGGATAAAGACAACACCGATTCTACGGAAAAAGCGTTGATCGAAATATATGAGCGGTTGCGTCCCGGGGAGCCGCCGACAGTCGAAAACGCGAAAAGCTTGCTCAACTCGCGTTTCTTTGACCCGAAGCGGTACGACCTGGCGAACGTCGGCCGCTATAAAGTGAATAAAAAGTTACACATTAAAAACCGTTTACTTAATATGCGTCTTGCGGAAACGATTGCTGATCCGGAGACAGGGGAAATTGTCGCCGAAGAGGGGCAACTCATCGATCGTCGCTTACTTGACAAGCTGATTCCAATGCTCGAAGGCGGGCTCGGCGCTGAGAACTACGGCATCGTGGACGGACTGTCCGACGAAGAAGAGATCGTCGTCCAAGGCATTAAAGTGTACTCGCCGCTCGAAGAAGGGCAAGTTGTGAAAGTGATCGGCAACATGGACGTCAGCAAGTCGGTTAAACATATTACCGCTGCAGACATCGTCGCCTCGATCAACTATTTTATCAACTTGTTGCAAGGGATCGGCTCGACTGACGACATCGACCATCTCGGCAACCGCCGCTTGCGCTCGGTCGGGGAATTGCTGCAGAACCAATTCCGCATCGGTCTGTCGCGGATGGAACGCGTCGTGCGCGAACGGATGTCGATTCAAGACACGAACGCGATTACGCCGCAGGCGCTCATCAACATTCGGCCGGTGATCGCTTCCATCAAAGAGTTTTTCGGCAGTAGCCAGTTGTCACAATTTATGGATCAGACGAACCCGCTTGCGGAACTTACGCACAAACGGCGCCTCAGCGCGCTCGGGCCAGGTGGGTTAACGCGGGAGCGCGCCGGACTAGAAGTGCGCGACGTGCACAATTCGCACTATGGCCGGATGTGTCCGATCGAAACGCCAGAAGGTCCGAACATCGGGCTCATCAACTCGCTGTCTACGTATGCACGCGTCAACGAGTTCGGCTTTATTGAAACGCCGTATCGCAAGGTAGATCAGGACGCGGGTCGCGTCACAGACGAAATCGTCTATCTGACCGCCGACGAAGAGGACAATTACATTATCGGGCAAGCGAACGCAGAGCTTAATGAAGACGGCTCGTTTGTGAAAGACGAAGTGATTGTGCGCTTGCGCGAGGATGTGCTCACTGTACCGAAAGAACGAGTCGACTTCATGGACGTTTCACCGAAACAAGTGTTTTCGGTCGCGACCGCGTGTGTACCATTTTTGGAAAACGACGATGCGAACCGCGCCTTGATGGGATCGAACATGCAGCGGCAAGGGGTACCGCTACTCGTACCGCGTGCCCCGATTATCGGTACCGGGATGGAGTATAAAGCGGCGAAAGACTCCGGTGTGTGTGTCCTCGCGAAACGCCCTGGCATCGTCGAACGCGTGAGCGCCGACGAGATCTGGATCCGCAACATCGACATTGTAGACGGCAAAGAGGTTAAAGGAAACCTCGATAAATACAAACTGTACAAATTTATTCGTTCCAACCAAGGGACGTGTGTCAACCAGCGGCCGCTCGCGCGCGTCGGTGAACGCGTCGAGGCTGGCGACATTATCGCTGACGGCCCTTCGACGGAAATGGGCGAGCTCGCCCTCGGACAAAACGTCGTCGTCGCTTTTATGACGTGGGAAGGGTACAACTACGAAGACGCGATCTTGCTCAGTGAGAAGCTCGTGCGCGAAGACGTGTATACGTCGATTCACATCGAAGAGTACGAGCAAGAAGCGCGCGACACGAAGCTCGGGCCGGAAGAAATTACGCGCGACATTCCGAACGTCGGCGAGGACGCCTTGCGCAACCTAGACGACCGCGGCATTATCCGCATCGGTGCGGAAATAAAGTCGGGCGACATTCTCGTAGGCAAAGTGACTCCGAAAGGCGTCACCGAACTGACGGCCGAGGAACGCCTCCTACACGCGATTTTCGGCGAAAAGGCGCGCGAAGTGCGCGATACGTCGCTGCGCGTCCCGCACGGTACGGACGGGATCGTCGTCGACGTCAAAGTGTTTACGCGTGAAAACGGCGATGAATTACCGCCGGGTGTCAACCAGTTAGTCCGCGTTTACATCGCGCAAAAGCGGAAAGTTTCCGAAGGGGACAAAATGGCTGGGCGCCACGGTAACAAAGGCGTCATCGCGCGCATTTTACCGGAGGAAGATATGCCGTTCTTGCCGGATGGCACACCGGTAGAAATCGTGTTAAACCCATTAGGGGTTCCGTCCCGGCTCAATATCGGACAGGTGTTAGAGACGCACTTAGGAATGGCGGCTAAACAGCTCGGCATTCACGTCATGTCGCCCGTGTTCGACGGCGCCTCAGAAGAGGACGTCTTCGACGCGCTCGAAGAAGCGGGGTTAAACCGAGACGGCAAAACAGTCCTGTACGACGGCCGTACGGGCGAACCGTTCGAAAACCGCGTGACCGTCGGCGTCATGTACATGATTAAGCTGGCGCACATGGTCGACGACAAAATTCACGCCCGCTCGACTGGACCGTACTCGCTCGTCACACAGCAACCGCTCGGCGGGAAGGCGCAATTCGGCGGTCAACGCTTCGGAGAAATGGAAGTGTGGGCGCTGGAAGCGTATGGTGCTGCCTATACGCTACAAGAAATTTTGACCGTCAAGTCGGACGACGTCGTCGGACGCGTCAAAACGTACGAAGCGATCGTCAAAGGTGAGAACGTGCCGGAACCAGGCGTACCGGAATCGTTCAAAGTGCTCATTAAAGAGCTGCAAAGTCTCGGCATGGACGTGAAAATCCTCTCGGGAGACGAAGAGGAAATCGAAATTCGCGAACTCGACGAGGACGAAGAACAGTCAGGGGATAAGTTGAACCTAAATCTAGAAAGCTCCGCACACTAGGGAGGGTTGCCCTTTGTTGGATGTCAATAACTTTGAGTTTATGAAAATCGCACTCGCTTCTCCTAACAAAATTCGTTCGTGGTCGCGCGGCGAAGTTAAAAAGCCGGAGACGATTAACTACCGTACGTTGAAGCCGGAAAAAGAAGGCCTGTTTTGTGAAAAGATTTTCGGCCCGACGAAAGACTGGGAATGTCACTGTGGGAAATATAAGCGCGTGCGCTATAAAGGTGTCGTCTGTGACCGTTGCGGCGTCGAAGTGACGCGGCAAAAAGTGCGGCGCGAGCGGATGGGCCACATTGAACTAGCGGCCCCCGTTTCGCACATTTGGTACTTTAAAGGGATCCCGAGCCGCATGGGGCTCGTGCTCGACATGTCGCCCCGTTCGCTGGAGGAAGTGATCTACTTTGCCTCCTACGTCGTGACCGACCCCGGCGATACGCCGCTTGAGAAAAAGCAATTGTTGTCAGAAAAAGAATATCGCAGCTACCGCGAAAAGTATGGGCAAGCGTTTCAAGCGGCGATGGGCGCGGAGGCGGTGAAACGGCTGCTGTCCGAACTCGACTTAGACCAAGAAGTGGCGGGGCTAAAGGAAGAGCTAAGTACGGCACAAGGGCAGCGGCGCAACCGCGTCGTCAAACGGTTAGAAGTGCTTGAGGCGTTTCGCCACTCCGACAACGATCCGGAGTGGATGATTCTCGACGTGCTTCCGGTCATCCCCCCGGAACTGCGGCCGATGGTGCAACTGGACGGCGGTCGCTTTGCGACGTCGGACTTGAACGACTTGTACCGCCGCGTCATTAACCGCAACAACCGGTTGAAGCGGCTTTTAGATTTAGGGGCGCCTGACATTATCGTGCAAAACGAAAAGCGGATGCTGCAAGAGGCAGTCGACGCATTGATCGACAACGGACGACGCGGCCGCCCGGTTACCGGACCCGGTAACCGCCCACTGAAGTCGCTCAGTCATATGCTCAAAGGAAAGCAGGGCCGTTTCCGGCAAAACTTGCTCGGTAAGCGGGTCGACTATTCCGGACGGTCGGTCATCGTCGTCGGTCCGCGTCTAAAGATGTATCAGTGCGGCTTGCCGAAAGAAATGGCGCTCGAACTATTCAAGCCGTTCGTGATGAAAGAACTAGTGAGCAAAGGACTCGTGCACAACATTAAAAGCGCCAAACGAAAAGTGGAACGCGTACATCCGGAAGTGTGGGACGTCCTGGAAGACGTCATTAAAGAACATCCGGTGCTCTTAAACCGCGCTCCGACGTTGCACCGTTTAGGGATTCAAGCGTTTGAGCCCGTCTTAGTCGAAGGGCGAGCGATCAAACTGCACCCGCTCGTCTGTACGGCGTACAACGCTGACTTCGACGGCGACCAAATGGCCGTGCACGTGCCGCTGTCGGCCGAGGCGCAAGCAGAAGCGCGCATTTTAATGCTGGCGGCGCAAAACATTTTGAACCCTAAAGACGGGAAGCCGGTCGTGACGCCGTCGCAAGACATGGTGCTCGGCTGTTTCTACTTGACGTTAGAGAAGGCGGGGGAAGTGGGCGAGGGCGGTATTTACAGCAGCCCGGACGAACTCATCAGCGCGTATGAACACGGGTACGTCAGCTTGCACTCGCGCGTCGCGCTACCGGCGCGTTCTCTCGGCAAGACGTCGTTTAGCGAACAGCAACAAGAGGCGCTCATCGTAACGACGGCAGGGAAAGTGATTTTCAACGAAATTTTCCCAGCCGATTTTCCCTACATTAACGCGCCGGGTACAGATAGTTCTTTGGAACGCACGCCGGATGAGTTTTTTATATTTGAAAAAGGGCAAGACGTGCGCGCGGCCATTCAGGCGAGTGAACCTCGTGACGCAGTCGTGAAAAAATACCTCGGCCTCATTATCGCGGAATGTTTCCGTCGCTATGGGACGACCGAGACGTCTGTCATTATGGATAACGTCAAGGCAGCTGGATTTAAATATTCGACGCGGGCCGGTATTACGATCGCTGTATCCGACGTCATCGTTCCGGCTGAAAAAGAACGGATTTTGGATGAGGCGAACGATCGCGTGCAGATGGTGATGAAGCAATTCCGCCGCGGCTTAATTACGGAAGAAGAGCGTTATGAGCGCGTCATCTCCTTCTGGAGTAAGGCGAAAGACGAAATCACCGCTATTTTAATGAAGTCGCTCGACCGTTTTAATCCGATTAACATGATGGCCCATTCGGGGGCGCGGGGTAATGTGTCACAAATTACGCAGCTCGCCGGGATGCGCGGCCTCATGGCAGCGCCGTCCGGTAAAATCATCGAGCTGCCGATTAAATCGAACTTCCGCGAAGGCCTAACGGTGTTAGAGTTCTTTATTTCGACACACGGCGCGCGAAAGGGTCTGGCTGACACGGCGCTGCGGACGGCCGACTCCGGTTACTTGACGCGGCGTTTAGTCGACGTGGCACAAGATGTGATCGTGCGCGAGGAAGACTGCGGCACGGACAAAGGAGTCCATATCACGCGGTTGCAAGAAGGTAAAGAAGTGATCGAGGATCTATACGACCGCATCGTCGGGCGGGTCTCATTCCGCACGGTGCGCCATCCGGAAACGGGTGATGTCATCGTCGAACGGAACGCGATGATCGACGAAGAAAAAGCGAGCGCCATTGTTGCGGCTGGCATCGAAGCTGTAGACATTCGCTCCGTGCTTAACTGTCGCACGCGCCACGGGGTGTGCAAGCGGTGCTACGGACGCAACTTAGCGCTCGGGACGCAAGTCGAAATTGGCGAGGCGGTAGGGATTATTGCCGCCCAGTCGATCGGTGAACCGGGGACGCAGCTAACGATGCGCACCTTCCACACCGGCGGTGTAGCTGGGGACGACATCACGCAAGGCTTGCCTCGGATTCAAGAGCTGTTTGAGGCGCGCAACCCGAAAGGGGAGGCTGTCATTACAGAGATTTCTGGGACAGTGAAGGACATTCGCGAAACGAAAGACCGTCGCGAAGTGGAAGTAGAGGGCAGCATCGAAGCGAAAGTGTACAACGTGCCGTTTGGAGCGCGCATAAAAGTAGCTGTCGGCGACCAAGTGGAGACTGGCGACACCTTGACCGAAGGCTCGATCGACCCGAAGGAACTGCTTAGGGTGAAAGGCGTGCGCGGCGTGCAACAGTACATTTTGCAAGAAGTACAAAAAGTGTACCGTCTACAAGGGGTAGAAATTAACGACAAGCACGTTGAAGTGATGATCCGGCAAATGATGCGCAAAGTGCGCATCACGGAAGCGGGAGACACGGATATGTTGCCAGGCGCGATCATCGACATTCACGAATTTGAAGAAGCGAACAACAGATCGTTTGCCGATGGAAAAGAACCGGCCGTGGCGCGTCCGGTGCTCCTCGGGATCACGAAGGCGTCGCTGGAGACCGATTCGTTCTTGTCTGCGGCTTCTTTCCAAGAAACGACACGCGTGTTAACCGATGCGGCGATTAAAGGAAAAGTCGACCAGCTACTCGGCTTAAAAGAGAACGTCATAATCGGGAAACTCGTTCCCGCAGGTACGGGGATGAATCGCTACCGCGCAGTAAAAGTCGCCGAGCAAGCTACAGCGCAAAAAACAAGCAACAAAAACAAAGCCGCAACTGTAGCGGTCAAATAAACTTACGTCGTGGTATGTGTAACATTTCTCTCGAAGGGTTTTAGCAGGAATTTGGAGGGAGAATATAGAAAAGGAAGACCTAAATAGTACTCCTAACCACCACGAAAGGAGAGGTCTTCCTTGAAAACCATTATACCAGAAATCGCTACTATCTTGGAACAGTCTACAGATATGTTGTCGTTTTGGGAAAGCTTACGTATTCGCCTGATGGAAGTGATGGCTGATCTGTTCGGAGAATTTTTGGAGCAGCTCGATCAGATGATGACGACGCATTACAAGGAAAAATACGGTTGGAAAAGTGAGCGATTGGACAGCCGGGAGTTCACCAGTTTTTTTGGGACAGTGTCCTATAAACGCCACTTGATGTACGACCGAAACGGAAACGCACATTACCCTGTCGATGAGGCAATCGGTTTAAAACGCCGTAAAAGATACAGCCCAGACCTTATGATGCTCGGAGCAGAGTTAGCTGCAGCGCCGGGAATGACCTACCGCCTCGCCTCAGAGGTCACGCAAAAACTTGCCGGTATAACGATCAGCCATACGACGTTTCAGCGCTTAGTAAAAGAAGCAGGTGAAGCTCAAGCTGTCATGGATGCTGAAAAAAGGGATCGAATTTTTGAGGATACGGTAATTCCTAACTCTCCGTCCGTTAAGCACTTATATTGCGAAGCAGATGGCTTATACGTCAAAGGGAGAGGCAAAGGAATAGAGATCAAAAATATGCTTGCCTATACCGGGTGGGAGCAAAACGGACAGCGTGTCTCGTTAACAGATCGTCACGTCTTTTCTACCGTTGAATCGGTGGATGACTTTTGGGAAATAGGTTATGCAGCGATTCGACATCGTTGGGATCTCTCACATACACATGTGGCGACTAATGCGGATGCGGCTTCATGGATCTCTGAGGAACGCGTTCAAAATACCTTTTCTGAAGCGACATCGGTTGTCCGCCAATTGGATCCTTTTCACGTAAAGAGGAGTATTCGTCGCGGGTTGAGCCGCCAGCCAAGGCTCATTCCTCAAATTGAAAAGGCAATATCCGAAAAAAATAAGGATAGGTTTAAAGCGGTGATTGATACGGCACAGGGAAATGCAGAGACGGAGCGAGAGGAAAAGCGTATCGAGAACATGCAGAAGTATCTTGAAGGGCACTGGGAGATCCTCTGCGACTGGCGTGAGGTTAGTCCAGACGTGCCAAAAAATGCTCGTAGGATGGGATGCATGGAATCGAACCAGAGACGTCTGGCATACCGCATGAAACGTCGTGGCATGTACTGGAGTGAAGAAGGGGCTCAAGCCATCGCCAAAGTACAACAAGGCGTTACCAATGGGACGTTGAGACAGGCATTATTAACTGTCTGGCCCAACCGCCAAGTGACACAAAAACTAAAACGCCATGCGAGGCGAATAGGTAAGTCGGATCACATTGGGGTTCAAGTTGGCAGGATCCAAGTAGGTGCCGCATCAGCTTCAAGTGCTATTGGGTATTTGGATAAGGTGGTTAATCGCCGTCCTTGAAGAGTTAACTCCTCAAGGGCGGACAACAAGTGAACGTTAGGGAATGACATATTTAGGTCTTTAAATCCTTGATCCTGTAAGGTCGTCGAGTAAAGCTTGACACATACTACGTCGTGTTAGTTGTTGACATGAGCGTTCCGGTAGTGGTAATATATCGACGTGTGTAATGTCACCTGTCAACTTTGGAGGGCCGTTATGTCTTATGATAAAGTGAAGCAGGCAACGAACATTTGTGTAGGCGCGAAAGAGACTGTCAAAGCGCTGGAAGAACTGCAACTGTGTGAAGTAGTCGTTGCGAAAGACGCCGATGCACACGTGACGGAACCGATCGTCGCGATGTGCGGCCGGCACGGCGTAAACGTGGCGTACGTCGATTCGATGAAACAGTTAGGAAAAGCAAGTAACATCAAGGTTGGGGCTTCGACAGTAGGCATATATAAATAGGCGTACACATTCACAGGCGAACCGTGCCCTCTTGTGTGCAAGGGGCGCGCGGTTCCTATGTGTTGTTTTGAACTGTTTTTATGTCTAAAAATGAACCGCCTGGATCTGTGGGCTTGCAAGCGAGGGAGGAGGTGACACGATGCCGACAATTAACCAGCTAGTGCGCAAAGGACGCAAAAGCAAGACGACGAAATCGGACTCGCCGGCTTTGCAACACGGCTATAACAGCTACCGCAAATCGCTGACGAACTTGAGTTCTCCGCAAAAGCGCGGCGTATGTATGCGTGTCGGGACGATGACTCCGAAGAAACCGAACTCGGCGTTGCGTAAGTATGCACGGGTACGCTTGACGAACCAAATCGAAGTGACTGCTTATATTCCGGGGATTGGTCACAATTTGCAAGAACACAGTGTCGTCCTCGTCGAGGGCGGACGCGTCAAAGACTTGCCCGGGGTTCGTTACCACATTGTGCGCGGCGCGCTGGATACAGCGGGTGTACAAGACCGCAAACAAGCGCGTTCAAAATACGGTACAAAACGTCCGAAGTAACAATACGCGTTCCGAGGGAACGCATAGGGAGCAAAGGAGGGAAACGACATGCCGAGAAAAGGACCCGTTGCTCGCCGAGATGTATTGCCGGATCCGATTTACAGCAGTAAATTAGTGACTCGTTTAATCAATCGCATGATGATTGATGGCAAAAGAGGTGTAGCACAAAACATCCTTTACGATTCATTTGAGATCGTCCGCGAGCGTACAGGAAAAGACCCGTTGGAAGTGTTTGAACAAGCACTGAAGAACGTTATGCCAGTGCTCGAAGTTAAAGCGCGTCGCGTCGGGGGCTCAAACTACCAGGTACCTGTGGAAGTGAAGCCAGAGCGGCGCAAAAGTCTCGCCTTGCGTTGGCTCGTCAACTACGCACGCTTACGCGGCGAAAAGACGATGCAAGAGCGTTTGGCAGCGGAAATTATGGACGCCGCAAACAACACCGGTGCAGCAGTTAAGAAAAAAGAAGAGACGCACCGCATGGCTGAAGCGAACAAGGCGTTTGCACACTACCGCTGGTAAACAGCAGTAACCTTACGAAGAAGAAAGGAGAAACACTTATGGCTCGCGAATTCTCCTTAAAAGACACGCGCAACATCGGTATTATGGCCCATATCGATGCGGGTAAAACGACGACGACAGAGCGCATTTTGTTCTATACTGGCCGCGTACACAAAATTGGGGAGACCCACGAAGGGTCAGCCACGATGGACTGGATGGAACAAGAGCAAGAGCGCGGTATTACGATTACGTCGGCTGCGACGACGGCGCAGTGGAAAGGTCACCGCATTAACATTATCGATACACCGGGTCACGTCGACTTTACCGTTGAAGTCGAACGGTCGCTACGCGTGTTGGATGGAGCAGTTGGCGTGTTCTGTGCGAAAGGCGGCGTGGAGCCACAGTCGGAAACGGTGTGGCGACAAGCAGACAAATACCACGTCCCGCGGATCGCTTACGTCAACAAAATGGACATTATCGGCGCGAACTTCTTAGGCGCTGTCGAGCAAATGCGCGAACGGTTAGGCGCAAATGCTGTCCCGATTCAGTTGCCGATCGGGAAGGAAGACACTTTCGAAGGAGTCATTGACTTAATCGAAAATAAAGCCTACTATTATCTGGATGACCTCGGAAAAAGCTCCGAAGCGCGGGATATTCCGGATGATTACAAAGCGCAAGCAGAAGAGTATCGCAGCTCGTTAGTAGAAGCTGTTGCCGAATTAGATGAAGATTTAATGATGAAATACTTGGAAGGCGAAGATTTGACGGAGGACGAAATTCACGCCGCTCTGCGCAAAGGGACGTGTAACGTGGAAATCATCCCCGTCCTGTGCGGCTCTTCCTATAAAAACAAAGGCGTTCAGCCGTTGTTGGACGCGGTCGTGCAATATATGCCTTCGCCGCTCGACGTTCCGGCGATTAAAGGACAGTTGCCGAACGGTGAAGAGGCTGAACGGCAATCGGAAGACGACGCACCGCTCGCAGCACTTGCCTTCAAAATTGCAACTGACCCGTACGTCGGTAAACTGACGTTTATCCGCGTCTACTCCGGATCGCTCGAGTCTGGGTCGTACGTGCTCAACTCGACGAAGGAAAAACGGGAACGCATCGGGCGCATCTTGCAGATGCATGCGAACCACCGTGAAGAAATTAAAGAGTTGCACGCTGGCGACATCGCTGCCGCTGTCGGTTTGAAAGATACGGCGACCGGTGATACGCTATGTGATGAGAAGCACCCGATCATTCTCGAATCGATGGTCTTCCCGGATCCGGTGATCGACTTGGCGATCGAGCCGAAGACGAAAGCGGACCAGGAAAAAATGTCGATCGCGCTCGCCAAACTGGGCGAAGAAGATCCGACGTTTAAAACGAAGACGAACGAAGAAACCGGGCAAACGATTATTTCCGGTATGGGTGAGCTTCACTTGGACGTCATCGTCGACCGCTTGCTCCGCGAATTCAGGGTGGAAGCGAACATCGGTAAGCCGCAAGTGGCGTATCGGGAAACGTTCCGCTCCGCTGCAGAAGTCGAAGGGAAATTCATTCGTCAATCCGGTGGCCGCGGTCAATACGGTCACGTATGGGTGCGCTTCGAGCCGCTCGAAGAAGGCGGCGGGTTCGAATTCGAAAACAAAATTGTCGGTGGGGTCGTACCGCGTGAATACATTCCAGCGGTACAGAACGGGATCGAAGAATCGATGCAAAACGGCGTGATAGCCGGTTTCCCACTCGTCGACGTGAAAGCGACGCTGTACGACGGTTCGTACCACGACGTCGACTCGTCGGAAATGGCATTTAAAATCGCTGGCTCACTCGCTTTAAAAGCGGCGAAATCGAAATGTAACCCAGTGTTACTCGAGCCGATCATGAAGGTGGAAATTACGATCCCCGAAGAATATTTGGGTGACATCATGGGCGATGTCAACTCGCGGCGCGGACGCATCGAAGGGATGGACGACCGGGCCGGGGCAAAAATTATTCGCTCCTTCGTACCGCTTTCGGAGATGTTCGGTTACGCGACGACGCTGCGGTCGCGCACGCAAGGCCGCGGGGTTTACACCATGTTCTTCGACCACTACGAAGAAGTGCCGAAGAATATCGCCGAAGAAATCATTAGCAAGGCGACCGGCGAATAACTTAGCTCGTTTTTAGCCTGCAAAGCGGCTTTGCCGTTTTGCGGCCTCATCCATAAAAAAACTATTATTTAATGTATGAAGGAGGATTTCTTCAAAATGGGAAAAGCAAAATATGAACGTTCAAAACCACACGTAAACATTGGGACGATCGGTCACGTCGACCACGGTAAAACGACGTTGACTGCGGCAATCACGACGGTTCTCTCTGCAGCTGGCGGCGCAGAAGCGATGGCTTACGACAAAATCGACAACGCGCCGGAAGAGCGCGAACGCGGCATCACGATTTCAACCTCGCACGTCGAGTACGAAACGGACAACCGCCACTACGCGCACGTCGACTGCCCAGGTCACGCGGACTACGTCAAAAACATGATTACCGGTGCCGCACAAATGGACGGGGCGATCTTGGTTGTCTCCGCTGCTGACGGCCCGATGCCGCAAACGCGTGAACACATTCTGTTGTCCAAGCAAGTTGGCGTCAAAAACATCGTCGTCTTCTTGAACAAGTGTGACATGGTCGACGACGAAGAATTGCTGGAACTTGTCGAAATGGAAGTACGCGACCTCTTAACCGAGTACGACTTCCCGGGCGACGACATTCCGGTCGTTAAAGGTTCTGCTTTAAAAGCTCTCGAGGATCCGACAGGTGACTGGTCGAAAAACATTCTCGAACTGATGGCAGAAGTTGACAAATACGTCCCGACCCCGGATCGCGACGTCGACAAAGCTTTCCTCATGCCGGTCGAAGACGTCTTCTCCATTACCGGTCGCGGAACGGTTGCCACGGGTCGCGTCGAGTCCGGTGTGGTCAAAGTTGGCGACGAAGTGGAAATCGTCGGCATTTCGAGCGAAACGCGCAAAGTGGTCGTCACTGGCGTAGAAATGTTCCGCAAGCTACTCGACCAAGCGGAAGCGGGCGACAACATCGGTGTCCTCCTGCGCGGTGTCGAAAGATCCGACATCGAACGTGGACAAGTATTGGCCACGCCTGGTTCGGTGAAGCCGCACACGAAATTCTCCGGTGAAGTATACGTCTCGTCCAAAGAAGAAGGCGGCCGCCACACCCCGTTCTTTAACGGCTACCGTCCGCAATTTTACTTCCGCACGACGGACGTCACCGGTGTCGTCTCATTGCCGGAAGGCACCGAAATGGTCATGCCTGGCGATAACGTGACGATGGACGTCGAATTGATCGCGCCAATCGCCATTGAAGAAGGTACCCGCTTCGCGATCCGCGAAGGTGGACGTACCGTTGGCGCGGGCGTCGTTACGAAAATTAACGAGTAATTTCGGCGATCATTCTGATTTAAAAGCACGCGAAGAAACCCTTGAGCCTAGCTGTTCAAGGGTTTTTTTACGATAATATAATTTTTCCTTGCATCCCCGCACATTTTTTTATATAATGTTGAATGTTGTCATGGACTTGCGATGAAGCGGGAGGTTGCTGACACACCCGGATGCTTTGTCATGGTGTGTGAGGTTTTCCCGCGGAGAATTGTCTGTTGATCAAATAGGCGAAAGAGGGAGGGAAAGTCATGGCAAAACAAAAAATCCGCATTCGTTTAAAAGCTTATGACCATCGGATCTTGGATCAGTCGGCTGAAAAAATTGTTGACACTGCAAAGCGTTCTGGAGCGAACGTATCGGGACCGGTGCCGTTGCCAACCGAAAAAAATGTGTATACCGTTCTTCGCGCCGTACACAAGTACAAAGATGCGCGCGAACAATTCGAGATGCGCACACATAAACGGCTCATCGACATCATCAATCCAACACCGAAAACGGTCGATTCGCTCATGCGTATGGATTTGCCTTACGGTGTCGACATTGAGATAAAACTGTAACGGCTGAAAACGAACTTTAATGGAACTTATGTAATAGGAGGTGCGCGAACATGAAAGGTATCTTAGGGAAAAAACTTGGCATGACGCAAGTGTTTGCCGCAGACGGCGAAGCGATTCCGGTAACCGTCATCGAAGCCGGGCCGTGTGTCGTGTTGCAAGTGAAGGATCAACAAAAAGACGGTTACGAGGCGATTCAGCTCGGCTTCGGTGACCGCAAAGAACACCAAGCGACGAAGCCGGCAGTCGGCCACGCAAAAAAGGCAGAAACCGCCCCTAAGCGCTACATTCGGGAAATTCGCGACGTAAGTGTGACAGACTATAAGTTGGGCGACGAAGTGAAAGCTGATATTTTCGCTCAAGGAGATAAAGTAGATGTCGTCGGCGAGTCGAAAGGTAAAGGATTTGCAGGTTCGATTAAGCGGCACAATCAAGCGCGCGGTCCGATGTCCCACGGCTCTCGCTACCACCGCGGCCCAGGTTCGCTCGGTGCAGTAGACCCAGCACGCGTCTTTAAAGGACGCCCGTTACCAGGTCGGATGGGTGGCGAACGGGTGACGATTCAAAACTTGGAAGTCGTCCAAGTCGATGCGGAACGAAACTTACTCCTCATCAAAGGATCGATTCCAGGTGCGAAAAATAGTTTTGTTACAGTTAAATCGGCAATTAAGAGTAAGTAGCAATCACGTACGTGAAGGGAGGAATTGAGAGATGCCTAAAGTAGCAATTCGGAATATGAACGGTTCCGAAGTCGGCGAACTCGAACTGTCGCAAGCTGTGTTCGGTGTTGAACCGAACGAAACAGTGTTGCACGAAGCAGTCGTCATGCAGCAAGCCGCAGCGCGCCGCGGCACACACAACGTAAAAAATCGCTCGGAAGTAAGAGGCGGAGGCCGCAAACCGTGGCGGCAAAAAGGAACGGGTAGAGCGCGTCAAGGGAGTATTCGCTCGCCACAATGGGTCGGCGGAGGTGTCGTGTTTGGTCCGACGCCGCGCAACTACGGCTATAAATTACCGAAAAAAGTACGCCGCCTAGCGATCAAATCCGCCCTGTCGGCAAAAGTAAAAGGCGACGGGCTCGTCGTGTTAGATAAACTGACGTTAGACGCGCCGAAGACGAAAGAAATAGCACAAGTACTGAAAAACTTGGACGCGGAAAAAGCGCTCATCGTCTGTAAAGATTACGATGAAAACACGTCGTTATCTACGCGCAACATTCCGGGAGTTACCTATATTGCCGCAAACAAAATCAATGTACTCGACGTGCTCGCACACGACAAGTTGATTATGACTGTGGACGCCGTCTCCGACGTGGAGGAGGTGCTAGGTTCATGAAAGACCCTCGCGATATCATTATCCGCCCGCTCATTACGGAAAAGGCGACAGACCTGATGGAAGAGAAACAGTACGTTTTTGAAGTACACCCACGGGCGAACAAGACGGAAATTAAACGAGCGGTAGAAGCGATTTTTAATGTGAAAGTCGTTAGCGTCAGCACGATCAAAATGCCGCGCAAGTTTAAGACGTTTGGACGCTATTCCGGATATACGGCCTTGCGGAAAAAAGCGGTTGTCCGCTTGAGTGAAGACAGCAAGCCGCTTGAATACTTTGAGACTGTTTAACATCTCGTAAAGGAGGGACGAATCTGACATGTCCATTAAGAATTTTAAAGCGACCTCCCCGGCTCGGCGCCAAATGACCGTATCCTCGTTTGATGAAATTACGACGAGCGAACCGGAAAAGTCACTGCTGGCTCCGCTGCACAAAAAGGCTGGTCGCAACAACCAAGGTAGAATTACGATGCGGCACCACGGCGGTGGACATAAGCGCATGTACCGCATCATCGATTTTAAACGGGACAAGGATGGCATACCCGGACGCGTTGCCACGATCGAATACGATCCGAACCGTTCGGCGAACATCGCACTGATTCATTATGTCGACGGTGAAAAACGTTACATTCTCGCGCCGCACGGCTTGAAAGTGGGCGATATGATCGAATCGGGTCCTGACGCGGACATTAAAACGGGTAACGCCCTGCCGCTCGCGAACATCCCGGTCGGTACGGTGATCCACAACATCGAACTTAAACCAGGTCGCGGCGGACAACTCGTGCGCGCCGCTGGCACGGAAGGTCAGTTGCTCGGTAAAGAAAAAGGGTATGCGATCATTCGCTTAGCTTCGAGTGAGATGCGCATGGTACGCCTCGAATGCCGCGCGACCGTCGGACAAGTTGGCAACGTCGACCACGAAAACATCACCATCGGGAAAGCTGGCCGTAGCCGCTGGTTAGGTCGTCGCCCATCGGTACGCGGTTCCGTCATGAACCCGAACGATCACCCGCACGGCGGCGGTGAAGGTAAAGCGCCGATCGGTCTGAAATCGCCGGTCACCCCATGGGGTAAGCCGACACTCGGTTACAAGACGCGGAAGAAGAACAAGCCGTCCAACAAGTACATCGTACGGCGCCGCAAAAAGAAATAACGCTAGTTGAGAAGGGAGGCAACAATGCATGGGTCGCAGCCTGAAAAAAGGACCTTTCGCCGATGAGCACTTATTGAAAAAAGTGGATGCCCTCAATGAAAAAAAGGAAAAACGCGTCATTAAAACGTGGTCGCGCCGCTCGACGATTTTCCCGAGCTTTGTCGGACATACGATCGCCGTACACGACGGCCGCAAGCATGTACCGGTGTACATTTCCGAAGACATGGTCGGCCATAAACTGGGCGAGTTTGCACCGACGCGTACCTTTAGAGGACACGCAGGGGAAGACAGACGCACGAAGCGTTAATGGCACGATTGATGAGGAAGGAGGCAGAGAGACATATGGCAACTACAAATAAAGTGCGCCGAGGCCGTTACGGACAAGAAATTGTTCCGAGTTACGTCGGTCTGACGTTTCGCGTGAACGATGGGTACAAATTTACGAAAGTGACTGTGTCTGACGAGATGGTCGGGAAAAACTTTTCCGATGTGATTGAAGCGAAACCGTCATGCGTTGCGCGCCACATTCGGATTGCGCCGCGCAAAGTGCGCCTTGTGGCCGACTTAATTCGCGGTAAACACGTCGATGAGGCGTTAGCTATTTTACGTCTGACGCCGCGTGCAGCTTCGCCGACTATCGAGAAGGTGCTTCGCTCGGCGATCGCCAACGCCGAACACAACTTTGACATGGACGTCAACAACTTGATCGTGGACAAAATTTTTATCGACGAAGGAGCCACGTTGAAACGGATTCGCCCGCGGGCGCAAGGGCGCGCCAGTCGAATTAACAAACGGACGAGTCACATCACGATCATTCTGGCTGAGAACAAGGAGGGATAACGAAATGGGCCAAAAAGTAAGTCCAGTCGGTCTCCGCGTGGGGATCATTCGCGACTGGGAATCGAAATGGTACGCTGGGAAAGATTATGCCGACTTACTGCACGAAGACATTAAAATTCGCGAGTATTTGCTCGAACGGCTGAAGGACGCTGCGGTGTCGCGCGTCGAGATCGGGCGGGCCGCCAATCGGGTGAACATCAGCATTTATACGGCGAAGCCGGGTATGGTGATCGGTAAAGGCGGTTCAGAGGTCGAAGCGTTGCGCCTCGCGCTGAACGAGTTGACCGGCAAACGGGTGCACATCAACATTAACGAAGTGAAGACTCCGGAACTCGATGCGACGCTCGTCGCGCAAAACATTGCGCAACAGCTCGAACGCCGCGTATCGTTCCGCCGTGCGCTCAAACAATCGATCCAACGGACGCTTCGCTTCGGCGCACAAGGGATTCGCGCCCAAGTGAGTGGACGGTTGGGCGGTGCGGATATTGCACGTACAGAAGGATACAACGAAGGAACGGTGCCGCTACACACACTTCGCGCCGACATCGATTACGGTACAGCAGAGGCTCATACGACGTACGGTCGTATCGGGGTGAAAGTTTGGATTTACCGCGGAGAAGTACTTCCGGAGAAAAAGGAAAGCAAGGAAGGAGGCCGCTAACATGTTAATGCCTAAGCGCGTGAAATACCGCAAGGAATTTCGCGGGCGGATGCGCGGTCGGGCCAAAGGTGGCACGGAAGTCACCTTAGGCGAATACGGTCTACAGGCACTCGAGCCGTCGTGGATTACGAACCGCCAGATCGAAGCCGCCCGTATTGCGATGACCCGTTACATGAAACGGGGCGGGAAAGTGTGGATTAAGATCTTCCCAGCCAAACCTGTCACGCAAAAACCGTTAGAAGTACGGATGGGGAGCGGGAAAGGGTCTCCCGAACATTGGGTATCTGTCGTTAAACCGGGAAAAATTTTGTTCGAAGTTGCCGGTGTTTCCGAAGAAGTTGCCCGTGAAGCGCTACGTCTCGCCTCCCACAAACTTCCGATCAAAACGAAGTTCGTGAAACGTGAAGAAATGGGTGGTGACACGGATGAAAACTAAAAAAGAGGAGCGCAAGTTGACGAAAGCAGAAAAGACGACGCGGGAATTTCGCAACATGACGACTGCGGAAATTGAGCAAAAAGTGTCGTCGCTGAAAGAAGAACTGTTTAACTTGCGCTTTCAAATGGCCACCGGACAACTGGAAAACCCGACGCGCATTAGACATGTGCGTAAAGATATCGCCAGAGCAAAAACAGTTTTACGCGAACGTGAACTCGGAATAAGCTAGGGAGGAGGCGGGCAACTTCATGGAAGAACGCAGCAATCGCAAAGTACGGATCGGTCGCGTCGTTAGCGACAAGATGGATAAAACGATCGTCGTCAGTGTCGAAACGTATAAGCGGCACAAACTGTACGGCAAGCGTGTGAAGTACACGACGAAGTTTAAAGCGCACGACGAGCAGAACCGGGCGAAGCAAGGTGACGTCGTGAAGATTATGGAAACGCGGCCGCTGTCGAAAGACAAGCGCTGGCGCTTAGTCGAGATCGTGGAAGAAGCTGTGATCATCTAACGGATGGGAACGAAAGACTAGAGCTTAAGCGGAAGGAGGGAACAGCGCATGATTCAACAAGAATCGCGCTTAAAAGTTGCTGATAACTCCGGGGCGCGCGAACTACAATGCATTAAAGTACTCGGTGGTACACGGCGGAAGTCGGCGAACATCGGCGATGTGATCGTCGCGTCAGTCAAACAAGCAACACCAGGCGGCGTTGTTAAGAAGGGCGAAATCGTGAAAGCCGTCATCGTCCGCTCAGTGCGCGGGGCACGCCGTTCAGACGGGTCGTACATTACGTTTGACGAAAATGCCGCTGTCATTGTAAAGGACGACAAAGCACCACGCGGTACGCGTATTTTTGGACCGGTGGCACGTGAACTGCGCGAACGCGACTTTATGAAAATCGTCTCGCTCGCACCGGAAGTACTCTAACAATTTCTGCTCCTTTATTTTTTGGACATCGACGTAAAGGAGGTGCCAAGGTGAAAAAGAAACAGGCACACAAAAAATTGCGCATTAAAAAAGACGATACAGTTATCGTGATTAGCGGGAAAGACAAAGGAGAAAAAGGGCGGGTGCTCCATACGTATCCGCGTGAACACCGCGTGCTCGTCGAAGGTGTCAACATGGTCAAAAAACATGCGCAGCCGTCGCAGGACAACCCGCAAGGTGGTATTGTGACGCAAGAGGCGCCGATTCACGCCTCCAACGTCATGCTCATCGATCCGAAGACCGGTGCGCCGACGCGCATCGGATTTAAAACATTAGACAACGGGAAGAAAGTGCGTTTTGCCCGAAAATCTGGTGAAGTTATCGATTAGTAACCAGGTGAATGAAAGGAGGCACGGGTTTTTATGGCAGCAAGATTAAAAGAACAATACGTGAATCACATCGTCGCCGCGTTGAAAGACAAGTTTTCATACAAATCCGTAATGCAAGTTCCCCGCCTCGAGAAAGTCGTCATTAACATGGGGGTAGGGGAAGCTGTCCAAAATGCGAAACTGCTAGACAGTGCGGTTGAAGATTTAACGAAAATTACGGGGCAGAAACCGGTCGTCACGCGGGCGAAAAAGTCGATCGCTGGCTTTAAACTACGCGAAGAGATGCCGATCGGATGCAAGGTGACACTTAGAGGCGAGCGGATGTACCACTTCGTCGACAAGTTGTTCAACGTCGCCCTGCCGCGCGTTCGAGACTTTCGCGGGCTGTCGCCCAAGGCATTTGACGGGCGCGGTAACTACACGTTCGGAGTGAAGGAGCAACTTATCTTTCCGGAAATCGAATACGATCAAGTGGACAAAGTGCGCGGCATGGACATTATTTTTGTTACCACTGCTGAAACAGACGAAGAAGCGCGTGAACTGTTGAAAGAGCTTGGCATGCCATTCCGCAAATAGTTAGGAGGGAAGTCATGGCTAAAAAGTCAATGATCGTTAAGGCAAATCGACCTCAAAAGTTTAAAGTTCGCGAGTATACGCGTTGCCAGCGCTGTGGTCGTCCCCACTCTGTGCTGCGGAAGTTTAAACTGTGTCGGATTTGTTTCCGGGAGCTCGCGTATAAAGGGCACATTCCCGGAGTGAAAAAAGCTAGCTGGTAAGGTCAAACGGAAGGAGGTAATCGCATGAGCATGTCAGATCCTATTGCCGATATGCTAACGCGCATCCGCAATGCGAACATCGCGCGTCACGAAAGCGTCGAAATTCCTGCCTCGAACATCAAGCGAGAAATTGCCGGTATTTTAAAAGACGAAGGTTTCGTGCGCGATGTAGAGTTTATTGAGGACAACAAGCAGGGGATTATTCGGGTCTTCTTGAAATATAGTGCAGACAACACGCGGGTGATCACTGGGTTGAAGCGGATCAGTAAGCCGGGATTGCGCGTATACGCAAAGCACGAAGAAGTACCACGCGTACTCGGAGGGTTAGGGATCGCCATTATTTCGACCTCGCAAGGCGTGTTGACGGACAAACAAGCACGCAAAGGGAAGGTTGGCGGCGAAGTACTTGCGTACGTTTGGTAATACAAGTTTGAATCGGAAGAGAGGTGTCACGCGGTGTCACGGATTGGAAAGAAACCGATCGCCGTACCGGACGGCGTCGAAGTGACGGTTGACGGTGCACAAGTAACCGTTAAAGGACCGAAAGGAACGCTCAGTCGAGAGATTCACTCAGAGATGAGCGTTAAAGTAGCGGATAAAGAAGTGCTCGTCGAACGTCCGAGCGAAGCGAAAAAACATCGTTCCCTACACGGCACGACTCGTAGCCTAATCGCCAACATGGTGGAAGGTGTGGCGAAGGGCTATTCGAAAGAGTTAGAGCTCGTCGGTGTCGGTTACCGGGCGCAAAAGAAAGGGAAAAACCTAGGCCTTACTGTCGGCTATTCCCACCCGGTCGAAATTGAGCCGGAAGAAGGGATCGAGTTCGACGTTCCGTCGCAAACGGAAGTTGTCGTCAAAGGGATCGACAAAGAGCGCGTCGGCGCGATGGCTGCAAAAATTCGCTCCGTACGCGAACCTGAACCTTACAAAGGCAAAGGGATTAAGTACAAAGGCGAACGCATTATTCGCAAAGAAGGTAAAGCAGGTAAAAAATAAGGCACGCAATAGGCTGAAGGGAGTGAACGTCGCTTGATTAATCGAGGAAATCGTACGATTGCCCGCAAACGGCGCCATCTGCGTGTACGGAAGAAAGTGAATGGGACGCACGAACGCCCGCGTCTGAACATCTTTCGTTCATCGAAGCATATGTACGCCCAACTGATCGATGACACTAAAGGTCATACGCTCGTCGCTGCTTCTACGTTAGATCCCGAATTGAAAGGGATTGGGAACGGGAGCGACGTTGAAGCTGCGAAAAAAGTTGGCGAATTGATCGCGAAGAAAGCTCTAGAAAAAGGGTTTAACCAAGTGGTCTTTGACCGCAGCGGATACGTGTACCACGGTCGCGTCAAAGCGGTAGCGGACGCGGCGCGCGAAACAGGTTTAGACTTTTAAGCGAAGGAGGGAACGATATGGCAAGAGGTAGAGATGCAAATAGTGAATTCGAAGAGCGCGTCGTTACGATTAACCGAGTGGCGAAAGTCGTAAAAGGCGGACGGCGCTTTAACTTTAGCGCGCTCGTCGTCGTCGGGGACGGTAAAGGGCGCGTAGGCGCGGGTATGGGTAAAGCGGCAGAAGTGCCGGAAGCGATCAAGAAAGGCATTGAAGCAGCGAAGAAAAACATCATTACGATCCCGCTCGTCGGCGCGACGATCCCGCACCAAATTATCGGCCATTTCGGCGCTGGTAAAGTGTTATTGAAGCCGGCGGCACCTGGTACGGGAGTCATTGCCGGGGGAGCGGTGCGCGACGTGTTGATGGTGGCTGGCGTCGGTGACATTTTGACGAAGTCGACCGGGTCGAATAACCCGCTTAACATGGTGAATGCGACTTTAGAAGGACTGACCAGCTTGAAACACCCGGAAGCAGTCGCCAAACTACGTGGCAAATCAGTTGAGGAACTGTTAGGATAGGAGGGGAACAAGCATGGCTAAAAAACTTGAAATCACCCTCACAGGCAGCGTGATCGGACGGCCGCAAAAAGAGCGTGTCACATTGCGCACGCTAGGCCTTAAAAAGCGCGAACAGACAGTTGTTCACGACGATAATTCCGCTGTGCGCGGTGCCGTGCAAAAAGTGCAACACATCGTGACAGTGAAAGAAATTGATGCGTAAGAACGCCTAGAGGAGGTGCAAGAATGAAATTACACGAACTCAAGCCTGCACCGGGAGCAAAGAAAACGCGGAAGCGGGTCGGGCGCGGCATCGGTTCGGGTCACGGCAAAACGAGTGGACGCGGACAAAAAGGGCAAAATGCCCGCTCTGGCGGCGGTGTGCGCCCTGGTTTTGAAGGTGGACAAAACCCGCTCATTAGACGCTTACCGAAGCGAGGTTTTACGAACCGCAACCGCAAAGAGTACGCGATTATCAATTTGGATGAATTGAGCCGTTTCGAAGAGGGATCAGAAGTGACGCCAGAATTGCTCCTCGAGCAAAAAGTGGTCAAAAACTTAAAAGACGGATTAAAGGTGTTAGGTGACGGTGACTTGAACATTAAGTTGACGGTGAAAGCACATAAGTTTTCCAAGTCTGCCGCAGAGAAGATCCAGGAAGCTGGTGGCACAGCCGAGGTGATTTAACATGTTTGAGACGGTGAAAAATATCATGAAAGTGGATGATCTGCGGAAGCGGATCATCTTTACCCTTCTGATGCTCGTCGTTTTTCGCATCGGCAGCTTTATCCCGGTGCCGAATACGGACGTGCGCGCGTTGGCGGAGATCACACAAGGTAACAACGTGTTTGGGTTTTTAAACACCTTTACGGGTGGGGCGCTAAACAACTTCTCCATCTTTGCCTTGGGGATTATGCCTTACATTACGGCCTCAATTATCGTCAACTTGTTGCAGATGGACGTCGTGCCGAAATTTGCACAGTGGGCGAAAGAAGGAGAAGCCGGGCGGCGGAAACTTGCCCAAGTTACGCGCTACGGCACGGTCATTATCGCGCTCGTTCAAGCGTTTGGGACAGCGATCGGTTTCGATAACATGGTTGGCGGCAACATCGAGTTTATTCAAAATAAAGGGTTTCTCACGTATACGTTAATCGCGTTAACCTTGACAGCAGGGACGACGTTCCTCATGTGGTTAGGGGAACTCATTACCGAAAGAGGGATCGGCAACGGTATTTCGATCATTATCTTTGCCGGTATCGCAGCAGGTATTCCCGGGTCGGTCCGTGACATGTACGCCTCAGGCTTCTTCGCCGGCGGGGATCAACTGTTCTTAACGATCGTGAAAGTTGTCGTCTTAATTGCCGTAGTCATCGCCATTATTGTCGGTGTCATTTATGTGCAGCAAGGGGTGCGCCGCGTACGCGTCCAACACGCAAAACGCGTCGTCGGACGAAAAATGGTCGGTGGCCAATCGACACACATTCCGTTAAAAGTGAATGCGGCTGGCGTTATTCCCGTGATTTTCGCCTCGGCAGTCCTCTACTTTCCGACGACGATCGCTAGTTTTTGGGCAGGTAACGCATTTGCGGACTGGATCATTCGCAACTTTAGTTTAAATGCCGGATTAGGGATGTTCCTGTACGTGATTTTCATTATCGGCTTCACGTATTTTTACACGTTTGTACAAATGAATCCCGTACAATTGGCGGATCAGATGAAGAAGAACGGGGCGTTTCTCATCGGGATTCGGCCTGGTAAGCAGACGGCAACCCGCCTAACGGAAATCATTAACCGCATCACGCTCGCTGGCGCGATCTTTCTCGCCGCTGTTTCCATCCTTCCGGTATTCTTTACGTCACTCGCCGGTTTACCGCAGTCGGTACAAATCGGGGGGACGTCCTTACTCATCGTCGTCGGTGTCGCACTCGATACGATGAAGCAGGTCGAAAGTCAGTTGATCAAACGCCACTACAAAGGGTTTATTAACAAATAGGGCGTTTCGGATGACTGTAGAAACGGATGAACTGGAGGGACGACAGGGTGAACATCGTATTAATGGGTTTACCGGGTGCGGGAAAAGGTACGCAAGCTGAACGCATTAAAGCCGAGTTTGGCATCCCGCACATTTCGACGGGGGATATGTTCCGGGCAGCTGTTAAACAACAGACGCCACTCGGGCAAGAAGCGCAGAAGTATTTAGATCGCGGCGATTTAGTGCCCGACGAAGTGACAAATGGGATCGTCCGCGAACGACTTAGTCAAGACGATTGTGCGCACGGCTTTATGCTTGACGGCTTTCCGCGCACCGTACCGCAAGCGGAAAGCTTGGATGAGATGCTCAGTGAGCTGTCCCGGGAGTTAGACAAGGTGATTGTGATTGAAGTCGCACGCGAGCGACTGATTGAACGTCTGACCGGTCGCCGCATTTGTAAAAACTGTGGGGCGACTTACCACGTGACCTTTAACCCGCCGCGCGAAGCTGGGGTATGTGATCAATGCGGTGGTACGTTGTACCAACGCTCGGACGATAATGAAGCGACAGTCGCTAACCGTCTCGACGTCAACATTAAACAATCCGCGCCGTTGCTCAATTATTACAAGCAAAGAAACAAGCTCGTAACGATTGACGGCGAGCAAGCGATCGATAAAGTTTTCATAGATGTTAAAGCGGCTCTTCGAGGGCAATCTCGATGACCATTCGCAAGACCAGTTGTGAATTAGCCGAACGAATGCGCGAATACGGTGCGACGCCGTCTTTCTTAGGTCATGGCGGCTTTCCCGGCAGTGTTTTGTACGTCTGTGGACGAGGTGCTCGTTCACAGTGCCCCCGGGGCAGGGCGGTTAAATGAAGGTAATATCATCAGCTTAGAGATTGACGTACTGAAAACGGCTTGGAGATAGCTGGTTGAAGGTGATGGGAGAAAAGTGGAGGATTGTGAGAACTGTCGACCGCAGCTCGGGCAAGTCGTTAAAGTTTTGCGCGGAAGAGACAGTGGTCAGTACGCGGTAATTGTAGGTGTGATCAGTCCAAAATACGTCCTATTGGCCGACGGAGACAAACGAAAGTCTGATCGGCCAAAGAAGAAAAACCTCCTTCACGTCGATTTAAAGGACTATGTCAGTGAGGAAATCGCCAATCGCTTGCACGAGCAAGGTCGCGTCACGAATGCTAAACTGAGATACGCTTTACACGATTTTCATTTAAGACGTCCCCCTGAGGAAGAGAAAGGAGAGTGAACCGTGGCCAAGGAAGATGTCATCGAAGTGGAAGGAACGGTCATCGAGCCGCTCCCAAACGCGATGTTTCGCGTTGAGTTGGAGAATGGGCACAAAGTGTTAGCCCACGTCTCCGGTAAAATTCGGATGCACTTTATCCGTATTTTGCCTGGCGATCGGGTGACGGTGGAATTGTCACCTTACGATTTATCGCGCGGTCGTATTACGTACCGCTATAAATAAGTCGCACTCTCCCTTAAGGAGGTTATTTGAGCAATGAAAGTACGCCCATCGGTTAAACCGATATGCGAGAAGTGTAAAATCATTCGGCGCAAAGGAAAAGTGATGGTCATTTGCGAAAATCCGAAGCACAAACAAAAACAAGGCTAATGAGCTAGGAGGAGGCTGAATATGGCACGTATTGCCGGTGTCGACTTACCCCGAGATAAGCGCGTTGAAGTGGCGCTCACTTACATTTTCGGGATTGGTCGTTCGACGTCTAAAAGGTTGTTAGCGGAGACTGGGATTAACCCGGACACGCGCGTCCGCGATTTGACGGAAGAAGAAGTGAATACGTTACGCAATACGATCGATAAAAGCGTGAAAGTTGAGGGGGATCTTCGTCGCGAAGTCGCACTCAACATTAAGCGGCTGATCGAGATCGGTTCTTATCGCGGCATGCGTCATCGTCGTGGCTTGCCTGTGCGCGGTCAACGTTCGAAGACGAATGCGCGCTCGCGTAAAGGTCCGCGTCGTACAGTAGCGAACAAGAAGAAATAACGGACAGGAGGGATTTTTGAGATGGCTAAACAACAACGCGGTAAAACAACGCGGGTAAAACGCAAAGCGAAGAAAAGAATTGAAAGTGGCGTTGCCCACATTCGCTCTACCTTTAACAATACGATCGTAACGATTACCGACCCGCGCGGGAATGCGGTCTCCTGGGCGAGCTCTGGTAACCTAGGTTTCAAAGGCTCGCGCAAAAGCACACCGTACGCTGCGCAAATGGCTGCAGAAACAGCGGCTAAAGCGGCGATGGAGCACGGGATGAAATCTGTCGAAGTGATGGTTAAAGGGCCTGGTGCCGGTCGGGAAGCGGCGATCCGTTCCTTGCAAGCGGCGGGCTTGGACGTCAGTGCGATTAAGGACGAAACGCCGATTCCGCACAACGGATGCCGCCCGCCGAAACGTCGACGCGTGTGATTGGTATATATTACCGCAACACGTCAATAATAGGTGGATAGGGATTTATCCATTGTCATGGAGAAAGTGCTTATTCACATGGTGCACGGTCTTGTGAGAACGGTCGGAATTCGACGTTTTTGAAGGAGGGTAACTCCGTAAATGATTGAAATCGAAAAACCGAGAATTGACGTCGTTGAAGTTAACGATGACGGCAACTATGGGAAGTTTGTCGTGGAGCCTTTAGAGCGTGGTTACGGGACGACTCTCGGCAATTCGCTTCGTCGCATCCTGCTGTCGTCACTCCCGGGGGCCGCAGTGACAGCAGTGCAAATCGATAGTGTATTACACGAGTTTTCAACTGTTCCGGGAGTGGTAGAAGATACGACGGAACTTATCCTCAACTTGAAGAAGCTGGCACTTAAAATTCATTCGGATGAGGAAAAGGTGTTGGAAGTGGATGTCGAAGGCGGTGGCGAGGTGACCGCCGGCGATATCCGTGCCGATAGCGACGTCGAAGTCATTAACCCGGAACTGCATCTAGCGACACTCGCCGACGATGCGCGTTTGCACATGCGCATTACGGCTAATCGCGGCCGTGGCTACGTTCAGGCTGACCGCAACAAACAAGAAGATCATCCAATTGGTGTTATTCCGGTCGATTCCATTTACACCCCGATCACGCGCGTCAACTTCACTATCGATAACACGAGAGTCGGGCAAGTGACGAACTACGACAAGCTGACGTTAGAAGTGTGGACGGACGGTAGTATTCGGGCGGAAGAAGCGGTCAGTCTTGCGGCTAAAATAATGACCGAACATCTCATGCTGTTCGTCGGTCTGACAGATGAGGCGCAAGACGCGGAGATTATGGTGGAAAAAGAAGAGGACAAGAAAGAGAAAGTTCTCGAAATGACAATCGAAGAACTCGATCTTTCGGTACGGTCCTACAACTGCCTCAAACGGGCAGGTATTAACACAGTACAAGAATTGACGCAGAAAACAGAAGAAGACATGATGAAGGTGCGTAACTTAGGACGGAAATCGTTAGAAGAAGTCCAAGAGAAGTTAGGCGAGCTCGGTCTTTCACTGCGTAAAGACGATTAATTGTCGCTTTTTGAACCATCAACTAGCGTGATGGACGGAGGAGGGAACATCTGTGGCTTATCGGAAATTAGGTCGAGATTCGGCGGCGCGCAAAGCGTTGTTCCGGGATTTAGTGACCGATCTTATCATTCACGAGCGGATTGAAACGACGGAAGCGAAAGCGAAAGAACTACGCCGCATTACGGATAAAATGATTACTCTCGCTAAGCGCGGCGATTTGCACGCACGCCGTCAAGTTGCGGCTTTTGTACGCAACGAACGCATTCATCCGCACGCGAAGAAGGAAAAAATGTTCGATCATACGACCGAAGAAGGGAAAAAGCAAATTCGCGAAACGGCGGTTCAGAAGTTGTTCGACGACATTGCGCCGCGTTACGCTGAACGCCAAGGTGGCTACACGCGCATTATGAAGCTTGGACCGCGCCGTGGCGACGCCGCGCCGATGGTGTATATCGAACTCGTAAAATAGCACGTGGCAAGTAAAGGGGTGGGAAGGAATCTGCTTATCAGATTCCTATGTTCACCCTTTTTTTGTTTGGTCGCAAACCGCAAACTGTTATGTTACACTATGCACAGTTATATACTGTAGTTCTTTATCATTCACTATAGGTTGTACTCATGACGTTTTTTTATGAGGAGTATGTACGGATGGCTGCGGAACCGCTTGTATCGATCAGGGACATATGCTTTCACTACCGGCCTGAGGCGGAGCCGGTGCTGCGCAACGTCGACCTCGACATCGCACGAGGGGAAATGGTAGCAATCATCGGCCCGAACGGCTCTGGCAAGTCGACGTTGTCCAAAATAATTAACGGCCTGTTAAAACCGACCGCGGGGTGTATACGAGTCGATGGCCTGGACCCTTCCGACGATCGGGAGGTGTGGGACGTACGCCGCAAAGTCGGGATGGTCTTTCAAAATCCGGATAACCAAATTGTCGGTCCGACGGTGCAGGACGACATCGCCTTCGGCCTAGAAAACCTCGGCATCGCACGCCAAGTGATGGAGGAACGCATGCGCGAGGCGATCGCGCGCGTCGGTTTAACCGGGCTGGAGGAGGCGATGCCAAATCGATTGTCCGGCGGACAAAAGCAGCGTTTGGCGATTGCCGGTGTGCTCGCGATGCGGCCAGAGCTCATTATTTTAGACGAAGCGACAGCGATGTTGGACCCCGAGGGCAGGCGTCAAGTGGCGGAAGTCGTCCGTTTAGTGCGGCAGGAAGGCATCGCCGTCGTCACCGTCACACATATGCTCGACGAAGTAACGGAGGCGGACCGGATTGTCGTCATCGCCGACGGGAACATTCAATTTCAAGGCACGCCGCAAGAGGTGTTCAAACAAGAGCGACAGCTCGTACAACTCGGTTTAGACGTTCCCTTCGCTGTAAGGTTAGAGGGTGCGTTGCGCGAGCGGGGTGTTCCCTTGGCGCACGTTGAAGAGATAGGTTTGGTGAACGCCTTATGCAAATTGTGGCAGAAAACTTAGGACATACTTACGGGGTGGGCACGCCGTTCGAGCGGCGAGCGTTACACGAGGTAAGCTTTCACATCCCTAGTGGCAGCTTTACCGGCGTCATTGGGCGTACCGGGTCAGGTAAATCGACGTTAATCCAACACTTTAACGGGTTGCTGCGTCCGACGCACGGTAAACTTACCGTCGGGGAGACGGTGCTTACGCGTGAGGCGAAAAAATTAAGCGCGCTCAGAAGAGATGTCGGGATGGTGTTTCAATATCCGGAACACCAATTGTTCGAAGAGACAGTCGCTTCCGACGTCGCCTTTGGACCGCAAAATCTTAAATTGCCTGCCGAAGAAGTTGAGCAGCGGGTGCGTACAGCGCTCGAAAAAGTCGGCTTGCCATACGATGACGTAGCTACTAAGTCACCGTTTGAGCTAAGCGGCGGACAGATGCGGCGCGTGGCGATCGCTGGCGTGCTCGCGATGCGTCCGCGCGTGCTCGTGTTAGACGAACCGACAGCGGGCTTGGATCCGCAAGGGAAGCGCGAGATTATGCAGACGATTGTCGCATTGCAACAATCGTGGCAGCTAACTGTCGTGTTCGTTTCGCACAATATGGCCGAGGTGGCCCGTTACGCAGACCAATTACTCGTCCTCAGTAAAGGAACGGTCGCTTTGCAAGGGCCGACAGCTGATGTTTTTGCCGAGGAATGTCAATTACAGGCGCTCGGGCTAGACACGCCGCCAGAGCTGAAGTGGCTACGTGAGGTGAATCGGTTCATCCGCCCGTCGCTGCCAGAGGGTTTATATACGCCGGAACAACTCGCCGAAGAAATCGCAAAGCGGTGGCGGGCGAAGGAGCTGGCGCGATGAACTTATTACAATACGTCATTATCGGGCAGTACATCCCTGGCAACACCGTGTTGCACCGACTAGACCCGCGCGCGAAATTGCTCGCCGTCATGTTTTTAGTTGCGGTCGTCTTTTTGGCGAATAACGTGGTCTCATACGCCTGTTTAATTTTGTTTACGCTGCTAGCAGTCGTTATTTCCAGGGTACCTCTTGCATTTTTGTGGAAAGGGCTGCGCCCGATTTTGTTTTTGATCGTCTTTACGACGCTTATGCATTTATGGCTCACGAAAGGGGGAGAGCCGCTCGTCGCGATCGGTTCGTTCGTCATATACGAAGAAGGCGTACGCCAGGCTGTCTTTATTGCACTGCGGTTACTCGTCATTGTCGTGTTGACGTCGCTGTTGACTTTAACCACATCGCCCCTTGAATTGACGGACGGGTTGGAATCGCTCCTCAGGCCATTCAAGCGCATCGGTGTCCCTGCGCACGAGTTAGCACTAATGATGTCAATCGCGCTAAGGTTTATTCCTACACTACTAGAGGAGACGGATAAGATCATTAAAGCGCAAATGTCGCGCGGCGCAAGTTTTGACAGCGGCCCGCTACGACAGCGTCTCAAAAATCTCATTCCCGTCTTAATCCCGCTGTTCGTGTCCGCCTTCCGGCGCGCCGAGGAGTTGGCGGTAGCGATGGAAGCGCGTGGCTACCGCGGTGGCGACGGGCGGACGAAGTGGCGCGAATTAAAATTCACGCCCCGCGATGCCGGACTTGCATGTGTGTTGCTCGTACTCGCTGTCTGTCTGTGGCTATTGCGGGCTTAGTGGGGGTAATTGGTCACCTGTTAGCGACTATTGCGGGTATAACGGGAGCACACACGCCGCTTCCTTGGTGTAACGGGGTGCGTCTACCCCAATCTGAGGATATTATCAGTTACTCTGTGTGAAGCGTGGATCGGGTCAGCGGTGCAGTACAAGGAAACGAGGAACACAGGTAGCAGCGGGGAAGTTTATCGGATATTAGACCGGGGGGAATGACTAGTAGTGGCGGAGAAAATTAAGTTGACGATCGCTTACGACGGCACGGACTTCCACGGATTTCAAGTACAACTCGCACCTCCCGTGCGCACCGTGCAAGGTGTACTCGAAGAAGTACTGGGGAGTATTTGCGCTAAGGAGGTAGCGGTGACGGGGGCCGGACGTACGGACTCCGGTGTGCACGCGCGTGCGCAAGTCGTAACGTTCGAGACGTCGGGTAAGATGCCGGCGGAACGGTGGTCCCGCGTATTAAATCACCGTCTACCGCGGGATATCGTCGTACGGCAGGCTGAAGTTGTTCCAGAGGCGTTTCATCCGCGGTTTGACGCACGTGAGAAAGTATACCGCTATACGTTGGAGACGGCCGCACTGCCTGACGTGTTTACCCGTCGTTATTACACCCATTTGCCGCGTACGCTCGACGTGGCAGCGATGCGAGCGGCAGCGCAGCATTTGATCGGTACACATGATTTCACGTCTTTTTCGGCGGCGCAAGCGCAAGTAAAGGATCGCGTACGCCACTTGCAGTCGATCGAGATTTGTACGTCTGGTACGCGCATTCAGTTGTGGTTTGTCGGCAATGGTTTCTTGCAGTATATGGTGCGCATCCTTACAGGGACGTTAGTAGCGGTAGGGGCCGGTGAGTTGTCGCCGGACGCGATCCCACACATTCTGGCGGCGCGCGACCGACGGTTGGCTGGACGCACGATGCCGCCCGAAGGGTTGACGTTGTGGGAGGTCGTGTACGAGTAGCTAGTACCTGTAGTTGTAAGCATCGTCGCGCAGGTTTTCTCGTTTCTGCGCAACTAGTGTTGCTTAAAAATGAGATTAGGTGCTTCGGCGGGCACTGCGCAATTTATGGGAACGGCTATTCGCGGTCGTCTGGTCGTCTTCATTTTAGTTGTTTTTTTATTTTCCACGCGCGTATGTGTAACATTTCTCTCGAAGGGTTTTAGCAGGAATTTGGAGGGAGAATATAGAAAAGGAAGACCTAAATAGTACTCCTAACCACCACGAAAGGAGAGGTCTTCCTTGAAAACCATTATACCAGAAATCGCTACTATCTTGGAACAGTCTACAGATATGTTGTCGTTTTGGGAAAGCTTACGTATTCGCCTGATGGAAGTGATGGCTGATCTGTTCGGAGAATTTTTGGAGCAGCTCGATCAGATGATGACGACGCATTACAAGGAAAAATACGGTTGGAAAAGTGAGCGATTGGACAGCCGGGAGTTCACCAGTTTTTTTGGGACAGTGTCCTATAAACGCCACTTGATGTACGACCGAAACGGAAACGCACATTACCCTGTCGATGAGGCAATCGGTTTAAAACGCCGTAAAAGATACAGCCCAGACCTTATGATGCTCGGAGCAGAGTTAGCTGCAGCGCCGGGAATGACCTACCGCCTCGCCTCAGAGGTCACGCAAAAACTTGCCGGTATAACGATCAGCCATACGACGTTTCAGCGCTTAGTAAAAGAAGCAGGTGAAGCTCAAGCTGTCATGGATGCTGAAAAAAGGGATCGAATTTTTGAGGATACGGTAATTCCTAACTCTCCGTCCGTTAAGCACTTATATTGCGAAGCAGATGGCTTATACGTCAAAGGGAGAGGCAAAGGAATAGAGATCAAAAATATGCTTGCCTATACCGGGTGGGAGCAAAACGGACAGCGTGTCTCGTTAACAGATCGTCACGTCTTTTCTACCGTTGAATCGGTGGATGACTTTTGGGAAATAGGTTATGCAGCGATTCGACATCGTTGGGATCTCTCACATACACATGTGGCGACTAATGCGGATGCGGCTTCATGGATCTCTGAGGAACGCGTTCAAAATACCTTTTCTGAAGCGACATCGGTTGTCCGCCAATTGGATCCTTTTCACGTAAAGAGGAGTATTCGTCGCGGGTTGAGCCGCCAGCCAAGGCTCATTCCTCAAATTGAAAAGGCAATATCCGAAAAAAATAAGGATAGGTTTAAAGCGGTGATTGATACGGCACAGGGAAATGCAGAGACGGAGCGAGAGGAAAAGCGTATCGAGAACATGCAGAAGTATCTTGAAGGGCACTGGGAGATCCTCTGCGACTGGCGTGAGGTTAGTCCAGACGTGCCAAAAAATGCTCGTAGGATGGGATGCATGGAATCGAACCAGAGACGTCTGGCATACCGCATGAAACGTCGTGGCATGTACTGGAGTGAAGAAGGGGCTCAAGCCATCGCCAAAGTACAACAAGGCGTTACCAATGGGACGTTGAGACAGGCATTATTAACTGTCTGGCCCAACCGCCAAGTGACACAAAAACTAAAACGCCATGCGAGGCGAATAGGTAAGTCGGATCACATTGGGGTTCAAGTTGGCAGGATCCAAGTAGGTGCCGCATCAGCTTCAAGTGCTATTGGGTATTTGGATAAGGTGGTTAATCGCCGTCCTTGAAGAGTTAACTCCTCAAGGGCGGACAACAAGTGAACGTTAGGGAATGACATATTTAGGTCTTTAAATCCTTGATCCTGTAAGGTCGTCGAGTAAAGCTTGACACATACTCCACGCGCTGTACTCTTGACTCAAGCGCGCGAGTGTATTATTATGAACGTTGGTATTTTATAAACCCACAAGCCCCGGGTTTATTAATGATACAGAACGTGAATAAGACGCGAGTTGTATTTGTTAGGAGGTAATCCCATGCGGACCACGTTTATGGCAAAACCGCACGAAGTGGAGCGGAAGTGGTACGTGGTAGATGCGGCCGGTCAAAGGCTTGGACGCCTAGCATCCGAAGTGGCCAGCATCTTGCGCGGTAAACTTAAGCCGACTTACACGCCCCATGTCGATACAGGCGATTTTGTGATCGTCGTTAATGCCGATAAAATCGTGTTAACTGGAAAGAAAATGCAAGACAAGACGTATTACCGTCACACAAATTACGCTGGCGGGTTAAAAGAGACGTCAGCGGCGGAACTGCTTGCCAAAAAGCCGGAAAAAATGGTCGAAATCGCTGTTAAAGGTATGTTGCCGAAGAACAGCTTAGGACGGGCACAACTTAAGAAATTGAAAGTGTTCGCCGGTCCAGAACATCCCCACCAAGCACAGCAACCGGAAGTTTGGGAACTTCGCGGTTAAGGTGACATTTTTCGCTAAAGGAGGTCACGTTTGTGGCGCAAGTAATGTATTACGGAACAGGACGCCGAAAGGAATCTGTCGCCCGCGTTCGCCTCGTACCTGGGGACGGGCGCGTCATCGTCAATAAACGCGATTTAGACGATTACTTCGGTATGGAGACGTTAAAGGCGATCGCCAAACAACCGCTCGTTTTAACCGACACAGCTGATCGTTACGATGTGTTAGTTAACGTTCACGGGGGCGGATATACGGGTCAAGCTGGGGCCATTCGCCACGGTATTGCCCGCGCGCTCCTGAAAGCCGACAGCGAGCTCAGGCCAGCGCTGAAAAAAGCAGGATTTTTAACGCGCGACCCGCGCATGAAGGAACGGAAGAAGTACGGCTTGAAAGGTGCTCGCCGTGCTCCGCAGTTCTCGAAACGGTAATGGATCAACGTTTCAAACCCCAAATCGAACTTCGATTTGGGGCTTTTTATTCCCATTTAAATAAGCGTTTATGAGGAACTTACTTGATTTCTTTCATAACTTAGCGACTCGTCCCGTAAACTTTACAAGGGGGGACGGGTGGGATGCGTGCAACGAATACGCGTTGGATGAATCGCAAATGGCTATTAATCGTGGCGATCGTCGGGCTAACGACGGCTGTCGTGCTCTCGATACCTTCGTTTAAGGCGAAATGGACTGTGGGGGGCATGCCGCTCTTGGGACAAATCATCGTCGTCGACGCAGGACACGGCGGACCGGACCCGGGGGCTGTCAGTGCCAAAGGTGTTTTAGAAAAGGACATTAATTTAAACATTGCGCAGAGCCTTCGGAATTACTTGCAACAGTCGGGTGCATATGTCGTCATGACGCGGGAGTCGGATACGGATTTGGCGAACGGAGGTACACCGGGTTTAAGAAAGCGAAAAGTTGAGGACTTACACGCACGTGTACAGATCATTAAGGAAACGGAACCGAATCTCGTCATTAGTATTCATTTGAATAGCATGCCTTCGCCGCGCTGGTCCGGGGCACAGACATTTTACCATCCATCGTTAGAGCAGAGTGAACAGTTAGCTGTCATCATACAAAGGCAACTCATCGACGATTTGGGAAACACGACGCGTGCCGCCAAGCAAACGAGCGATATTTATGTGCTTAAAGCGGCGCACGTACCCGCGGTATTGGTCGAGGCGGGCTTTTTGTCCAACCCTGCCGAAGCGGAGCTATTGAATGACAGGGCGTATCAAGAGCGGTTGGCGGCGAGTATTTACCGCGGAGTGCTCTCATATTTCGCTAAAAACGAAGGGGAACCCGACACGCCGCACCCCATTAGGGACTGAATGAGGAATGTGTTATAATGGGCGTGAACGAAAACGTGATCATAAGCATTGGGGTGTTTCGGTATGTTGACGGAAAAGATGATTCTCGAGGCGTTAAAAGACGTCAAAGATCCGGAATTAAACCGGAGCCTCGTCGAGTTAAATATGATTCGGGACATTAAAGTTGACGGGAAAAACGTCTCTTTAACGGTCGTGCTGACGATTGTCGGGTGCCCATTGAAGGCGAAAATCGAAGAAGATGTCATTCATAAAGTGAAGGAAGCTGGCGCAGCGCACGTCGACCTGACATTTGGCGCGATGACAGACGAAGAGCGCGCAGAGCTATCGGCCAAGCTAAGAGGGCAACTCGGTGCGGGCAAAGGACCGGTGCGTCCGCAAGCGCCGCTTTCGCCGTTGTTAGCTGACGATTCGCCAACCCAGTTTATCGCGGTCGCTAGCGGTAAGGGCGGTGTTGGAAAATCGACGGTTACTGTTAACTTGGCGGTTGCCCTCGCGCGGCAAGGAAAGCGTGTCGGCATCATTGACGCCGACATATACGGATTTAGTGTTCCGGATATGATGGGGATCGAACAAAGGCCTACGGTAATCGATAAGACGATCCTCCCCGTCGAGCGGTACGGGGTGAAGGTGATGTCGATGGGCTTTTTCGTGCAAGACAATAACCCTGTCATTTGGCGCGGCCCGATGCTCGGTAAAATGTTGCGCAACTTTTTTGTCGAGGTACTTTGGGAAGATATCGACTACATGCTGCTCGATTTGCCGCCTGGAACGGGGGATATCGCGTTAGACGTGCACCAGCTTATTCCGAAAAGTAAAGAGCTGATCGTGACGACGCCGCACCCGACGGCTGCATTTGTCGCTGCGCGCGCCGGAGCGATGGCGTTGCACACGAAACACGACTTACTCGGCGTCGTCGAAAACATGGCCTATCTCGAGTGTGGCTCTTGCGGCGAGAAACAATTCGTATTTGGACAAGGCGGCGGTACTAAGTTAGCGGAAGAGCTGCGTACCGACGTCCTCGCACAAATTCCGCTCGGCGCGCCCGAAGCAGATTTACGCGATCCAGACAGTTCGCCGTCTGTTTACGATGCATCGAGTAAAACAGGGAAAATATTTGCTGATCTGGCGACAGATGTGATCGCCCGCTGTCAGCTCCCAGTGAAGAGCTAACAGAAGACCAACCCCGTTTCCCATTTGGAAAACGGGGTCTTTTATGTCGGATAGGAAGAATTTACTTCTAATCATTTCTGCCCTTTCTTTTTCTCTGATTTTAATGTTTCCTCTGTTGCCTTTAACAACAACTCCATATATTTTTCCTTAAAGAGCGGATTTTGCAAGGCGTCGTTCATAATCGTCATCGTCTGCTTACGGTAGGGCTCGCTTTTCATTAAGTCGAGTATTTGCTTTTCGTAATCTGGGTTTTTCATGACATCCAACAGCATTTTTTGGTAATCTGGGTCTTTCATCAGCTGCTTTAGTAACTGTTCGTGTTCTTTGCGAATTGTTTTAGCAAAATTGGCTGCTACTTTTGGGTTTTGAAATATTTTTTCGATGTGTGCTTTATTTTTCGGATTGTTGATCGCCTGATCGACTGCTTCAGTCATGTGCGATCCGGACAGTAACACTTTTTCTTTAATCGCTGGATCTTGCACCGCATCTTGAATAGCTTTTTTTCCATCTTCTGTTTTTAAAATATCGACGACCATTTGCTTCGTTTCTTGGTAGTCCGGCGATCCTGAAGGCTTCGATTGTGGACTGCAAGAGGTGAGTACAAAGGCGAAGGCGATGCAAATGGCGGCAAGCGACGTGCGCATACGAAAACCACCTTTTTAACAGAGAGTGATCTAACCCTAATATGACATTGACAGGTAGCGATCATACTTTAAAATGGGCTTTGGGTAGTATTGGCAGCTGTATTTTTGGTACAATCGAGAAAGTATATCGATTGTCGCATAAAGGGGATATCATTTTTATGACGATAAAAAAGTGGGCTTACTTATTTAGGACGACACTGCTCGCCGGGATTGTGACCGCACTCGTCGTCGGCTTCGCTGTCGAATGGTACAATGGCATCAGTTACGGTGAGCAGTGGGTTGTCGAGCTTTTTTATAGCCTTTTAGGGAAACTGTGGATGGGCGCTTTGTTTAGTGTTGTCGCCTCGCTCGGTTTTTTTGCCTTTAGCGTGTTGAATATTTTGTTACTCAGTATTTTTAAAAATAGCCGGCTTTTTCAAGCGGTGTTATGGCTCTTGTTAGCTTTTACTTTTTTTGACGTCATCTATTTGCGATACGCGTTTTTCGGGGCGAGTAACGAAACGTTCGTTCCTTACGTGTGGCTACCGCTCGCCGTGTTGGTCATCGCCGTTGGCGTCGCTTGGAAAAAAGCTACCGCGACTAACAGAAAGGCGTTTGCGTCGACGGTTTTCTTTATGTTCGTGTTTACGTTTATTGAACTAATTCCCGTGCTCAAAGGGAACAATGCCAATTCGTTGTGGATTGCACTGACGACTCTCCTTACGTGTAATACGTGGCAAATTATGCAGCTACACCGCTTGCTACCTGCTACAAAACAGCAAAGTCAAGCGGTGCAACAAAAAGTATAAGCTAGACAACGGGTGTCTAGCTCGGATGGGCAGATGTGGTGCTGCATATGATACACGTGTCGACTTAAGCTCGGTGAATCAGCCGTTTGGCCGACGGGGTACCTGCGTGCGAGGCAGCCAATAATGATTAATCGGATTTCGCATCTTCAACCGGGTCGGTTTTTATCGTGCTTCCGGCAATTAATTCGGAAACCGTGGCGAAACTGTATCCTTTTTCCCGTAGCTCTTTGATAACCCGCGGTAAAGCTTCTGGCGTGTTTTTTGCGGAATCACTCGCGTGAAAAAGAACGATGTCGCCCGGGTGGGCTTTCGACGTCACGCGTTGCACGATCTCGTCGGCGCTTTTCCGCATCCAATCGAGCGAATCGGTGTCCCATTGGATCACGCGATAACCTAAGCTGTTGGCGACATTTAATGTGCGCTTATCGAAGTCGCCGTTTGGCAGGCGGATCAGGTTGATTCTTTTTTGACCAGTCACATCAGCGAGTATTTGATGGGCTTTCGTAATTTGCTCGCGCATCCACGCTTCATCGTGTTCGCTAAAATTTTCGTGTTTATGACCGTGGCTACCAACTTCAAAGCCCATGTCGACGATGCGTTTAACGACGTCGGGATGACTTTTTGCCCAAGGAGAAGAGAGGAAAAACGTTGCTTTATTGAGGTTCGCCTCTTTGAGCGTATCGAGGACGGGACCGACAATTTCTTCTCCCCAGCTAATATCGAACGTGAGGGCCAACACTTTATCGTCGGTCTTAACCGAATAATAAGCTTGTGGCCCTTCATTTTCCATCGAAAACACGTTTATGTTCTGTTTGTTAGCGTAATAAATGCCGGCGGCAAAAACGAGCGCGACAGTCGCGACGAGGGTGCGCTTCAGTTTCTTTCCGGACAGCACCCAGAACATACTTTCACCTCCCTGCGAACTTAGGTCATAGTACAATCTATGTTCGTCCATAGAGGATATGAACAGCTTACACATATGTATCGTGAAAAAAAAAGCAGTTATGGGGGATATGGCGATGCGAGCGTTTTGGCAGTTGTTAAAGCAAAATAAGTCGTTCGTGTGGATTGCCGCCGGACTAATGGTCGGCAGTAGTGTCATTGGCTTCGTCATGCACGACGAGGTGCAACCGATCGTTAAAGAAATGCTCAAACAGCTGCAAGACGTCGTGGAAAACATTGCAGCTGATCACACGTTTACGAACATTTTTTGGACGATCTTTTTAAACAATACGAAGGCAGCGTTTATTATGTTGGCGAGTGGCTTGCTGTTCGGACTGTATCCGGCGATCGCGCTATTGTCGAACGGATTTATGCTCGGATTCATTATAAGCGACGCGGCGCTAAGGTATGGGGAAAGCCCTTTGAGGTTGTTTGTGACGCAAATTATGCCGCACGGGATGTTTGAGCTTCCGGCGATTATCATTGCGGGAGGCTTCGGCATCAAGTTCGGTTGGCTCGCGATCGGGTGGATACGTTCGCTGTGGAATCCGGGGCTACGTACAGCGGTTAGTCGCGATACGCGTACAACGGTACGACGACTACCGCTCTTATGTATCGGTGTCGTCGCGTTGTTGCTCGTTGCCGCTACGATTGAGAGTGCACTAATTGCGATGGCATCCGTATCCCCATAACATAAGTGTGAGTGTGCACCGGAGGTTGACGGCAGCGTATGAAAAAACGTCAGCCACGATTTTTTTTAAAAAAGGTGTTGACGTGAGCCGTCGATCCGTGATAGTATATAACTTGTCGCCGCGAGAGCGGGTTACCGCGAACGCCAGCGACAGCCAAAGCGGCAAGATAAGATAGCCGCGGCGGGCACGGGTTCGAGCGAAAATAACTTAAAAAAAGTTGTTGACAAACGCTCAGCTGCGTGATAAGATAAGAAAGTCGCCTCGAGAGAGCGCGGCAGCAAAGAACGAGAATGTTCCTTGAAAACTGAACGAACAAGCCAACGTGCGAGGAACCCATCATTCACTTGATGGACAACAGTTAGGAATAACAAACTTACCTTTTATGGAGAGTTTGATCCTGGCTCAGGACGAACGCTGGCGGCGTGCCTAATACATGCAAGTCGCGCGGGGTGAAGCAGCCGAAGCCTTCGGGTGGACGCAGCGGAACCTAGCGGCGAACGGGTGAGTAACACGTGGGTAACCTGCCCGAGAGACGGGGATAACGTCGGGAAACCGGCGCTAATACCGGATCACGACAGACGGTCGCATGACCGACTGTCCAAAGGTGGCGCAAGCTACCGCTCTCGGATGGGCCCGCGGCGCATTAGTTAGTTGGTGAGGTAACGGCTCACCAAGGCGACGATGCGTAGCCGACCTGAGAGGGTGATCGGCCACACTGGGACTGAGACACGGCCCAGACTCCTACGGGAGGCAGCAGTAGGGAATTTTCGGCAATGGGGGAAACCCTGACCGAGCAACGCCGCGTGAGCGAGGACAGCCTTCGGGTTGTAAAGCTCTGTCATGTGGGAAGAATGGCTTGAGGAGTCACTGCCTTAAGCGTGACGGTACCACAGGAGGAAGCCCCGGCTAACTACGTGCCAGCAGCCGCGGTAATACGTAGGGGGCGAGCGTTGTCCGGATTTATTGGGCGTAAAGCGCGCGCAGGCGGTCTCTTAAGTCTGATGTGAAAGGCCACGGCTCAACCGTGGGATGGCATTGGAAACTGGGGGACTTGAGTGCAGGAGAGGAGAGCGGAATTCCCGGTGTAGCGGTGAAATGCGTAGAGATCGGGAGGAACACCAGTGGCGAAGGCGGCTCTCTGGCCTGCAACTGACGCTGAGGCGCGAAAGCGTGGGTAGCGAACAGGATTAGATACCCTGGTAGTCCACGCCGTAAACGATGAGTGCTAGGTGTTAGGGGTTTCAATACCCTTAGTGCCGAAGTTAACACATTAAGCACTCCGCCTGGGGAGTACGGCCGCAAGGCTGAAACTCAAAGGAATTGACGGGGGCCCGCACAAGCGGTGGAGCATGTGGTTTAATTCGAAGCTACGCGAAGAACCTTACCAGGGCTTGACATCCTCTGCTAGCTCTAGAGATAGAGTGTTCCCTTCGGGGACAGAGTGACAGGTGGTGCATGGTTGTCGTCAGCTCGTGTCGTGAGATGTTGGGTTAAGTCCCGCAACGAGCGCAACCCTTAAGCTTAGTTGCCAGCATTGAGTTGGGCACTCTAAGTTGACTGCCGGTGACAAACCGGAGGAAGGTGGGGATGACGTCAAATCATCATGCCCCTTATGTCCTGGGCAACACACGTGCTACAATGGCCGGTACAAAGGGTAGCGAAGCGGTGACGCGGAGCCAATCCCATAAAGCCGGTCTCAGTTCGGATCGCAGGCTGCAACCCGCCTGCGTGAAGCCGGAATCGCTAGTAATCGCAGATCAGCATGCTGCGGTGAATACGTTCCCGGGCCTTGTACACACCGCCCGTCACACCACGAGAGTTTGTAACACCCGAAGTCGGTGAGGTAACCTTTTAGGAGCCAGCCGCCGAAGGTGGGACAGATGATTGGGGTGAAGTCGTAACAAGGTAGCCGTATCGGAAGGTGCGGCTGGATCACCTCCTTTCTACGGAGTATATAAGGCACGTTGGCAGTGTTCGTTTGGTTTTGAAGGAATATTCCTTCTGTGATGGAATGTTTTCTTCACGTACCTATAGAGGTAAATGGGCCTATAGCTCAGCTGGTTAGAGCGCACGCCTGATAAGCGTGAGGTCGGTGGTTCGAGTCCACCTAGGCCCACCAGCTCTTTCGTCATTTAATCGCAATTTCGACTTGCGATTAAACCGCGAATAGCAAATTAAATGTATGGGGCTGTAGCTCAGCTGGGAGAGCGCCTGCCTTGCAAGCAGGAGGCCAGCGGTTCGATCCCGCTCAGCTCCACCATGTTCCTTGAAAACTGGATAGGAAGCATTCACCGGGATGATCGTAAGATGTATCATTCCAGAATGAAAGAATAAGATTAAGCTACAAAGGGCGCACGGTGGATGCCTAGGTGCCAGGAGCCGATGAAGGACGGAGCGAACACCGATATGCTTCGGGGAGCCGTAAGCAGGCTGATCCGAGGATTTCCGAATGGGGAAACCCACTCTCTTTCATAGGAGAGTACCCGTTGCTGAACACATAGGCAACGCGGAGGCAACCAGGGGAACTGAAACATCTTAGTACCCTGAGGAAGAGAAAGAAAACTCGATTTCCTGAGTAGCGGCGAGCGAAACGGAAGTAGCCCAAACCTCGAGGTTTACCTCGAGGGGTTGTGGGGCGTCTCACATGGAGTAAGAAATGACTGGGATAGACGAAGCGGTCTGGAAAGGCCCATCAGAGAAGGTAACAATCCTGTAGTCGACATTTTAGTCACTCCGAGGCGAACCCCGAGTACTGCGGGGCACGTGAAACCCCGTGGGAATCCGGGAGGACCACCTCCCAAGGCTAAATACTCCCTGGCGACCGATAGTGAACCAGTACCGTGAGGGAAAGGTGAAAAGCACCCCGGAAGGGGAGTGAAAGAGTACCTGAAACCGTGTGCCTACAAGCAGTCGGAGCATCCGTAGAGATGTGACGGCGTACCTTTTGTAGAATGGGCCGGCGAGTGACGGCGTGTAGCGAGGTTAAGCCGTATGAGGCGGAGCCGCAGCGAAAGCGAGTCTGAAGAGGGCGATCTAAGTTGCACGCCGTCGACCCGAAACCGAGTGATCTACCCATGTCCAGGGTGAAGGTGCGGTAACACGCACTGGAGGCCCGAACCCACGTATGTTGAAAAATGCGGGGATGAGGTGTGGGTAGGGGTGAAATGCCAATCGAACTCGGAGATAGCTGGTTCTCCCCGAAATAGCTTTAGGGCTAGCCTCAAGGATAAAACGTGGAGGTAGAGCACTGATTGGGCGAGGGGCCCTCACCGGGTTACCGAACTCAGTCAAACTCCGAATGCCACAGTTTTCGACCTTGGGAGTCAGACGTTGGGTGCTAAGATCCATCGTCGAGAGGGAAACAGCCCAGACCATCAGCTAAGGTCCCTAAGTATCCGTTAAGTGGGAAAGGATGTGGCGTTGCTTAGACAACCAGGATGTTGGCTTAGAAGCAGCCATCATTTAAAGAGTGCGTAATAGCTCACTGGTCAAGTGACGTCGCGCCGAAAATGTACCGGGGCTAAACGGATCACCGAAGCTATGGATGCAAGGATCTACCTTGCGTGGTAGGGGAGCGTACCTTGCGCATAGAAGCAGACGCGAAAGCGTCGGTGGAGTGCAAGGCAGTGAGAATGCCGGTATGAGTAGCGAAAAGAGAGGTGAGAATCCTCTCCGTCGAAAGCCTAAGGTTTCCTGAGCAAGGCTCGTCCGCTCAGGGTTAGTCGGGGCCTAAGCCGAGGCTGAAAAGCGTAGGCGATGGACAACAGGTTGATATTCCTGTACCGCCGACCTTCGATTGAGCGAAGGGGGGACGCAGGAGGGTAAGGGAGCAGACTGATGGAGTTCTGTCCGGAAGGCGAGAGGGTAAACGGAGGCAAATCCCCGTTTACGCATACCTTGAGCCGACGGTTAAGTGAAGATTGCAGTAGCGAAATCCCTGATCTCACACTGACGAGAAAAGCCTCTAGCGAGAAGGTTGTGCGCCCGTACCGCAAACCGACACAGGTAGGCGAGGAGAGAATCCTAAGACGCTCGGGAGAACTCTCGTTAAGGAACTCGGCAAAATCGCCCCGTAACTTCGGGAGAAGGGGTGCCCCGTTAAGGTGAATAGCCTGAGGGGGTCGCAGTGAAGAGGTCCAAGCGACTGTTTAGCAAAAACACAGGTCTATGCGAAGCCGTAAGGCGAAGTACATGGGCTGACGCCTGCCCAGTGCTGGAAGGTTAAGGGGAAGGGTTAGCTGACGATTCGTTAGCAACGCTCTGAACTGAAGCCCCAGTGAACGGCGGCCGTAACTATAACGGTCCTAAGGTAGCGAAATTCCTTGTCGGGTAAGTTCCGACCCGCACGAAAGGCGCAACGACTTGGACGCTGTCTCAACGAGAGACCCGGTGAAATTGTAGTACCAGTGAAGATGCTGGTTACCCGCGACAAGACGGAAAGACCCCGTGGAGCTTTACTGTAGCCTGATATTGAATTTGGCGGTGGTTTGTACAGGATAGGTGGGAGCCATAGAAGCCGGTTCGCTAGGATCGGTGGAGGCACTGTTGGGATACCACCCTGATCATCGTTAAGTTCTAACCGACTACCGTTATCCGGTAGCGGGACCGTGTCAGGTAGGCAGTTTGACTGGGGCGGTCGCCTCCTAAAGAGTAACGGAGGCGCTCCAAGGTTCCCTCAGCGCGGTTGGAAATCGCGTGTAAGCGTGCAAAGGCAGAAGGGAGCTTGACTGCGAGACCTACAAGTCGAGCAGGGACGAAAGTCGGACTTAGTGATCCGGTGGTACCGAGTGGAAGGGCCATCGCTCAACGGATAAAAGCTACCCCGGGGATAACAGGCTAATCTCCCCCAAGAGTCCACATCGACGGGGAGGTTTGGCACCTCGATGTCGGCTCATCGCATCCTGGGGCTGAAGTCGGTCCCAAGGGTTGGGCTGTTCGCCCATTAAAGCGGTACGCGAGCTGGGTTCAGAACGTCGTGAGACAGTTCGGTCCCTATCTGTCGCGGGCGTAGGAAATTTGCAGAGGATCTGTCCTTAGTACGAGAGGACCGGGATGGACACACCGCTGGTGTACCAGTTGTTCCGCCAGGAGCACCGCTGGGTAGCCAAGTGTGGCCGGGATAAGCGCTGAAAGCATCTAAGCGTGAAGCCCCCCTCAAGATAAGATTTCCCATGAGACCCCTTGTAGAAGACGAGGAGAATCGGTCCGAGGTGTACGCACAGCAATGTGTTCAGCTGACGGATACGAATCGGTCGATCGGCTTAATCAATATAAGTAAGTAACTGGGAATGCTTCCATCTAGTTTTGAAGGAAACAACTTCATACGACATCTCCTGTCTGGTGACGAGAGCGGAGGGGACACACGCGTTCCCATCCCGAACACGACCGTTAAGCCCTCCAGCGCCGATGGTACTTAGGGCGCGAGCCCTTGGAAGAGTAGGACGTTGCCAGACGGATTTGTGTATATTCCTCCGTAGCTCAACGGTAGAGCGCTCGGCTGTTAACCGATAGGTTGTAGGTTCGAATCCTACCGGAGGAGCCATATGCTCCCATAGCTCAGCTGGCAGAGCGCTTCCATGGTAAGGAAGAGGTCGTCAGTTCAAGTCTGACTGGGAGCTCCAGCAAAGTTAAAATAAAGCCTACCTAAGGATAGTAAACCCTCAGCGATGAAGGGTTTTTTGTTATGTAGATGTTTTTTGCTGTCTGCTGCCTCAGCATCAACAAGCTCCACGCGGTTGGCGATTTTGATCGCCCTGTGTGAGGGCTTTTTTTGTTGGAGTTTAATTGACTATGACTTTTAGTTATAGGCATTAGAACGAACATGTATTATACAGCTGGGCAAAAGGGAGGTACACTTTAGATAAGCAAGGGGCTAAACGCTATAAGACGTAACGCGAGAGAATGCAAGGCGTTTTTTCATGAAACATGTTCTCTTGCTTACGACTATTCGATTGGGACGGCAGTGAAAGCGATCTCTTTGTGAATTGAACGACTTGTAAAGTCGTGATCATTATTTCGTAACTTTGTATGACTAAGTATTCTAATTTAACATGAGGTGATGGAGATGAAACGGTTAGTCGAGCAAGTCGTCGTCGTAACGGGTGGTGCGCGGGGGCTGGGGAAAGAAATGTGTGAGCTCTTTTCCCATGAAGGAGCGAAAGTCGTCTATGCGGTCGACGTTACACCTGGCGACTATGCGGCAAAAAACATTTGTCACGTTGCGTTAAGTGTGACCGAACGACGAGAAATTGCCGACTTTGTGCAGCAAGTGCGCGAACAGTACGGGCGCATCGACGTGCTTATTAATAACGCGGGGGTCACGCGAGATGCCTTATTACAAAAGATGGATGACGACGCTTGGGATACGGTAATCGATGTGAATTTAAAAGGTGTTTACAACATGACGAAAGAAATTGCATCCCTCATGATGGCTAACGGCAAAGGAGCGATCGTCAACATTTCTTCGATCGTCGGGTTGTACGGAAACGTCGGACAGACGAATTACGCGGCGACGAAGGCGGGGATCATTGGCATGACGTACACGTGGGCAAAAGAGTTCACGCGTAAAGGTGCCGCTGTGCGCACGAATGCGATCGCGCCAGGATATATCGAAACGGAAATGGTAAAAACGGTGCCTGAAAAAATACTACAGCCGCTACGCGACAAAACGCCGTTAAAACGTCTCGGACAACCGCGGGAAATTGCTAACGCCGCCCTCTTTTTAGCGAGTGACGAAGCGAGTTTTGTCAACGGTCACGTCTTGTCGGTAAATGGTGGCTTAACGCTATAAGAGCTAGGGACTATAGAAGAAAATGTAGGGGACGAAAAATGTCATTAAGTGGTGGATGACTCTAGAGGCGAAAGTAATCGCGATAGATCAAAATTTGTACTCAAGGGGAGTGCGACATGTCTAACGTATATATCGTCGATGCGAAAAGAAGTCCGATCGGGAAGTTTTTAGGCTCCCTCGCTGCCATTACTCCAGCCGATTTAGCGGCACAAGTGATCAAACGCGTTATAGCGGACAACAACTTAGACGTAACGACGATTGACGAAGTCATTTTAGGTAACGTCTTATCGGCTGGGCAAGGGCAAAACATCTCCCGGCAAGCGAGTATGAAGGCCGGCATACCCGCAGCAGTACCCGCTTATACACTTAACATGGTGTGTGGCAGCGGCATGAAGTCAACCATGGCCGCGTATGCGAGCATTAAAGCAAAGATGGCCGATCTCGTACTCGCAGGTGGCGTAGAAGTGATGTCGCAAGCGCCGTTTATCGTTCCGGGAGAGGTGCGGACGGGGAAGAAGATAGGGGGCGCTCGCGCTAGACGATACGATGATCAGCGATGGGTTAACGGACGCTTTTCACAATTACCACATGGGGATTACTGCGGAAAATGTCGCTGCGCGATATGAGATTGCGCGTGAAGCACAAGACGCGTTAGCGATGCAATCGCAAGAGCGGGCACTGCAGGCCATTGCAGACGGGCGGTTTACAGATGAGATCGTGCCAGTGACGTTGACGGATCGACGGGGGCATACGACACAGTTTGCGGAAGACGAATACCCGAACCGGACAACCTCGCGCGAGAAGTTAGCAGCACTCAGGCCGGCTTTTAAAAAAGAAGGCACCGTTACTGCCGGCAATGCTTCCGGCATTAATGACGGAGCGGCAGTTTTACTCATTGCTTCAGAGGAAGCCCTCGAAAAATACGGTTTAACACCGTTAGCGGAAATTGTCTCTGTCGGTCAAGGTGGCGTCGAGCCAGAAGTTATGGGGTTAGGACCGGTGCAAGGGATTGCGAACGTATTCAGTAAAGTAACTGTTTCAATGCAAGACATCGAGCTGTTCGAGTTAAACGAGGCGTTTGCCGCTCAGGCCATCGGCGTGATGCGCGAACTGCAGCACAAATACGGTGTGAGCGAAGAGTGGTTAACGTCGCGCGTCAACGTAAATGGCGGAGCGATCGCGTTAGGACACCCGATCGGCGCCTCCGGTGCCCGGATCGTAACGACACTCGCGCACGAAATGAAGAAGCGCAGCATCCGCTACGGATTAGCCTCGCTATGCATTGGCGGTGGAATGGGAACGGCAGTACTCATTAAATCTGTCTAACAAAACGGCAGTAGAGCCAAATATCGGTTCAATCGGTCTAATCAGTGTTATGGCGCGGAAATTACTGTTAAGTCTGTCCAAGGCGCAGTACGCGACCTCCTGGATCGTATAACAGTCGACAACTTTAAGGACGTGACAGACTTTGCGCTGTTCCGCGAACAATTTATGCAACTGAACGGTTTTGCGATCGACGGCATCGACTTTCGAGGCGGAAGTCGACCTTGAACAACTAAAACAATTAACACCTTGACCGTAGGGCTGAAACCGTGAGCCTTTAGTCAGTCTCTTTTGTATAAGTTTTGGGAGGGTGAACATAAGTGGATACGAATGTACAATTTATGCGTGCCCGCGATGCAGCTCACTTAATCGCTGACGGGGATATTATCGGAGTTGGTGGGTTTATCGGGACAGGGGTAGCCGAAGAAGTCCACATCGCTGTGGAACAACGATTTTTGGAAACGGGCCACCCGCGAAATGTCACCTTGTTTTACGCAGCAGGTATCGGCGATGGCAATGGGGCATCGAAAGGATTGAACCATTATGCGCACGAGGGGTTAATTAGGCGGGTAATCGGCGGGCATTGGGGCATGGCCCCTCGCCTAACCCCGCTCGTCGAGGAGAACAAAATCGAAGCGTACAACTTACCGCAGGGCGTCATTAGCCAATTGTTTCGCGAAGGCGCTGCCGGTCATCCGCGTTTGATCTCCCATGTCGGCTTAGGCACTTTCGTCGATCCCGATCTCGATGGTGGTAAATTGAACGCCGTGACGACCGAAGATATCGTGGAAAAGGTAACCTTCGACGGAAAAGATTATTTAGCGTATAAAACGCATCCGATCGACGTGGCGATTTTAAAAGGGACGACAGCCGATGAAAAAGGCAACGTCAGCTTAGAGAACGAGCCGTTGACGTTAGACGTTTTGTCACTAGCGATGGGGGCCAAAAACAACGGCGGCAAAGTGATCGTACAAGTGGAGAAAGTCGTGAAAAACGCGGCACTCGACCCGAAGAGCGTCAAAATCCCCCATGTGTTAGTCGATGCGATCGTCGTCGTCCAGAACATCGAAAACCATATGCAAACGTTCGGCACGCCATTCAACGAGGCATTTCTTAAGAGTGACATCGTCGTCAAAAGCGAGCAGCGCCCGTATCCCTTCAACGTGCGAAAAATTATTGCGCGCCGCTGTGCCCTAAATTTGTACAAGTCGATGAAAGTGATTAACTACGGCATCGGCGTGCCGGAAGTCGTAGCGAACGTGCTCGCCGAAGAGGGACAAGAAGAGCATTTCACTCCGACGATTGAACCGGGCGTATTTGGCGGGACGCCGGCGGGGGGACTCGACTTTGGCTGCTCCGTCAATCCCGATGCGATTATCGATGAAGCGTATATGTTCGATTATTACGATGGAGGGGGGGTAGATGCCGCGTTTTTAGGGTTGGCACAGTGCGACCAGTACGGAAACGTCAACGTCTCCAAATTCGGTCCGAAAATTGCCGGGTGCGGTGGCTTTATTAACATTACCCAGAATGTAAAAATGCTCGTTTTTTGCGGCACATTTACAGCTGGCGGCTTAGAGACGCACGTAGAGGACGGCAAGCTCGTTATTGCCCAAGAAGGCCGCGTAAAAAAATTCGTCCGCGACGTGGAACAAATCACGTTTAGCGGCGCTGTAGCTAGACAGAACGAGAAGAAAGTTGTATACGTGACGGAGCGCGCCGTGTTTGAGTTGCGCGCGGAAGGACTGACATTAGTCGAGATCGCCCCGGGAATCGATGTGCAGCAACACATTTTGCAGCAAATGGACTTTGTACCCCCAATCGCACCGGACCTTAAGCAGATGGATGCCGTCATTTTCCGTGAAGGGCCGATGGGACTTAAGATTGCACATAAAGAGCTAGCGATGTAGTTTAGTGCTCTTCGTGCTGTGGCTCGTCGTCGGGGAAGACTTTGAATTGCACAAACCTGCGAACGCCCAGTCAGGAGCGTGTATACGTTTAAAGATGGCCTCAAAGATAAATTAAACTACGTCTTTCCATTCACGTACGCCGGACTGCTGTTACTGTATATCGTCATTTTAACGCTCTACCCTTCGTCTGACAGTGCAGCAATCGATCCGAAGACATTGAGCACGGTCGTCGCCTTTGCAGGTGTCGTAGGCGCTTTTGCCGAGATTGGCGTCGTCATCGATGCCTCCGGGTTTAAAGCGGGCTTGTACTTTTCGATCGCCTTAAGCTTATCGCTCTTTATCGGTTCATTTTTGTTACCGGAAACAGGAAATAAATCCGCATCAGTATCGGAAGCAGGAAAAAAGTCAGTAACTGCTAAGTAACCGCTTAAGTAACCGATAAAAAAATCATACCCTTTCCAAGGGGGGAAATAGAGATGGACATGAACCACGTGCAAAAACAGCAGTTTACGCTCGACCGTTACACATTGGAAAACGGTGCCACGATTCCGGTGACGTTAGGGTATGAAACTTACGGGGAGTTGAACGAAGACAAGTCAAACGTCATCTTAGTTGCCCATTACTTTAGCGCCTCTAGTCACGCCGCGGGCAAGTATTCTCCAGGGGATGCGGAGCCCGGTTATTGGGATGGGCTAATCGGACCGGGTAAGGCGGTCGATACGAACAAGTACTTCGTCATCAGTACCGATAACTTGGCCAACGTACAAGTGAAAAACTCGACTGTCATTACGACGGGACCTCGGACGGTTAATTCGGAGACGGGGAACCGATGGGGGATGGACTTTCCGACATACACCTTTCGTGACATGGCCGGTATCCAACGCCAATTTTTGACGCAGCAATTAGGGATTAACAAGCTGTATGCGGTGATGGGGGCGTCGGCAGGAGGTTTTATCTCTCTCGAATGGGCCGTCAATTATCCGGAGATGGTCGAGCGGGTGATCGGAGTGATCACCAACCCGCAAAACCCGGTCATTACGTCCTTCAATGTGTTGCAGCACGCGATGCGTGCAATTGCCCTTGACCCTAATTGGCACGACGGGAACTATGAGGACGGCCAAGAACCGACAGAAGGGCTGTACCTTGCGATCCAAATGATGAATGCCGGCGCGTTTACGCCGGAGTTGTACGAGGAACTGTACAAGCGAGACAGTGAGGAGCAAAGGCCTTATAGCGATCACCGCGTGAAAACGTCGTACGAACAACAGTTGTACGATGCGATCAAAGTTGGCGCTGCGGCAATTGACGCAAGCCATTGGTATTACACGTGTCGCGCGACGATGATGCACGACATCGCCCACGGACACGGCTCTTTAGAAGCAGCGTTAGCGAAGATTAAGGCAAAAGTGTTAATGGTTTCGTGCACGCGCGATTTGTTACAGCCGACGATTTACAACCGGCGCATGATCGAGATCATGCAAAAGCGAGGACAACAAGCTGAGCTGTACGAATTTGAGAGCATAAAAGGTCACATGGCTGGCGTACTGGACACGCATTTGTTCAGTGATCGGGTGGCGCAGTTTTTGTGGTAATGAATGGTGGAGGTGGAACGGCTGACACGCGCTGACGTGTGAGCCGTTTCGCCTTAGTGTGCTTCGGATTTATCGCTGTATTCAACGTACTCGAATATATGCACCATATAATGATACGCACATATTGAGTCGCTTCCGTAAGATTCCCCTAGTAAACCTCTGTTCACTTCCCAGAACTAATGACATCTAACGTATGGTCAATAAACGTTTCCATAACGTGTGTGACATATTGATCTTTGTTTAACAAAAAACCAACTTCCCACGTTATCGACGGATGGCGGAAAGGAATGATCTTAATCGATTGACTTTGTACGCGGTTTAAAATCGGCCGCGGCAAGATCGTTATACCTTCGTTTTGCGCCACGAGTTCGACGAGGAAGTCCCACTGCGAGCTTTCGAAAAAAATGTTCGGCCTAAAGCCGTGTGCCAAACAGCCGTCAACGATGTGGTAATGGAGCATGAACGTCTTATCTAAAATGAGAAATGTTTCATCTTCCAAATGGGCAAACGTCACATGATCGCGTGTTGCCAGCGGGTGTTCACTATTGACGACTAACACGCTTTCATCTTCCATCACGGATATGTAGTCAAACTTAGTGAGGTCGACGGGTGAAATGACAACCCCTAAATCGATCGTGCCGTTTTGTAAGTTGTGTTCGACCATCTTCGCCCCATTTTCGACAATTTGCACCGTAATATCCGGAAACCGCTCGCGAAAAGATGTAAGAACGTGCACGAAAATACTCGTCCCAATTACCGGAGGTAAGCCGACGATGACTTTTCCCTTTTTCAGTTTGCTTTTGTCGTACAACGAGTCTTTAAGGGAGTCGAATCGTTCGATCATTTCTTCGGATTGGATCAAAAAGTTTTTCCCGACTTCCGTTAGCTTAACTTTTTTGTCAGAACGGTCGAAGAGTAGCACGTCCAGTTCGTGTTCGAGGTTTTTGATCGTCTTACTTAAAGCTGGTTGTGAGATGTGAAGTTTTTTGGCGGCTAATGTGAAGTTTTTGTCCTTTGCTACTTGTACGAAATACTTCAGTTCGCGAATATCCATGTCGTCTCTCCCACACGGTTTATGTCGTATACAACAAATATTGTCTCCAACTATTTTGACCCTTTGGTGCATGACATTCTACACAATATTAAACCGCTTCCGTTTTTCACCTAGTTAGTAATCTCTTGTCTTTACTATATAATATCAAATAAAATGTGACAAAAATGATCGTTACCGCTGCTATTCTTAACAACATATTAACGATCGCTTCAACAAACATCCATAATTACCCTCTACAATTATAAGTAAAGGGTTACTTCGCTAGCGCTTGGCGTTTACAGTAGAAACGAGCAAGTGCCACTCATGTGCCATCCATGTGCCACTCATGTGCCATCAACGTATGTCATGAGCGTCGACTAATGTTATGTGTTCGCATTAATAGTCACAAGCAGGTGTCGTTTTTATGACGTGGGTGGTGTGCTACGAGCGGGCATCTTGAACACATGTGTCGTATACATATGTCACAATAGGAGGCCTCGTGCAAAAGTTCACTATGAAAGCGGTTGACAGCGCATATGCGGCTTAGTATACTGCTTATAACAACCTAACGGCTAAGCGGAGAGCTGGAGAAACCCTTACTCGGAGGTACAGGGGGGGACCTGTGCCTATCCATGGCGAGAGGGTTTTTTTCATTTCGCGCTTACGTTCATTATGTGAAGGGGGCGTGAATCGACAACGTAGGATGGGGTGTGGTGAGGAGAGTGGATTGTATCGACAACTCGGAGAACGTCATTGGATTGTATCAACTTGGGGAAAGTGAAGCTGTCATGGACTGGATTTACAACGCGGGGAAGGTGATAGTTGGTGAACAGCGGAGACAGTAGAAATATCAGTAACGAGAACAACAGCAGAATCAGCATCAGAAGCGGAAACAATAGCAAAAACGGCAGCGGGATCAGTAGCAGAAAAGATAGAAAGAACAACAGTAACAACCGCAGTTTAAAAAACTTGTTAACCGGTTTACTCTTTTTGTCTCCAGCACTCATTATTTTAATCGTTTTTGTGTTTTATCCGATGTTTCGCACCGTCTACCTTAGTTTCTTTTTAACGGACTCGAAAGGAGATCCCGTATTTTTTAACGGGCTAGAAAACTATACGGAGCTCTTCCAATCGCCGGAATTTCTACTAAGTTTGCAGGCTACCTTCTTATTCGTCCTTTACACGGTCGTACCGACGATCGCCCTTGCCTTGTTCCTCGCCGTTTTGGCAAACGAAAAATTGCGGGGCGTCCAACTGTTTCGCGTCTTATTTTCTTCGACGTTAGGCGTGTCTGCTGCGGCTGCCGCAGTCATTTGGCTCTTTATATTCGATCCGAGTATCGGATTGCTCAACAATTTATTTGGGAAATTAGGCTTGTCTAGCATCGGTTGGATGACCGACCCGAATTGGGCGCTCCTATCGATTTCGATGACAACGATTTGGATGCACCTCGGGTTTAACTTCATCGTGTTATTGGGGGGACTGCAGAGCATTCCGGAAGATTTGTACGAAAGCGCAACAATTGACGGGGCAGGTTTTTTTCAACAGTTTCGTAAAATTACCGTACCGATGCTTTCGCCGACATTGTTTTTTGTCACAGTCGTCGGGGTGATTAACGCGTTTCAGTCATTCGGCCAGATCGATATTATGACGAAAGGTGGACCAGCTGGGGCGACAAATTTGATCGTCTACTCGATCTACCGAGACGCCTTTGTTAACGATTACATCGGGTCGGCAAGTGCGCAAGCAATTATTTTGTTCTTGCTAGTGCTTATTTTTACCTTGCTTCAGTTTAAGTTCGGCGAAAGGAAGGTGCACTATCAATAATGACCCGGAAGATCCTTACGTACGCACTACTTATTTTGTCGGCGCTCGTCGTCTTCGGACCCCTCTTGTATACGTTATCGATTAGTTTTATGGACGGGAAAGACGTACATTCGGGAGCGCTCTTACCTTCCTCGCTGTCGTTCGCTAACTATGTCAAAGCAGCAAGCAACGTCCCACTGCTACAGTTTTTGAGCAATAGTTTCGTACAGTCGAGCATTGTAACAATCGGTATGCTCGTCACGTGTAGTTTGGCCGCGTTTGCATTCGTCTTTATCGACTTTAAAGGGAGGACGCTCATCTTTTTTATCGTCATTTCGACGATGATGATTCCGTGGGAAGCGACCATCATCCCTAACTTCGCCACGATTCGCGATTTAGGGTGGATGAATACGTTTGCCGGCCTGACGGTGCCGAAGCTGGCGACGGCGTTTGGCATTTTCCTGTTGCGGCAATATTTCTTGACGATTCCGAAGGAGCTCTACGAAGCGGCGCAAATCGATGGCTGCGGTATTTTTCGCTTTTATTTAAGCATGGTGCTGCCGTTGTCCAAACCGATGCTGGCGACGCTGGCGATCTACTCCTTCCTGACGACGTGGAACGAGTATTTGTGGCCACTGCTCGTGACGAATAACAACGATGTGCGCACGGTGCAAATTGGCTTAAAAATGATGCAGGCGCAAGAAGCGTCGACACAGTGGCCGACCGTCATGGCCGCCGTCGTCCTCGTCGTCCTACCGACGTTACTGCTCTTGTTCATCGGGCAAAAACAACTGCAAAAAGGGTTGACGTCGGGAGCGTTAAAAGGATAGGTGCAGGTGAGTTTCGTTTTATCGTGTTTGGATCGTGCAACAAAAAAGATCGAGCAATTTAAGTTGGCGCTTTTGTATTAATCCTGCAACATTTTTAAGGAGAAAGGGTGTTATTAGATGACAGCTAAACGATTAAGTGTCCTCCTATTAGTGTTCGTGTTCATCCTATCTACAGTAGCTTGCAGTTCCGACAGTTCGGATGCGGGTTCGTCGCAAAATAAGGGCGATCGTAGCAAAGATGGGAAAGTCGTCGTCGATTTTTGGCACTCGATGGGTGGACCGACAGCGGAGGCATTAGAGAGTTTAATCGACGAATTTCATCAAAGTCAGGACAAGATCAAAGTTAACTTAACGTTCCAAGGGTCGTATGAAGAAGCGGTGAATAAATTGAAATCGGTGCAAGGGACGGACGAAGCGCCGGCGATCATGCAACTGTACGGCATCGGTACGCGACAAATGATCGATACAGGCGATATCGTGCCGATGTACAAGTTTATCGAAGCCGACAACTACGATACGAGTGAGTTTGAAGAAAATATTATGGGGTACTACTCTTTTGAAGACAAGTTGTATTCGATGCCGTTCAGTACGTCTAACGCGATTATGTTTTATAACAAAGACGCGTTTAAGGAAGCAGGTTTAGACCCGGAAAAACCGCCGCAGACGTACGAGGAGATAGCTGAGGCAGCGCGCCAATTGACGGTGAAAAAAGGTGACTCCACAGAAAGGTACGGCTTCGGTTTTATGATTTACGGCTGGTTTTTTGAACAGTTAATGGCGAACCAAGGGGCGTTAATGGTCAATCACGACAACGGGCGCACCGGACTAGCTGATGAGGCGGTTTTCAACGGCAAGGAGGGTCTACGCATCATGACGTGGTTGCAAGATATGTACAAAGAGGGGACGTCGGGCAACTTCGGGCGGAAGTGGGATGACATTCGCGCCGCGTTCAAGTCCGGAAAAGTTGCGATCATTTTCGATTCGTCAGCCGGGATCGCCGCGACGATTGACGATGCGTCGTTTAAGGTAGGTACCGCGCCGCTGCCGTACCCGGAGGGGATGGAACCGCAAGGGGCGCAACTAGGCGGCAACTCACACTGGATTATGGCCGGTAAGTCGGAAGAAGTGCAGCAAGCGTCGTGGGAAGTGATCAAGTTTTTGTCTTCGCCCGAAAGTCAGGCGAAGTGGTCGGTAAGTACGGGATATTTTCCAATTACGAAAGCCTCCTACAAGGAAGACGTTTTGCAAAAGAACTTAGAGGAAAACCCGCAGTTCAAGACGCCGATTGAACAAATGCAACAGACGAAGCTCATTCCGGCGACACAAGGGGCCGCGATCGGGACGATTCCCGAAATGCGTACGACGATTGAAGATCACATTGAACGTATGTACGACGGTAGCGAGACCGCACAAGAGGCCCTCGACGAAGCGGTCAAAAAGGTGACAAAGGGACTTACGCACTACAACAAAACGACGGGAAAAGGCGGAAAATAGGACGTCGCAGCTAAAGGCTCACGTAACTTCGTCGAAAGCGACAGAGAGGTCGCGCAGGGCGTGTGCTGTTTGCGCACTTAGCTGCTAGCGTATGAAATGCGTATCGACGCGACACGTAAAGGGCATGGATCATTTATGAAAATCGTATAATTATATTGGATCATTCTTTATTGATCTAGCGATTTTGAGGAGGGGATGAAAAAATCCGAACGGCATGAAAGGTTTGTTGCCGCGTTCGGGTTTTTTTCTATATCTTAAGGGGGAGCTCAAGCGATGTTACAGATTGACTACTATATCATTGTGGAAAGGCTTTTTGTGGCAGCTGCACTCGGTGGGATTATCGGTTGGGAGCGAGAACGGAGTAACAAGCAGGCTGGGGTGAAGACACACTTGCTCGTTTCCGTCGGTTCCGCACTGATCATGCTTATTTCCATTTACGGGTTCGCCGATTTTGTGGATCATCCGAATGCGCGCTATGACCCGGCGCGCCTGGCGGCGCAAGTCGTCAACGGGATTGGTTTTCTCGGTGCAGGCGCCATTTTGCGGCATTCAAACGTGTTCGTTTCAGGATTGACCACTGCAGCGACGTTATGGGTCGTTGCGGCGATCGGGCTAAGTGTCGGAGCCGGGTTTTATGTCGCGGCGATCGCAACGACGATCATTGCCTTGATCAGTGTGTTGTCGCTGCGCGGTGTTGAAGTCAAATACGTAAAACGGGCCAAAATTGGCGAACTTAAAGTTGTATGCGAAGACAAAATGGGTATATTGAGGGACATTAGCAAACTGTTGGAGCAAGAGAAAATAGACGTGCGCAAAGTAACGTTCGCCGAAAAAAAGAGTGAGGGCGGTATTGTTTATACGGCGGTGACATTTCGCATGCGCATGCCGGCAAAAAAAGATATGATACAAATGGGGGAGAAGGTACAGCAAATTAGTGGCGTTAAGGAGGCACAGTTAAATAAATACAAATGAGATCACATTTATTAGTCGCCGACGATGACTCGCACATTCGCGAGCTGCTCTGCTTCGTTTTTCAGCAAGAAGGATACGTCGTATTTGAAGCGGAAGATGGGGCGCAAGCTCTGCACATCTTGGAGCGGGAACACATTCATTTAGCGATTGTCGACGTAATGATGCCAGCGAAAAACGGATGGGAGCTATGTGCAGACATTCGCGCGCACTACGATATTCCCGTCATTATGTTAACGGCGAAAGGGGAACTTCGGGATAAAGAAAAGGGGTTTTTGTCTGGGACGGACGATTACGTCGTTAAACCGTTTGAACCGCAGGAACTGCTCTTTCGCATAAAAGCTCTGCTGCGCCGTTACCAAATGGTGCACGAGCGCGTGATTCGCTTCCGCGACACGGTAATCGACGGCAACAGTTACGAGGTGCGCATCGGTAGAGAGACGTTCGTCATTCCACCTAAGGAGTTTGAACTGCTGGCACAGTTAGCAAGTCACCCAGGGCGCATTTATACGCGGGATGAGCTGTTGCAGCTCATTTGGGGCAGCGACTACGAAGGGGATAGTCGGACGATCGACGTGCACGTGAAACGGCTGCGGGAGCGATTTTCTGCGCGGACGAACGACTTTGTCATTGTGACGGTGCGTGGCTTAGGGTATAAGCTCGAGGTGTACGGCACATGAGGACACTTTATTTACGCATCGTCGCTACGTTTATTCTCATCGCCATCGCCAGCAGCGTGCTCGCGTTGTTATTTACAAACATGTACTACTTGGATAAGCTCAGGACCTACAGTGAGCAAAAAGTATTGACGATTAGCAAAGAAATTCGCGCCTTATACGAAGAGACGCCGGCTCTCGACCTCGAGTCTTATTTGACCCGTATCGGTAATATGGGCTTCCAAATTTACGCCGTCAATGAACAGATGGAAGGGACCTTTTACGGGGCGCCGTTCAAACATACGGCGTTCGACGACGCACACGTGCGCCGCGTGCTGGCAGGCGGGACGTATCGGGGATTACTCGAAGAGCGCCATTTGCAGATGGTGACCGGTTTTTTTGAAAACAGCATCAAAAATACGGTTGGCCTTCCGGTAACGGGGCGCGGGGAGACGTACGCGCTATTCGTCCGCCCAAACTTGGAACAGCAAATCGGTGAAGTGCGTATACTCGTGGCCGTCCTACTCGGCTTTACTTTTTTGTTCAGTATCGTCTTCATTGTCTTTTTTACGCGTTTTATCGTCAAACCAGTAAAAAAATTGACAGCAGCGACGAATAAAATCGTGCACGGTGACTACGATTTTGACATGGATGTGTCGCGGAAGGACGAGATTGGCAATTTGGCGCGCCATTTTACTCATATGGCGCAATCACTCAAACAGCTCGACGACATGCGGCAGGAATTTGTCGCTAATGTCTCCCACGAAATTAAATCCCCCCTCACCTCGATCCAAGGCTTTGCTCAAGCGATTTTAAACAAAAAAACGACACCGGAAGAGGAAGAACGCTATTTGCACATTATTGCTGAAGAAAGTCGACGTCTGTCCAGTTTAAGCGGACAGCTGCTCACTTTGGCGACGTTAGACAAAGAGGCTCACGCACTCAAGCGGACGTCGTTTCGCTTGGACGAGCAAATCCGCCAAGTGTTAATCGTCACCGAGCGGCAATGGTCGGAAAAGGACTTGACGTTAGACCTCGACTTGCCCGAAGTCGTCATTACTGCCGATGAACAGTTACTGTATCAAGTGTGGTTCAACTTAATCGGGAACGGCATTAAGTTTTCGGCACAAGAAGGGACGCTCGGCGTGGCGCTGCGCGTCGAACGCGACATCGTCGTGACGGTTAGCGACACTGGCAGCGGGATCCGTGCGGAAGATTTGCCGCACATTTTCGCGCGCTTTTACAAAGCGGATAAGGCGCGAAGCCGTTCCCGCTCCGGTAGCGGCTTAGGGTTGTCCATCGCCAAAAAAATTGTCGAACGCCACCGAGGGACGATCGAGGTGGCGAGCGAGTGGGGACACGGGACGACAGTTACCGTCCGGCTGCCTTACCGTTAAAGGCGCGTAATGGCGTGTGCTGTTCGCTGTTGCCATATGTCGCTGGCGTTGCTCGCTAACACGGCTCGCCGTCAAGTGTCATTGGGAGACTTAACACGCGAAACAGGACGACAAAAACTTATGAATAAAACCGTATCCTTTCTACCGGATGGCTCCTGTAATTGCTTCTGTAACTGCTCGTTCATCTTCCGTTCATATTCGTGCGCTAATATCTCCTCAAGAGACTAACTAGAGGAGGTACACACGTTATGCAGCGTCTCCTGCATCCGTTGGTGCGCTTCGTGAGTAGTCGACGCGGGTCGAAAATTGTCTTCTGCACGTGGCTGCTGCTCATCGTCGTTCTCAGTGTACTAGCGCCGGGAGCGAAACAGTATGCAATCAGCAGTGGGGAAGGAAGTGTCGCTGGCGATACGCCTTCGGAGATGGCTCAGGCGATTGCCGACGAACAGTTTCCGTCGGACGACGGGATCGTCGCACTGCTCGTGTTTCACGGAGAGAAGGCGATCACGGTCACTGAACGGGCAGAGATTGCCAAAATTAGTGAATGGTTAGCTTCAAGCGATAAACCGAAACACGTGTCCAGTGCGTTACCGTTTCACCTGTTCCCTGAAGCAGTGCAAGATCAAATGTTTTCTGCGGACGGCAGAACCATTTTGTTAAATGTCGCCTTGCAGAAAGATTTAGAATCAGAGCAAATTTACGACACGATGCAGCAAATTAGCGGCCATGTAGAAAAGACAGCGAGTGGCAAGTTGCAGTTTGAAATAACGGGACCGGCTGGGATCGCTGCCGACACGATTACGCTTTTTAAAAACGCTGACCTCGTGTTGTTGTTTGCAACGATCGGGTTGATCCTCGTCATCCTCATCGTCATTTACCGCTCGCCACTACTCGCTGTCATGCCGCTCGTCGTCGCCGGGATGGTATACGCCGTCGTCGATCGCGTGTTAGGACTCATGGCGAAGTACGACTTGTTCGTCGTCGATAAGCAAGCCCTCTCGATTATGATGATCATGTTGTTTGCCGTCTTAACGGACTACTGCCTGTTTGTCGTCTCGCGTTATCGTGAGGAACTGAAAAAAATTGGTTCGCCGTACGATGCGATGAAAGTGGCGTTCATGCAGGTGGCGGAGCCAATTTTCTTTAGCGGCGGGACGGTGTTCGTCGCCATGTTGGCCTTGTTGGCAGCAGTGTTCACGCCGTACAACCACTTTGCACCTGTGTTTGCCGTGTCGATCCTCGTCATTTTGCTCGGCGGCATCACCTTAATTCCGGCTGTATTCACCCTCGTCGGGCGCAACGCGTTCTGGCCTTTCATCCCGAAGTTGGAGGAACGAGACGTGCAGCCGTCCGGCTTTTGGACGAAGACGGGCAACTTTGTCGCCAAAAAACCGGGAATTATCGCGACGGTGTTGCTCAGTGTGCTGCTACTTGCTTCGGTTAATGTCGGTACAATGAACCATTCCTTCAATCTATTAAAGTCTTTTCCGGATGATATTTCCTCGCGGCAAGGGTTTGACATTTTGGAGGAGCAGTTTCCGCCGGGACAGTTAGCCCCCGTGACCGTCGTGTTGCAGTCAGACAAAGAGATCGCCTTAGATGACAAGTTTGTCGAAAAGTTGACGTCGTTGACGGCCGCATTAAAAAAGCAAGGGGCGATCGACGCGGTCTCACCGGAAATGACGCCTGAGCTTGCAGGAGCCGACGCCAAGTTGCCGCGGAACTTTTTAGCGGATGGGAAGCAGGCGCTCAAGCTGCAACTGACGTTGCGCGATAACCCTTATGACGCAGCGGCGCTCGACTCGGTAGAGAAGCTGCGAGACAACAGTGAAACGTTACTGCAACAGAGTGGCTTCGACCCGTCACAATTCGCGTTGCACTACGCGGGGCAAACGGCGGAGCAACTCGATGTGAGACAGATGAATGCGCGCGATACGGTCGTCATTTTTGCGCTCATTGCCGCCCTCATTACGGTCATGCTCGCGTTCCAAGCGCGTTCGCTGTGGACGGCACTGCTCATGATGGGGACGTTGCTGCTGTCGTATACCGCTACGTTAGGGCTAAGTTGGGCTGTGTGCCACTACGTGTTAGGGTTCGAGGCGATCAGTTACCGGCTGCCGGTGTACACGTTTGTCTTTCTCATTGCGCTAGGAGTCGACTACAACATTATGCTCGTCTCGCGCATTCGGGAAGAGGCGCAGCAGGTCGCGTGGCGAGAAGCGGTCAGTCGGGGAGTTGCCCTCACTGGCGGCGTCATTTCCTCGGCGGGGATCATTCTCGCGGCGACGTTTTGTGTCCTGATCACACAGCCGTTGCAAGAGCTGTATTTGTTCGGCTTCACCATGGGGATTGGTATTTTGATCGATACGTTCCTCGTGCGTGGGATGTTGCTCCCCTCGCTCATGCTGCTCTTCGGAAAAAGGCGCGATAAGAAAGTCGGCGCGACATCAGTGACGACGGGATCGACAGGTGCCAAATAGACATGCTTACAACGGATCAGCAGGTGTTTTTCCAATCCCCTTTTGTGATGGTAAAAGTTGGGGAACAGCAGGCAAAGGGCTGATTGAAAAGAAAACCAAGGTTACTGGTCAATCGATAAGACGGTATAGCGATAATGGCTGAATATAAAAGTAGGCGCTTTGTGAAGGATCGCCTGAGAGGGGACGAAAGAAGATGATTGGATGGATGCTGTTTTTGCACCTGACAGGACTATTCGCTTGGCTCGGCGCCTTGCTAGCGATCGTCGTCATGCTCACATTGCTAAAGGAACAGCTCGGCACGGCGCCGGGCAATACGTTGGCGAAACGGGTGATTCGCGTCTTTAGTACGATCGCCCATCCGAGTGCCGTCGCCGTATTAATTAGCGGCATTGTGCTTATCGTACAAATGAATTGGGGCGCGAACAAGCCCTTCTGGTTGCAAGTGATGGAAAAAGGCGGCGGTACGTTAATCTTGCTAGCGCTCATCGTCACCGGCATTATGGGGAGTAAGCTGAAGAAACGGTTAACTGCCACTGTGGCCGGAGCTGCCACTGTAGCCGGAGCTGCCAAACCTGCAGACGGAGACGCTCAAACGGTTAAACTGTCGGGTTACTTGACGACGCTCACTGTGTGTATCGTACTTGTCGTTGCGATCGTGCTCGTTGTCAGTTTGCGCCTCTAAGTGGATTTTATGTATGCACACGCACGCACATGTGGCAGTACGTCTTAACAGACCGATCGGGGCCGGGAATAAGGCTCCGATCTCGTCTTTTACACGCATTTCTTCAATTGGGGTAAAAAGGGGTAGAAAGGGGTAGAAAAAATATAATAAAACCCCTTTACAACTTGTACATCCCGTTATATAATGAACTATGTTGATTTCAAAAAACACGTCTAAACAAGGCCCGTTGGTGAAGCGGTCAACACACCAGCCTTTCACGCTGGCATTCAGGGGTTCAAATCCCCTACGGGTCACCATGTGAGCCATTAGCTCAGTCGGCAGAGCACCTGACTTTTAATCAGGGTGTCGCAGGTTCGAATCCTGCATGGCTCACCATTCAAAAAAAGACGCATCTGTGCGTTTTTTTGTTCTGGGCCATTAGCTCAGTTGGCAGAGCACCTGACTCTTAATCAGGGTGTCGCAGGTTCGAGCCCTGCATGGCCCACCAGAAAAAAGGTTGTTATGACGCGGTTTCTCGGATAATGGGGAAACCGCGTTTTTTATGTCTGATTGTCATCTGCATATGTTTTTAGTGCTTTTTAGCTATATTACGCATGGAGTCGAGAAGTTTTTTGTGGGGGCTTCGATCCACGTATTGATATTCTGTAAACCTTTTCATGGTTCTAGCTATGTGTTTTACAGAAATTACCACTTCTGTTCGCTTGTTCCCGTTGTGAAACGGATGGTTCTTTATTAAGCTTCGCATCAATGCCGCAGCTTTTTCTATAACAGTTGGAAACAAATCTTTTCGGTCGAACGTTTGTTGTGGTGCGCCCATCTAATGTACCATTTGGCTAAATAAAGCCTGATATCGATTATTTTTATGTCGCAGATGTGTATAAAAATGGTAGGATCAAGATTTATGGATTACATGACAAAGCTCCTGCACACGAGTTCTATGCTTGTATGCCGGGTACTGATGCAACAGTTTTAACTCTCCATTTAGCAAAGAACTATGGTTTTCATCATTTGTTACCAATATACCAGGGATTATCATGGCAAGTTGAATATTAATGTAGTAACCCTCTCCTATAGTTTGGAGGGGGTTGTTTCGCACGACTTTGTAGATTAAAGTGTAAATCCTGACCACAACATTTCATATTTTATCTAAGGGGTATGATTATGTTGAAATATCTAATCTCTTTCGTTTCAACTTTGTGTATATCCATTTTGTTGCTCGCTATTTCCACTAGTCATTTTATGTCTGGGTTTGCTGCATATATGATTTTTTTAGTTCCACTGTCATTCATCGGTTGTTTACTAGGGGAAATTTTGTTTTCCTTAAAAAGGGAAAAAGTTATACGGCTATGGATGGGAGTTAAATATTTTTTTCTCTCGGTATTTTATATGGTTTAAAAGCCCGGTGATTTAAATCAACTAAACCGCCTTACCTGTAAGTGAAGCGAAGCGATTAACGATAATAGTGACGAAAAAAACATGGAAACCTTTGTCCCTATTGTCCTGCGAGTTGGATTTTGGCATGCCAAAATCCCGGTTTGAGTTGGTTTTTTCTTAAACCGGAACCGGCAAAGTCTTTTGAGGTTCTGAACCATTGCTGTCAATAGCGCTTGTTCTTGCATGCAGTCTAGTCCCCGGCTGCGTGCGCGGTCGAGTCCGTGATCACATTTACTCTCGGCAAATATATGCTCGCATCGCGTGCGTAGCTTTTGGAGGTGGCGATACTTACTAGATAGCTGAATAAGTCTCGCTTTATTCTTAACCTGAACGGCCTTGACTTTGGCCAGCCGTTTGCGTTGTAATTTAGGGTTTCGCGTTTGGCGTTTCCATGTAGGGACGTCCTCTAATGTTAGATTTCGCAAAGAAACCAAGGGGATCATCCCCTGTTCGAACAGGGCATTCAAGTAGTCTGGCGTACCGTATGCTTTATCGGCTGAAAGGGTGCACACACGAATGGTCGGATGACAAAAACGAATCGCCGCAAGTTGTTGCATGCTCGTTTCACGTTCAGCCACTCCAGATGCTATGCTGGCTTGTGTCGACAAAATGACGCCCGATGTGACATCTGTTACATTGTGTATTAAATACCGTAGGTGAGCCTCTTGCCCCTTTGCCTTTTTATACAACCGTGCATCAGGGTCTGTTTTACTGCGGTGTGTCGCGTTAGAAAAAGTCTTTCCGTGAAAGTTCTCATGTGTGGCTTCTTCCTGCAGTCCCTGTTTTTTTCTCGATGCTTTGTCGGCTGAACCGGGAGACGATGGCGGGTCATCGTCGGTGTCATGAGGCGATGAAGACGGTTCAGCTTGACCGTCTTGTTGAGCGATTCTCGCCAAATAGTCCTCAATGGACTCTACGGGTGTACAAGTCATTTCTTTTAAGCTGTGAATCGAAGCGTTAGCCCGCACCTGAGTCCCGTCGACGCCAACGTGAACATCGGGCTTGACCAATCCTGCTGCAATACATTGATTGATTACATGAACCATAAGCTTTTCAAATATACCGTGTTGCCGCCAAAGTTTCCGAGTCTTGACAAGCGTCGTCCGATCCGGTAGCGATGGGCGGGAGGGATCAGGATGTTGAATTGATTCAAAATCGAGCCCACAGAACCACAAGTATCCCGCATGCATAGGAAGTATCTCATACAGGCCGCGTTCGGAGTGGTTAAATAAATAGGAAAGTAGGATCAATCGCACGATGCGTTCCGGGTCGGCAGCCGGTCGTCCACTTCGTTCCGTATATAACGGAGCCACCCAGTCGTAAACGCAGGAGAAATCGATCGCTTCATTTAATTGTCGTAAAATATGACTTTTGGGTATGAGTGCTTCCATATCGATGAATTGAAACAGTTGCGGTTGGGTTGCGGATGATTTTTGTGCTTTCAAGGCTCTCACGCTCATTTCACAAGATCTTGTCACTCACTCTATTTTATACGATTATAACTTCGATGACGACTTTTTCACCGGGCTTTTAATAATGAGGGCTATACTTTTTATTATTTATGGTCCATCTAACATAGGCTATGAAGTAACAAGTTTTATTAGCTATAGTTTTTTTGCCGCCATAGGAGCTTTGGTTTTTTATTTTACACGTTGGAGTCTTGAAAGTAGGGAACTTCCACACCCTTAAAAATATACGTAAGTTAAACATGGTATGTTGTGTGAAAGGGGAACGAAAATATGTTTAGATTTATTATTTTCTATATCGCCGCAATCATTTCTGCTATTTTGGTGCTAATAATCGGGCCGTTATTCGCGGGGGTAACAGATACTATTATTAAATTCCCTGTTAGTTATATAATTTTGTTAATCCCTACAGTGTTAATAGGATGCATATTAGGTGAAGTTCTATATTCTATTAAACAGAGCAAAGTTAGACAGCTATGGATAGGTATTGCTTACTTTTCCGTTTTAGGGATAGCGTATAGTTTTCTTATAGCATTCATTGTGTTCGGTGATTTGTCTGAACTTCCGTATACATCTCTAGTCACTATACCCGGTTCAATAGTTTTTTATATCATGCGTTTCAATCTAGAAAAGAGATATCCCATAGGTGACTAAATGGACAATACAACGCTTTGTCCAAATAAGGGGGGATTTAGTGATGTCAGTATGACAGTATAAAAGAGGCTTTCGATTTATTGATATGAAGCACTTGTACCCCAAATCATATGTTACGTCAGCTAAATGAGACGATCAGTTTATCCTGTGTTCACGCCTGGGTGGCTTCGTTTGTTTAGTGCAAATAGAAATGGAGCAAAACGCAACTTAAAAATCCCGCATTTAGCTGGAAAACGAAAAAACCATTGCCAGCACCCCAATTATTTACTACCCTCTAATTGACGCCAATCAGTTAGAGGAGGAAAACACGAGGTGTTGACAATGGTTCAAGTTCACTATATCACTATATCAAGTCTTTATACAAAAGGGAAGGGCTATCTGTATGTGTCAAGCTTTACTCGACGACCTTACAGGATCAAGGATTTAAAGACCTAAATATGTCATTCCCTAACGTTCACTTGTTGTCCGCCCTTGAGGAGTTAACTCTTCAAGGACGGCGATTAACCACCTTATCCAAATACCCAATAGCACTTGAAGCTGATGCGGCACCTACTTGGATCCTGCCAACTTGAACCCCAATGTGATCCGACTTACCTATTCGCCTCGCATGGCGTTTTAGTTTTTGTGTCACTTGGCGGTTGGGCCAGACAGTTAATAATGCCTGTCTCAACGTCCCATTGGTAACGCCTTGTTGTACTTTGGCGATGGCTTGAGCCCCTTCTTCACTCCAGTACATGCCACGACGTTTCATGCGGTATGCCAGACGTCTCTGGTTCGATTCCATGCATCCCATCCTACGAGCATTTTTTGGCACGTCTGGACTAACCTCACGCCAGTCGCAGAGGATCTCCCAGTGCCCTTCAAGATACTTCTGCATGTTCTCGATACGCTTTTCCTCTCGCTCCGTCTCTGCATTTCCCTGTGCCGTATCAATCACCGCTTTAAACCTATCCTTATTTTTTTCGGATATTGCCTTTTCAATTTGAGGAATGAGCCTTGGCTGGCGGCTCAACCCGCGACGAATACTCCTCTTTACGTGAAAAGGATCCAATTGGCGGACAACCGATGTCGCTTCAGAAAAGGTATTTTGAACGCGTTCCTCAGAGATCCATGAAGCCGCATCCGCATTAGTCGCCACATGTGTATGTGAGAGATCCCAACGATGTCGAATCGCTGCATAACCTATTTCCCAAAAGTCATCCACCGATTCAACGGTAGAAAAGACGTGACGATCTGTTAACGAGACACGCTGTCCGTTTTGCTCCCACCCGGTATAGGCAAGCATATTTTTGATCTCTATTCCTTTGCCTCTCCCTTTGACGTATAAGCCATCTGCTTCGCAATATAAGTGCTTAACGGACGGAGAGTTAGGAATTACCGTATCCTCAAAAATTCGATCCCTTTTTTCAGCATCCATGACAGCTTGAGCTTCACCTGCTTCTTTTACTAAGCGCTGAAACGTCGTATGGCTGATCGTTATACCGGCAAGTTTTTGCGTGACCTCTGAGGCGAGGCGGTAGGTCATTCCCGGCGCTGCAGCTAACTCTGCTCCGAGCATCATAAGGTCTGGGCTGTATCTTTTACGGCGTTTTAAACCGATTGCCTCATCGACAGGGTAATGTGCGTTTCCGTTTCGGTCGTACATCAAGTGGCGTTTATAGGACACTGTCCCAAAAAAACTGGTGAACTCCCGGCTGTCCAATCGCTCACTTTTCCAACCGTATTTTTCCTTGTAATGCGTCGTCATCATCTGATCGAGCTGCTCCAAAAATTCTCCGAACAGATCAGCCATCACTTCCATCAGGCGAATACGTAAGCTTTCCCAAAACGACAACATATCTGTAGACTGTTCCAAGATAGTAGCGATTTCTGGTATAATGGTTTTCAAGGAAGACCTCTCCTTTCGTGGTGGTTAGGAGTACTATTTAGGTCTTCCTTTTCTATATTCTCCCTCCAAATTCCTGCTAAAACCCTTCGAGAGAAATGTTACACATACGGGCTATCTTTACGAGAAATTCAGCGGCGAACAACACACGACTTCAAAACCATTAAAAAGTACATCGACATGGAGGATTGGAATGAAACTCCGAAGCGGAAACCGCGTCGATCCAAACTGGATCCCTACAAGGAGACGATCGACGAATGGCAAGGGGGCGACTTAAAAGCTCCGCGTAAACAGAAGCATACCTCGGGACGCGTCTATGAACGCCTTAAGGAAATGCGCGGTGAGGCCTTCAATGTATCGCTACTCTGTAAAAAAAGGGAATCATAGAACAAGACCTGTACATTATTGCCAATCGTGTTATAATGATGATAGAAGATGAGTAACATAATAAAGACCACAGGTGCTGCTACACCTATGGTCTCGCAATAGACCGTACCCCTTTAAAGGGGGCGGCTCTTACAAAGGAGTAGACCTCCCTTTTTGAGCTACCTACTCAAGGGAGGTCTATTTGCGTCTTGACAGCATATAAACCAAAGTGCCGAACGCAATCATGAGCGTCAACGCTTCAAACACTGTCATACGCCTCACCCCCTTTCATCAGGGGATGAGCCACCCTCCCATGAGAAGCCGACCTACTGCTTCCCCTATTCTATCACAACTTACTTTTGAATAGTTACCTTTGTGGAAAAAATCCCCCAAAAGCTCTTCCCTCCATAGTCCCTTTTTTTGATACTGCACACAACACGTGTGTTTTTTATACGGAGTCATTTCAAAACCGATGGGATCCTTAGGGGAACTGTCGGTTTTTTTATCTTGGAATTATGTTTCAGTGTGGAGTACAATATAAAGTCAAATCCAAGGGCTCGCGAACCTGGAGATCGTCTAAAAAGAAGTTAAAGTCAAACAACGATCCATCCCCAAAAAAATGTTTGCAATACCATCCGCCACGTGGTACAATATGTATTGTTAATTAAACACCGCACCGTTACGCGGGTGTGGCGGAATTGGCAGACGCACTAGATTTAGGTTCTAGCGCTTCGGCGTGGAGGTTCGAGTCCTCTCACCCGCACCATGCGCGGAAGTGGCTCAGAGGTAGAGCATCGCCTTGCCAAGGCGAGGGTCGCGGGTTCGAATCCCGTCTTCCGCTCCATATTTTAGGAAAAGCCGCTCGATACGTTGTCGAGCGGCTTTTTTGAAATTGAGGAAACTTGATCGCCTTTTGAAACGCCTGTCAATCAACCCTCATTGCAGACGGCGAAACCGCTTCCTACTTCTTCTTCCCGAGGGATTCTTCACCTAACCGTATGAGATTTTTGACCATGTGCCCACCGACCGCGCCGTTGTTGCGCGCTGTTTGGTCGGCACCGAGTTCAATTCCCATTTCCTGTGCTGTCTCTTCCTTCAATCGTTCCATCGAACGTCTTGCGCCAGGGACGAGCAGTTCGTTACGGTTTCGGCGTGCCACGTTAGCGTCACCTCGGATGAAGGAATTTGACGCGTTTGCGTCGTTTTTAATGTGTGACGTTCGCGGGTGGAACATGTGAGGAAAGTTTCAACACATGCGGATGGAATAGGTACAACGGGATTTATTCGGGAATACTTTCCTAGACACTAACTTTCGTCCCACTTCCCGCTAAATTGGCGCCCTTAACTTTAGACCCACGAATCGACAACATAACGGGCATTTTTTCGGTATAATAACTACATAGCACGCACGTTGGTGCCTTGCAGTCGGGGTGTCCGCCACATCATTAACGTGCAGTAAACAATGCCAACAGACAGAAGACGACATTAACGCGTAGTAAGCGTTTCTAACGCCTTGCATTCAAAAAGGGAAAAAGTTACTACTCAACGGTTTTATTTGAGTCATACAGGTGACGATGAACATTCGTTCCGTGTGAGCACCCATCAGGACAAGCTCATTGAAGACGTACATAAAGGTAGGAAATAAAGGTAGGAGGGTATATATATGGAAGAACAAGTATCGATTATCGGTGTGCCGTTAGATCTCGGAGCGGGAAGGCGTGGAGTCGACATGGGCCCGAGTGCGATTCGCTATGCTCACCTTAACGATAAACTAGAGGCACTCGGATACGACGTGGAGGATCTCGGCAATTTACCAGTTCCCACACCGGAGTCGCACGTGATCGGGGACCATCAACTAAAATATTTGAACGAAGTAGCCACGGTCAACGAACAATTGGCCGAGACGGTCGCCGATGTCGTTCAAAGAGGGCGTTCTCCGCTAGTCATCGGGGGCGACCACAGTATTGCCATCGGGACGATCGCTGGCATCACGGCAGCGGGAAAAAAAACGGGCGTCATTTGGTTCGATGCACACGGTGACTTGAATACGGCGGAAACGTCCCCTTCTGGTAATATTCACGGCATGCCGCTCGCGGTTAGTTTAGGATTGGGGCACCCGCGGTTGACATCTTGTGGGCGGGAAGGGCAAAAAATAGCGGCAGACAACATCGTCATTATCGGGGCGCGCTCGTTAGATGCGGGGGAAAAGGCGCTTATTCGCGAACAAGGAATCCACGTGTTTACGATGCACGAAATCGATCGCCTCGGGATGGCCACTGTCATGGAAGAGGCGCTAAACATCGTCACGGACGGCACCGAGGCAGTGCACCTTAGCCTCGATGTCGACGGGATCGACCCGCTCGAAGCGCCAGGCGTAGGGACACCGGTAGCGGGTGGCGTGACATACCGCGAGTCCCATCTCGCGATGGAAATGATCGCCCAGGCGGACATACTGACATCTGTCGAAGTCGTCGAAGTCAATCCGATTCTCGACGTGGAAAATAAAACGGCGCGCACGGCTGTTGCTTTACTCGGCTCTATTTTCGGGGAAACAGTTTTGTAAAAAAGTTACACAAATAAGGTGAAACCGTATGCTTAGCGCTTCGTATATATTAAGAGATCGCAAATTAAGCCTACGCGCGTAAATTTGCGATCCCGCATACAGCGGAGGTCATGAGTTAGATGCAAGAAGAGAATAAGCTGGAAGCCCTCCTTATTCAACGAGCGGTGGACGGTGATGAAACGGCTTTTATCGGCATCGTCGAACAGTACAAGGACAAAATATATTACTTGAGTTTGCGCATGTTGCGTTCAGCTCAAGACGCTGAGGAAATTGCCCAAGAGACGTTTCTTAGGGTCTATAAGAACTTAGATCGGTTTGATCCACAGCGAAAGTTTTCTACCTGGATTTATCGGATAGCTACTAATTTATGTATTGACCACATCCGCAAGAGAAAAGCCCACTATTCATTAGATGATTCAATAGGGGACGATGACGGGGAGGATTGGTACAGTCGTCAAGAAAGTAGTGAACCGACACCGGAGGAATCGTTAATGTCGTTAGAACTGAGGACAAAAGTTAAGGACGCGATCGAGGAATTACCTGCCCATTACAAAGCGGCCATCGTTTTACGCTATTTTCATGACATGACCTTAGCCGAAATTGGTGAAGTACTGTCGCTGCCCGTGTCGACGGTAAAAACGCGTGTCCACCGGGCAAGGGAATCACTGCGCAAAGTTCTAGGGTCTTTATAGGTCTGCGATCTCGTTATGACGACCTTAATGAGCAGGAAGGAGTGGCCGATTGTGGATTGCCATACGAGCCGTTCACATATGCACGACTATTTTGATAGCGATGCGCCGGAAGACGAACAGAACGAATTGAGGGAACACCTACGGGAATGTGCGCACTGTCGTCAGTTGTTTCAACAATTTGACCGTACAGAGACTTTGCTGGCTGCTGACGGTGCGGTCGCGGCGCCCGCCGATTTTACCGCAAAACTACTGCGGAAATTACCGCGCCAAGCCGCGGCCGAAGGATCACCGCAATACGCGCAACCTCTGCCGACAGCGGGAGAGGGGCTTCAACACCGCGAAGGCGAGCGAGCGAGGAGAGCGAAGCCGGAGACAGGCGAACAAACAGGGAGCGAGGAACGACAGCGCCCCTTTATGCGCGACGTGGCCAGTAGCGATGACGCGCGACCGGCATCCGAGCGAGTGGCAAACAAGGATCCGCGGCATCAGCCCCGCCCGCCACAGCAGAAACGTGGGGCCGGTTGGTCAGACCGCTTGCGTAAGCACCCGTTCCTCGTCGCGGCAGCGCTGTTCTTCATACTGATGGGTGCGAGTCTCGTCTCGTCCGCGTGGCAGTCGCAAGGGAAGTTCTCAGTGACAACTTCTCCGAAAAATTTAGCGGCGATCGAATTTGACAACGAAAAACAAGTTGTACGCGTTAAAGAAGGTGAGGTCGTCGAGGGCGACCTAGTCGTTAACGGCGGTAAAGTCGAAGTGTACGGGGAGGTAACAGGTGACGTCGTCGCCGTGGACGGGGAAGTCTTCTTGGCGTCGACGGCAAACATATACGGAAAAAACGAACAAATCGATCGTATTGTCGATTGGATTTGGTTTGAAACAGCTCAGTTTTTTAGTAAATTATTCCAATGACGGGGACCAATCGGTTCCCCGTTGCTTACTTTATAAGACTTTAGTAAGCTATAAACAAGGCATACAGCTTAAAAAAAGCGCACGGGTACACGCTAATGAAATAGAGATAAACTGACAAGCTGTAACATAAACAAATAACAGCCCTCATCTTTAAAAAAATAAAAAGGGCGTAGGTCGGTTTAAAAACGGGGGATTTTTCATGAAGTGGCTCGCAGGAATGACGGACTATTTATACGTCATCGTCGATATTGCCATCGTTAGTTTTGTCATTTACAAATTGTTAATGCTCGTGCGTGGCACACGGGCTGTACAGTTATTAAAAGGGATCATCGTCATCGTACTCGCGTGGTTCGTTAGTACGTATTTTAACTTGCAAACGTTGCGCTGGATGATGGAACAAGTGTTCACCTTCGGGGTGCTCGTCATTCTCATCATCTTTCAACCGGAACTGCGGCGTGCACTCGAACAACTCGGGCGTGGCAAGTTGCTATTTAACCGGGGCAATACGTTCGCCGAGCAGCGCGTGACGAAACAAATTGGAGAAATTGTAAAGGGAATCAGTTATTTATCAAAGCGGCGCATTGGGGCCTTGATCGTTTTGGAACGTGAAACGGGTGTGACGGACTATATGGAGACCGGTATTATTATGAATGCCGCCATTAGCTCGGAACTAATCATTAACATTTTTATCCCGAACACGCCCCTTCACGACGGCGCAGTCATCATTCGCGAAGATAAAATTATGGCCGCTGGTTCTTATTTGCCCCTTACGGAAAATCCGTTTATAAGTAAAGAGCTTGGGACGCGTCACCGCGCGGGGATCGGCATTAGCGAAGTGTCTGACTGCATTTCGGTCATGGTATCGGAAGAGACAGGACAAGTGTCGATCGCGATGGATGGCGATATCATTCGCGATTTATCGGAAGAATCATTAATTGCCAAGTTGTATAGCGAGCTAAGGCCGTCTCAGAGCAATTGGTTCTGGCGGAAAAAAGGAGGGGACGACAATGGACAAATGGCTGCGGAGTAACGCATTCGTCAAAATAATGTCCGTCATTTTAGCTGTTTTGCTCTATATCGTCGTCAACGATTCTGCGCTCGGCATCGCCAAAGATAACAAGACTGCAAGTACAATTATTCGCGACGTCTCCCTCGAACCCCAATTAAACAACGACAACCTAGTCGTCGCCGATATACCGCAGACGGTTAACTTAACGTTGCGCGGCTCCAACTTTATTCTCAATCGCGTCGTTGCCGGCAATTACCGGGCATACGTCGATTTAAAAGATCTGGATGCGGGCGTGCACCGCAACGTGCCTGTAAAAGTTGAAGGGCTGCCGCAAGGTGCCGATTACGTAACCGACCCTTCGACTGTTCGCGTCGTGCTTGAAGAAAAGCAACAAAAAGAGATGAGTGTCGATGTCGAAGTCGTCGGCAAGCCTGCAGAAGGGTATAGTGTCGGCACCCCGGTCGTTACGCCGCAAAAAGTGCTCGTTCGTGCCAGTGAAAGTCGTTTAAAAAATGTCGCTTTCGTCAAAGCGACGGTGAAACTGAGCGAAGATACGAAGTCGGTGAAACAGAGTGTCCAGTTAAAGGCCGTCAACGAAGCGGGGACGGCGATGGAGGATGTGGAAATTAGCGAACCGGTTGCCGATGTCGAAGTACCGATCACGAGTCCAACCAAGGAAATACCACTCCGGCCAGAGATTGATAAACTGCCGCCAGATGGGTACAGTGTGGAAAAAGTAACGATGAGTGAGGAGAAAGTGACGGTCTTTGGAAAGAAGGACATCATTGACGGGTTAGAAGTGTACCGCGGTCCCGCCCTCGATTTATCGGACGTTACGAAGGATCGAACGTTTGAGCTGCCAATCCCGTTAATTAAAGGGGTTGACAAAGTAGATCCGAAAACGGTGCGCATCGAAGTCGAGATTGTCCGGTCGAAGAAGCGGACGTTTAAAGACTTGTCGTTCGGCGTCAACGGGATGCCGGAAGGGTGGAAAGTTCGTTTTGTCGATGACGACACTGTTTCTGTCGTCGTCGCCGGTTCAGCGACGCGCATGGGCAGTTTGACGAAACGCGAGATCCAGCCGGTCATTAACGTTTCTAACTTTCGTCCAGGAAAGCATAAGGTAAACATCCATTGGAATTTACCGGCTTACATCAAAGTCATCGATCCACCGGAAACGGTAGAGATTGAATTAAAAGATAAACGATAAGTGATTAGGGGGAGCAATGCGAGTGGGGAAATACTTTGGAACAGATGGAATACGCGGGATTGCGAATGAAGAGTTAACTGCGGAACTTGCCTACAAACTCGGACGAGCAGGTGCGTACGTCCTTACGAAACGTGCGGAACGGCCGCAAATCGTCGTCGGCCGCGACACGCGCATTTCGGGTCACATGCTCGAAGCGGCACTCGTTGCCGGCATGCTATCAATCGGGGCGGACGTCATTCAACTCGGCGTCGTGACGACACCGGGCGTCGCTTTTTTAACGAAGCACGTTGAGGCTAACGCCGGCGTCATGATTTCCGCCTCCCACAATCCAGTGGCAGATAACGGGATTAAGTTTTTTGGACAAAGCGGGTTTAAATTGTCCGATGAGACGGAGGCGGAGATCGAGGCGTTAATCGATGCAGACGATCGACTGCCGCGTCCCGTCGGCGATCGCGTCGGGACACTCACCGTACGGCCAGATTTGTTGCAGTCGTATACGGCGCATCTCAATCAAACGATCATTCACCGCTTTGACGGTTTGAAAATCGTCCTCGACTGTGCGCACGGTGCAGCGTCGTACATCGGACCACGCCTCTTTCAACAATTAGGAGCCGAAGTGATTGTCATCGGGGGAGACCCTAACGGCGTAAACATTAACGCCAACTGCGGATCGACACACCCGGAACAGTTACAGTATCGCGTTGTTCAGGAAGGGGCTGACCTCGGCCTCGCTTTTGACGGCGATGCCGATCGGCTCATCGCAGTCGACGAAAATGGCAACGTCGTCGATGGCGATTACATCATGTACATTCTCGCCGCCTACTTAAAAGAGCACGGGCGCTTAGCGCAAGACACGTTAGTAACAACAGTCATGAGTAACATCGGACTGTACAAAGCGACGGAGAAGCGAAACATTCACACCGTACAAACACGCGTCGGCGATCGTTACGTGATGGAAAAAATGCGCATGCACGGGTACAACTTAGGTGGCGAACAGTCTGGACACATCGTTTTCCTCGACTATAGTACGACCGGCGACGGCTTATTGACCGCATTACAACTCGTTAACGTCATCCAAGCGAAGCAGCGCTCACTCGGTCGCTTAACCGAGTCGATGCAGAAGTATCCGCAATTAATGATAAACGTCCATGTCGGGGAGAAGGACGGCTGGGAACAAAACACAACGATCCGCACCGCGATTGAGGCTGTGGAGGCAGAACTAGGCGCGGAAGGACGTGTCCTCGTGCGCCCGTCGGGAACGGAGCCACTCATCCGCGTCATGGCGGAAGGACCGAATGCGCACGACCTGGAACGGTACGTGAACAGCATTGCCCGCGTGGTTCAAACCGAACTAGGGGTGCAAACTAAGTTAGGCTAACATTAGTTGGATGTTGGACAAGCACTAGCCGAAGTGGAAGTATGTGCTAACGTTCACAAACTAAAGTTGCGTACACAGTAAGCTCGAGAAGGTATTTCTCGGGCTTTTTACGTGTATTGTCACAACTGTTGGCAGGAAGCGAGTGCATCTTACTTGTCGTCCACCGTTACAAGTATATAATTATGTATAGGTGATTAGAATTAACTGTTATAACAAGTACATCAAACGGAAGCTGTTTAACAAAATCGTCCTTTTTTACTCGTTAATTGTCGTGATTACTTTAGTGGCACTCGCTATTCTCGTCAATCAATTAGTTGCCAAATCGCTCATCGAAAAAGAGCTAACCGAGCAAAAGCAATTGTTAGAAAGTGTTAGTCGCCACCTTAACACGACCTATGAATCAGCTCAATCTCGGATTCATCGGCTCTATCAAGAAAAAGCGTTGACGTCTGAAACCGTCTTTTTTTTGGAAAACGGTTTGCAAAAATATCTGCAGCACCGATTAGATGTCTTTTCAGACAGCAACAGCTTTACTGTCCCTAACATCGATACTTTTTTCAAAAATGAGATGGATAAAGACGAGGATATCGCCGAGATCATTTTGTACAGTGCGGTACAAAATGATTTGTACGTGTACAAAAGAAAAGGGATTAAGCGCTACTATCCCCTGCAACCGGGAAGATCGTACATTCCGGAAGTCATGGAGCGCATGAGAGATGGCGCGACGATTCAAGCGGCTAACTATTGGCTAGAAAAGGCGATCGGTGAATCGCACGAGGGCAAGTTTATGTTCGCCCACGATATTAAAGATCCGCAAACGTTACAAACAGTCGGTAAAATAGTCGTCGTGTACGACCGTATCGGCATTGAACGCGTCTTGCAAAAAAAGGCGGACGAAATAAAAGGGTATTCGGTCGTCCTGTCGGCTGAGGGGACTGTCCTATTCGATTCGTCCAACCGTTATATCGGTCAAACATATCCATATCGCGAACGATTACATACGACGGGCAAAACAGAACAACTCGAAGAAGAATCGTATGTGACCGCGATTAACGAGACCCGGCCCGGTTACATGGCGGCGAACGTCGTCCCAAAAGCGGAAATTGAAAAAAACTACGTCGCGCTTCGGCGTACGATTGCGATCGCGACTGCTGTATGTATCGTGTTTGCCGTGACACTCGCCGCTGCCTTCGTCCGAAATTATTCGCGGCGAACGCAGACGGTCATCGGTGCGATGCAAAAAGTAGAGCGGGGTGACTTATCAGTACGTATCCCGGTACGACAAGAGGACGAGTTGTCGCAAATTGCCGCTAGTTTCAACCAAATGTGCCGAGAATTAAACCGGTATATCGACCGCGTCTACAAGTCGGAAATTAAGCAGAAACAGGCTGAACTCATTGCCTTTCAAGCGCAAATTAACCCGCACTTTTTGTACAACACGCTGGAGGCTATTCGCATGCGGGCGATTTCTCAAGGGGCCACCGACGTCGGGGAGATGATTTATATTATGGCCTCGCTGTTCAAACATTTAGTCAAGGATGCGACCATCGTCACCTTGCGTGAGGAAATTGAAAATTGCCGCCGCTATTTAAAACTTTTTCGCATCAGGTACCGCGATAAGTTTACGTTTGACGTTGCGGTGGCGGAAGATGTGTTAGAATGCCGCGTGATGAAGTTGTCGCTTCAGCCGATTATTGAAAATTACATCGTGCACGGCATCCGCCTCGACCGCAAAAATAACCGGATTGCCATTTACGGCCGTAAAGTGGCCGACGATATTGTCATCGAAGTAACAGACAACGGCAAAGGGATTGCCAGCGAGCAGTTGGCTGAACTGCAACGCGCCTTAGCTGCGCCGCAAGCTTATAGCACTTCGTCACTCGGATTGAAAAACGTAAACGAACGGATAAAAATTTTATACGGCAGTTCATACGGTATCACCGTCGACAGCGTTGAAGGAAAAGGAACGACAGTGCGAGTGACGATTCCGGCTGTGCTCAACTCAGAGCTGACGGGCACAGTGTCGTGAAGCAGTTCACTAAACGTTTAAGGTACGCTTCTTTTCTAGCAAATTTTCTAGCAAAATTTTACGATAGTCAGGAGAGGAAACGTCAATCGGACGGACGATAGCAACGTTTTGCGTTTAAGGAGACAACTTTGATGGGGGAATGTTGCGGATGTACAAAGTGTTTCTCGTTGACGACGAACCGTTTATCGTTGAAGGGTTGTACGCGATCGTCGATTGGTCGCACTTCGGATTAGAAATTGTCGGGCAGGCAGAAGACGGCCGTCAGGCGTTAGAAGCGCTGTCACAAGTACCCGTCGACATATTGATCACTGATATTCGCATGCCGAACATGGACGGCTTAACGTTGATCCGGCGGGCGAAGGAATTAAACGAAGAGATGAAGGTTATCGTCCTTAGCGGGTACGATGACTTTGACTACTTGAAAGAAGGCATGGTGCTCGGGATCGAAAACTACTTGTTAAAGCCGATCAATATTGAAGAACTAAAAAAGACACTTCGCAGTACAGTGGAAAAACTGGATACATCGATAGCCGACACCGTCTACGGACGTGAAAACATGGACATTATTCGCGACAATATATTGTACCGCTGGCTGACGAACGCCATCGACGGCGAAGAGTTAAAGATGCGACTATGCATGCTCGGCGTTCAGTTGGATGGGCCGTACTATCTCGTCGCCGTCATCGAAGTGATTCCGTATGAGGAAGGGGAAACCTCTTTCGCTCAGGGCTTCAGCGACGTACCGTCGCCCGCAGTACGCGAACAGCTGTACTTGACGTATGACATCGTGCGAAATAAGGTTCAGGAGCGATGTCAGACGGTTTGTTTTCGGGACAAGGCAGGGCAGACTGTCGTTATTTTTTCCCTTGAGAATCGCAGGGCCGCCAAAGTGGAAGCGACAGAATGGCTCCACGCCCTTTACGAGGACTTACAAGGTGCAGTATGCTGCGAAGTTGTCATCGGTATCGGCGGCGACGTGTCCGGCAAGGCACTAGCAGCCAAAAGCTACGCCGACGCACAGCTCGCCGCGCAGTATTATTTAATCGAGCCAAAGACGCACGTATTAGAGATCGAGCAGTTGTCCCCCGTCGCACTGAGCAGGACGCCGGCTTTTCAGTTGGATTTACCCGCTTACGCTGCAACACTGCTCGCGCGCGACCGCCAGGCGCTATTCCAATTAATCGATGCTGACTTTGCACGTTTGCAAGGTCAAAGTGGCGTGACGCCTGCCCATTTGCAGACGGCGGCGATCGACATCATCGTCCATATTCAACAGTCACTCAACAACGTATGTAAGGGATCCCGCACACAGGCGAGCACATTAACTGTGTATCGGCATATGTTTGCTCGGGTGTTCCAAGCGCCGTCGATCGATGCGTTAAAAACATACGTAAAAGTGGTCGCAAAAACGGCGATGGACAGTTTGACTCCGCAAGACGAGGTGACGCCGATTGTGCAACAAGTGTTGCGTCACATCGACGCACATTATGCGGAAGGATTATCGTTAAAGATGCTCGGACAGACGTATAACGTCCACCCTGTTTACTTAGGTCAACTGTTTCAAAAGGAGACGAACGAGTCTTTTAGTCATTATGTCAACAGGTACAGAATCGAGAAGTCGAAACAACTGTTGCGTGAGACACATTTAAAAACACGTGAAATTGCCCGCAAAGTCGGTTTTTGGGACGCGAGTTACTTTTATCGACAGTTTAAACGGTACGTCGGTGTCTCGCCGACTGAATTTCGGAACTTACCGTAACGGTTGTATGCCCTTTATTTAGTTTGTCCAGTAAACCTTTTTTTTTTTAACTTTAGCGCCAATCCCTTCTCTAGTATGTTGGTAGTAGAGCGGTGAGTAACCCGCTCGTTCGGGAGGAGGGATATGAGTGGTGAAAGCGGTAAAACGTTTCAGCAAAAATTTGCGTAATAACAAAGCGATGCTGCTGATGGTACTCCCTGGGACGTTGTGGTTTTTCTTCTTTTCGTATTTGCCGATGGCTGGTACGGTCATTGCGTTCAAGGAGTACCGGTTTAGTCCGGACGGTTTTCTCGCGAGTATTATCAACAGTGAGTGGGTAGGGTTAAAAAACTTTAAGTTTTTGTTCAGTACGGGGGACGCGTGGATTATTACGCGCAACACGTTGCTGTACAACTTTGTGTTTATTTTCGTCGGCCTCGTGCTGTCTGTCTTTTTGGCAGTCGTGTTGAGTGAGTTAGCGAACAAGCGACTCGCCAAGTGGTACCAGACGGGCATGTTTATGCCGTACTTCTTGTCCTGGGTGATTGTCAGCTACTTCGCCTTCAGTTTCTTAAGCGTCGACCACGGGGTATTCAACCAAGTGCTCAGTTGGTTCGGCATCGATCCTGTGTTGTGGTATTCGGATCCGACATATTGGCCCTACATTTTGACCTTCATGAACTTCTGGAAAAACCTCGGCTATTCGAGTGTTGTTTACCTAGCTGCTATTGTGGGTATCGATAAGTCACTGTACGAAGCGGCAATGATTGACGGTGCCAACAAATGGCAGCAAATTAAAAACATCACGTTGCCGATGATCAAACCGTTGATGATCATTTTGACCTTAATGGCGGTCGGACGCATCTTTTACTCAGACTTCGGGTTGTTTTACCAGTTGCCCCGCGATTCAGGTGCGCTCTACTCGGTCACGAACGTCATTGACACATACGTGTACCGCGGGTTAAAAACGACCGGAGAGATTGGTATGAGTGCGGCAGCCGGTTTGTATCAGTCCATCGTCGGGTTTATTCTCGTCATTACAGCGAACTATATCGTCCGCAAGATCGACAAAGATAGCGCACTATTTTAGGGAGGTGGGACTCATATGGCGACTACCGCTGTGAACGGAAGACGGAGCGAGAGGCGCGCGCGTAAACCGCGGGACATACACGGTCTCCCCCCGGGTTGGAATATAGCGATGAATATACTCGTTGGGGCATTCGCCTTCATCTGCGTGTTTCCGTTTATTTTCGTGATTATCATTTCGCTGACGGACGAAAGTACACTCGCACACAACGGTTACAGTTTGTTTCCGGAGAAGTGGAGCTTAGAGGCGTACAAGTATATTTTTCAAGCAGGGGATCAGTTGCTACGTTCGTACGGCGTGACAATTTTCGTCACTGTCGTCGGTACGATTGTCAGTTTGCTCGTCATTTCTTTTTACGCCTACGCGATTTCGCGGCGCGACTTTAAGTATCGGAACTTCTTCTCGTTCCTTGCGTTTTTCACGCTATTGTTTAACGGGGGGCTCGTTCCGACGTACATGGTCGTGACACAAGTGCTGCATTTGCAAAACACGGTGTGGGCACTCATTTTACCGCTCTGTGTAAACGCGTTTTACATTCTCATTATGCGCACGTTTTTCCGCTCGTCCGTGCCAGAGGCGATTATCGAATCGGGAAAAATTGACGGCGCAGGAGAGTTTCGTATCTTTTTTAGCCTCGTCTTGCCAATTTCGTTACCGGCAATGGCGACGATCGGGCTGTTTAGTACGCTCGGCTATTGGAACGACTGGTTCAACGCGTTGCTCTATATTGATGAACCGCATTTAGTGCCATTACAGTCGATGTTGATGCGCATCGAAAACAGTATGCAATTTATTTTGCAAAGCACGCAAAATAGCGGCGTCAGTATGGAACTGCTTGCTTCGTTGCCGCAAGAAACGTCGCGGATGGCGATGGTCGTACTCGCGACGGGACCAATTGTGTTGGCTTATCCGTTTTTCCAACAGTACTTTGTGCAAGGTTTAACAATTGGTGCCGTTAAAGAGTGACGCCGACGGCATGAAGTGGTTATAAGCTGCCGGGTGGATGACTAGCCGTGATAGCTGTCGCGGCATTCACGCGGACGGTTTGTAATAAAACATATGCTTTTGAGGAGGATATGACGTGAAACTTCGCAGGGGCTTACGTGTCGCATTGTCATGTGTATTAGTTTTTGCACTGCTCGCTGTCGGCTGCTCGAACAGCGCCGACGACAGCAAGGGGGACGACAAGAAAGGTAAGAAGGGAGAGCCGGTCGAATTAGTGTGGTATACGGTCGGAACCCCGCAAAAAGATGTCGATAAAGTGATGGAAGAGGTTAACAAGTATACGAAAGAAAAAATTAACGCCACTGTTAAGATGAAAATGGTCGACTGGGGCGATTACACCGAAAAAATGCAAGTAATGGCCGCGTCGGGCGAACCGTTCGACATCGTCTTTACGTCGTCTTGGGCATTTGACTATGTGCAAAATGCGCGCAAAGGTGCCTTCTTACCGATCAACGACTTGTTAGACAAGTATGGGAAAGGGATTAAAGACGTGCTTCACCCGTCGTTTCTCGAAGGGACACAAGTCGATGGCAAAAACTATGGCGTACCAGCAAACAAAGAATTGCCGGCTCAGTCGGTATGGCGATTTAACAAACAGTACTTGGATAAATACGACCTCGATATTTCGGATGTGCAATCTCTGGAAAGTTTAGAGCCGCTGTTAAAAGCGTTTAAAGAAAAGGAACCTAGCATACCGCCGATCTCTGCCGATAAGACGTTTACACCGGACATTCCATACGATTACTTAATTGAAGGGTTACCACTCGGTGTCAAGTTAGATACGAAGGACTACAAACTCGTTAACTTGTTTGAAACACCGGAAGTGAAACAGACGCTGGAAACGATGCACAAGTATTACAAGGCCGGTTATTTGCCGAAAGACGTCGCGACGTTAACCGGCGGCGACGCGATGGAAACTGGCAAGTGGTTAGTCGACCGCGTCCACTACCAACCGTATGCGGAGAACGGGTGGAAAAATAGCTTAGGTTACGAAGTTGTGACGAAGCCGATTAACGATCCGGTAACGTATACGTGGTCGGTGACCGGCTCGCTACAAGCGATCTCCGCGACGTCAAAGCACCCAGAAAAGGCGATGGAGTTCCTCAATCTGTTGAACACCGACGAATACTTGCGCAACTTAGTCGACTCGGGGATCGAAGGGGAACACTATGAAAAAGTGAAGGGCGATCGCGTGAAAGATCTGCCGGCGGGGAAAAACTACGATATGCCGTCGTTCACGCTCGGTAATATGATGATCACTTATTTAACTGAAGACGATCCGGATGACAAGTGGGATCAATTCGACAAATTTAACGAATCGGCCACCGATGCACCACTGTTAGGTTTTAACTTCGATCCTGCGAACGTATCGACCGAATTGGCAGCCGTCAACAACGTCAAAGACGAGTATTGGGCAGCGCTGATGACGGGCTCCGTCGACCCGAAAGAATATTTGCCGAAAGCGTCCAAGAAATTTAAGGAAGCTGGCTTGGACAAAATTATGGAAGAGGCACAAAAGCAGATCGACGAGTGGCGCGCTTCGCAAAAGTAGTCAAGCGCACGTTAGTGGCAAACGTAAAACAGACCGATAACCGCCCTACCTTAGGTGGTTGTCGGTCTGTTTTTCTAAAGGGTCATATTTATACAGTTTTTTTTCGGTTGCGACAAACGGTAATAATATGCGATAATTGGAAAAATAGGTTTATCGCACAAAGCTTTTGTTGTCTTTACATATCGGTGAATGCGAAGGATTAAGGATGGTGAGGAGATGAGACCCTTTCTTAAATACCGCGGTGGAAAAATGCGGGACATACCGTTTTTCGCTGACTATTTCCCGTCAGCCAGCGATTACACGCGCTATGTCGAGCCTTTTTTTGGGGGCGGCGCTGTTTTTTTTCACCTCGAACCGCGGCGGGCGTTACTGAATGACATTAACGCTAAGTTGATGCGCGCGTACCGACAAGTGCGCGATCGCTATGGCCGTGTGCGGCGCGAGCTTGACGAGCTACAAGCGACATACGAGCGCAACCACCGCACCTTTTTAGAGCGAAAAAAAGTGGCACACAGCGAGGTGCGCGTGCCCAATCCGAACGAGTGCCTTTATTACCGCATGCGAGAGGAATTTAATTGCCCTTCCGGCCAATACCTCGAGGCGACTGTTTATTACTTCATTAACAAGACGGCATACAGCGGGATGATCCGCTATAACAAAAAAGGCGAATACAACGTTCCGTACGGTCACTACAATCGCTTTAACGCGAACGTCTTAACGCGTCAGCACAGTGAGTTGTTGCGAAGTGCGCACATTTGCACGACGGATTACGGACGTATTCTTCGCGAGACAAATGATAACGATTTCATATTTCTAGACCCGCCGTACGACTGCGTGTTCACGGACTACGGCAATTTACGGTTCAGCGGCGACTTTGCCGAGGCGGAGCATCGCCGGCTAGCCGCTGATTTTAAAAACTTATCGGGGAAAGCGTTAATGGTGATCAGTAAGACACCGTTCATCGAAGCGTTATACCGCCCTTACATTGTCGACGTTTATGACAAACATTACACGGTGAACATTCGCAACCGCTTTAAAAGCGAAGCACAACACGCTGTCATCAGTAACTACCACCGCACGCACGTAAGGATCGGACCGTTGCACAACTGCCAAAAAGGTAAGGCTATACTGTGAATTTACTAACAAACTGCTATTAATGCACATCCAAGCGTTGTACATTTGAGGTACAAGAGAAGGAAGGAGCGTTGATCGCAGTGTTTGTTACGTTTTTACGCGAGAGCAAGGTGGCTGCGTACTTATTATTGATCGTGCGGCTTTATCTTGGCTGGACGTGGATGACTGCCGGCTGGCTCAAAATCGTCGACGGGTTTGACGCGACGAATTATTTACACGCGGCGGTGCAGGCGACGGCTGGCGACCATCCTGCCGTACAAGGTTGGTGGGCAAACTTTTTGGAAGGTTTCGCCATCCCTCACATCATATTGTTTAATGTGCTCATTCCTTGGGGGGAATTTTTCGTCGGTCTCGGCCTCATCTTCGGTTTCCTCACGACATTATCAGCATGTATGGGGATCGTCATGAATTTCGCTTTCCTCTTCTCTGGAACGACGAGCAGTAATCCGCAGATGGTGTTATTGACAGTTTTTGTCCTCGTTGCCGGAATGAATGCCGGTAAAATCGGCTTCGATCGCTGGATGGTTCCGTATTTAAGAAGGGAAGCGGCGTGGTTGCTCCCCGAAAAGCCCGGTGGACACACGTATAACAACATCGCCTAGTTTATAAAAAGCGAGAGAAAAACACCAGACCTATACCTGAAAACCGCGTGCAAAAAACTCCCTCTGTTAAAGGCCATCTACTTAACAGAGAGGGAGTTTTTACTTACAAATACTGTACATTAATTTCGCGGTAACTCAGCCTTCAATAGCCTATTCCTACGTAGGGCAACATGTGAGAGCGGGTAGGGAATAGGGTAGCTTGAGACTTCCCGGAAAAAGTACAGTAGTGACGATGCAGCATAAGCCGGGAAGTGGCCCCGGCTTGTTGTTTACATAAGGTTTTACACCTCGATTTGTTCGTAGCGTCGCTCGGCATACGCTTGCACGCCCTTAAGCAATCCCCAGTTACAAGCGACAAAGAGGAGTAGCAATACGAGCTTCGTCGCCAGTGGCGGAACGCCGACGATAAAGGCGATGACGATGAGGCTTCCGAGGACAAGAACGAGCGCAAACTCGATGAGCATGTTAATGAGCGCATTCATGTTTTTGTTCATTGCCTCTTGTGGATTAGACCAGGTGAGGCGCGGAAAGCGCAAGTCGATCATTAAGGCTAGCAAATTGAATACCGCGGCGATGGTCGCTCCGAGTAACAGTACCCATGCCCCGACACTTAGCGGCGCCCCTAAAATGACAATGCCGACAGTGACGATAAAGGCTGCAATACTCGTGAACAGTGTCGCGTGCAACCATTTGGCCGTCACTTGAGTCGCTGCGGGGACCGGGAACGTTTTATTCAAGTAAAACAACTTCCCTTCGCGCGAGATTGCCGACGGTGCGATGCTATTTACCCCACATATAAGTGTGACGACGCCGACGCCACCCCACAGGATCACTTCCCAACCGTGAGGAACTTCCGCTGCAAGGCGAGATAACACATTTATCCCGTTCGTGGCGACCATCGGGGTGACGACCATCACGGGCAAAAACAGTACTGACATGAGGCTATTTAATAGAAACACAGGCGTGCGAATAAATACTTTCCATTCTTTGAGAAACAGCGTGATGAGCGGTGAACGGACGTGACTGATGCGTGCCGCAATGTCATTAGGTTGCAACTTTTTTCGCTGTGAAGTCGATTCACTACTGCCGATCAGTCCGGGATATAAAAAATATTTTCCGCTGCCGACGGCGAGGACGACTGCTAAGCTGGAAGTGCCGAGAAACAGTCCCCACCAAGCCCAACCACCCGAAAATAAAGGCGTCGTTAAGCAGTACGTCGCCCAAAGGCTCGGAGGGAACGTACTGCCGACGAGTGCGGCGAGTCCGTTTGGCCCAGCGAACAAGTCGCGCACAGCTCCCGGGTCTTCCAAATTCGTCGTCCCTTCGCCAAAAAAGGTGCGGCCCACGTATTGAAAGGCGAAGAAAAAGACGACGCCGAGCAAGCCGCCGAGTACCCGTAGGGCGTCACGATGTTTTTTTAAATTCGTCACCCGCATGAGCAGCATACTAGCGACTGTCGCTAGCGCTAGTGGCAACAGTGGCGCAAGTAGTAGCATGAGTAGTGCCGCGACGTAAAAAACGATGCCTTCCCCTTCAAGCAGCCCGTACACGATCAAACCGGGAGCGATGAACGGGAGCGTCGTAAGTACTAAACTAATCCACACACTGGCGATACGCGCCGTCAGCACTTGCACCGGCGTGACTGGTAAGTGGAGCAGTCCTTCGATGTCTTTCGAAAAATACAGATTGGCGATGACGTATAGTAAGCCGAAGACGAAGGCCAACACTTGCGTAAAAACGAATAGTAACGTAAGCAGCGACGACTGTTGCCCGACGGCAGCGAGGCCCGTGTACAATTGCGTACTCACGCTTACGACAAGCATTTCAAACGGGATAAATCCGAGCAAAATGAGCAGGGCAACGGCTGGCTCCCACAATTTTTCCCTTTTGACGAAGTAGCGGTGTTTCAGTACCGATAGGTTGAACTGGCTTTTAAGTGTGACGAGAAGTAACGCTTTTGTAACATTCACCGTTCAGTCAACTCCAAGAATAAGTTTTCCAGTGTTTTCTCGTCACTCACGTCTTCGCCCTTTCCTTGTTTCAGCTGCGCCATTGTTCCCGAGGCGATCAGCTTTCCACCGTGAATAATTGCTAGCTGGTCGCACAGGCGCTCTGCCACTTCTAACACGTGTGTAGAGAAAAACACGGTGTGACCTTGATCGCAATGTGCGCGCATCGCTTCTTTTAAGAGGCGGGCGGCGCGCGGGTCGAGTCCGACCATCGGCTCGTCGAGAATCCACACGGACGGTTGGTGTAACAAGGCGGCGATCAGGGTAATTTTTTGTTTCATTCCGCGGGAGTAGCTTTGAATGAGTTGACTGACGGCGTCTTCCATGCCGAACGTCTGAAGCAGCTCTGGCAGTCGCTCTTGTCGTTCTGCTGCACTCACTTCGTAAACGTCGGCGATAAAGCGCAAATAATCCAAGCCAGTCAGCCGATCGTACGGCTCGGGGCTGTCCGGCACGTAACCGATGCGCTGCTTGGCTGCGAGGGGGTCCTTCGTTACCGAAATACCGTCAACTTCGATATCGCCGGAGTCCGGTTTAATAATGCCGGTAATCATTTTGATCGTCGTTGTCTTGCCGGCGCCGTTAGGACCGAGAAAACCGAATATTTGCCCGGATGGAATGTCCAGTTGCAGCTGGTCGACGGCTTTGACGTTCGTGTTTCCATAACTTTTTGTGACATTTTTAATCGAGATCAAGGTCGGTGCACTCCTTTCTCGCCAATCGCCCGCGTCATTTGTTGCCAGACGGTGCCTTCTGCTTCATGACCGCCTTCGATGCGTTCGAGCGCGAGTTTTACTTGCATTTGCACCTCGAATTCCGGGTCGTCTTGCGCGTCCCGCAGGGCGGAAATGGCGGACTCGTCGCCGACTTCGTACAAATAGCGGGCGGCGCGCCAGCGGACAATTTTGTTCCGATCGTGTAGCGCCTTGCACATCGGACCGATCGCCGCGGGGTCGCCTAAGTCGGAAAGACAGTCGCCAGCCGTGCGCCGCACTGTTGCCGAGCGGTCTTTTAGCGCCGTATAGAGGAGGGGCAGTACGACGTCGTTCGCGTCTTCGATCATGCCCAAATATGCCGTCGCTAGGCGGCGCACTGACATTTTCTCGTCAGTTAGTGCTTGCTTGAGGACGGGGAGCGTCTTGACCGTCGGCTGGAGCCGTTCGAGGGCGGCAAAGCGCTTGCGCCAGTCGGGATCCGCTAATTGTTCGGCGACCACTTCGGCAGACAGCGCATCAGGTGTTAGCGGCTGATCCGTTTTTTGCTCGAGGGCACGGGTGATTAACCGGTTCAAGCGGTCGCCGTCGTAAGCAGCGGTAATTTCCTCCGCGATTTGTGCACCTACGTCGTCCATTTCGCCGTAGCGCACTCCGCGCTCTTCCCACGCACGTTCGAACACAAAGTTGCCTGCCGCGGACTGTATGCGCATGGCAGCATCTAGGAAGCGATGTGGCAACGCCACCCGCTTTTCCTCAGTGCCGGAAGTGAGTTTAATTTGTAACGGAATCCCTTGAAACATTTGCACGTACACGTACACTTCGCCGAACGCCGTTTGCGTCACTGCAGCGGCGAGTTGGGTCGAAGCGTACGTTTTGTCGGAGCGGTTTTCTTCGACTTCAGCCGCTTCGTTCGGCGCGATCGTCGTTTTGGCAAAAAAGTCGCGCACGGCAGCCAAAATCGTTTGCCAATCCGCTTTTGGGTCGCGCTCGACGGCAATAAAGTCGGTAACTTGAAAAATTCCTTTCACACCCGGGATGTCGAGGAGTTGCACAATATAAGAAGGCGCACCTGCGCGGTTATCTTTCGTAAAATTGTAAGCCGTTCCGTCGGGAAGGCGTTCATCCATATTTAATTTCATGTTGTTCGGACTAGGGGTCGGTTCGATAGATACGATTCTCACGGGTAATGCTCCTTTCATAAAAAAACCGTCATTCGTTTGGAGACTTTAAAGGACGCAATAGTTGTCAACTCATAATATATCATATGATCTGTACGGACACATTACCGTTAACGATTGGCGCTAAAGGAAAATCAATAGGAGCAAGGGATCGTCAACGAGAAAGTAAACGGTTCGGCAAAGGAGAGAAGTGCCATGAAACAGCAGATTGCCCCTAAAAATGGCCCGCAACAGTCTGTCCTCGTCACGGGCGGGGCAGGTTTTATCGGATCGAATTTTATTCCTTACTTCCTCAACAAATACCCGCAGTACCGCATTGTCAATTTAGACAAGTTAACAGCAGCCGCCGATTTAAGCCGCTTGGAAGACGTCGCGGATTGCGAGAATTACGTATTTGTCCACGGCGACATTTGTAATCGCGAATTAGTCGCGCATTTATTTCGCGCACACGACATAAAAGGGGTCATTCACTTCGCCGCCGAGTCGCACGTCGACAATTCCATCGTCGCCCCAGAAGCGTTTGTGCGTACGAACGTGCACGGCACGTTTACGTTGCTCGATGTCGCAAGAGAGCAGTGGATGGAAGGTCCACACTGCAAAAAGCGGGGGTGCGAAGATGCCCGTTTTTTACACGTCTCGACGGACGAAGTGTATGGGACGCTCGGGGCGCGCGGTTATTTTACCGAAACGACGCCGTATGCGCCGAACAGCCCATATAGTGCAAGTAAGGCAGGATCCGATTTCCTCGTACGCAGTTACTGGCATACGTTCGGATTAAATGTCGTCACCACAAATTGTTCTAACAATTACGGTCCGAAACAGCATACGGAGAAACTCATTCCGACGATTATTAGCCGAGCACTCGCTTTTAAGGAGATCCCGCTTTACGGTGACGGTAAAAACGTGCGCGATTGGTTGTACGTCATCGACCACTGCCAGGCGCTCGACTCAGTGTTTCACCGCGGCCAGAGCGGTGAAACGTACAATATCGGCGGGGACAACGAGCGCCGGAACATTGACATTGCAGAGACGGTGTGCACCATTTTGGACCGGGTGGCGCCCCCGCCCGCGCAGGGCGCAACAGTAAAAAGCTATCGTGAACTCATTCGCTTCGTCAGCGATCGGCCGGGGCACGATTTTCGCTATGCGATTGACGCCACGAAAATTAAAACAGAGCTCGGCTGGAAGGCAGAAGAGTCGTTTGCGAGCGGGATCGAGAAAACGGTCACTTGGTACGTCAACTATTTTTGACCCGACTTAAGTGGGCGATCGCTGTCACCGCTTCTGGGTTGTCCAAAGCAGATAAGTCGCCCGGGTCGTGGCCGAGGTAAGCGGCGCGAATCGCGCGGCGCATAATTTTTGCGTTGCGCGTCTTCGGCAAGTCGGGGACGAAATGAATCGCCTTCGGACAAAGAGACTTTCCTAGCCGTTCGGCGACCAAAACCATCAATTCGTCGTGAAGTTGTGCTACTTGACTGGCGCTAGGTGCTTGCCGCCCTTGCTCGGTCACATCTCCTGTTGCTCGAGATGTCGAATAGCGACTCCCTTCATTTGGTTTTAGCTTTCCGTCGGGTGAACGAGCTGCGGAAGTAACCGATTTCAATACGACGAAGCAGACAGGAACTTCGCCTTTTACCTCGTCGGGGATCCCAATTGTTCCCGCTTCGAGGACGGCAGGGTGTGCGACGAGCACGGATTCTACTTCTGCCGGACCGAGGCGTTTACCGGCGACGTTTAACGTGTCGTCGGATCGGCCGGTGATAACCCACTGGCCACTGTCGTCGTCTAGAATGACCCAGTCGCCGTGTACCCACGTGTTTGGCCAGCGGCTCCAGTACGTCTTTTTATACCGCTCAGGCTCTTCCCAAAAACCGTTCGTCATCCCGACCCACGGCTGTTTAATGACTAACTCGCCGACTTCGCTGCGCACTGGTCTGCCTTCCGCGTCGTAAACGTCGACGTCCATGCCGGGTAGCGGGGAGTTGAAGCTAATCGGGGCGATCGGTTTCAGCGGCACGTTGCCTAAAATGCCGCCGGAAATTTCCGTTCCGCCGGAGTAGTTGTAGATCGGCACGCGCTTTTGTCCCACTGTCTCGAACAGCCAGTGCCACGGCTCCGGGTTCCATGGTTCACCTGTTGAGGCGATTCCTTGTAAACTCGATAAGTCGTGCCGTTTGACGAGTTGTTCGCCGTGTGGCATGAGTGACCGGATGAGCGTCGGCGAAAGGCCGAGGTGGGTCATGCGGTGGTCTTCTACTAGTTGCCACACGCGGTCTGCTTCGGGGTACGTCGGTGTCCCTTCGTACAGCACCATCGTCGCCGCATTGAACAGAGAAGCAAACATGAGGAATGGTCCCATCATCCACCCCATGTCCGTCAGCCAGCAGAGGATGTCTCCTGGCTTTAAATCCATGCTAAACGCTGCATCGAAGGCCGATTTGAGGGCAAACCCGTTGTG